>NZ_JBWKZE010000001.1:0-344958 GCF_059424205.1 Pseudomonas sp. GW456-12-1-14-TSB6
AGCCGCATGCATCGAGAGGAGGTGCAGCGAAGCAAACCGTAGGCGATGCCCCCGGATCAATCCCGGAGCGAAGGAACCCCGAGCCTCAGCGAGGGGCCGTACGTCAGGGTTAGAGACCTTTTGGTTACTTTTGGGGCGTTTGCCAAAAGTGACCCGCCGTAAGGGCGGAACCCTAAGAAGCCGTTACCGCAGCAACGGATATACACCCAAATCCGAAAAGCACCGCCCATTGACCCACAACCAACCCATGCGTAGCCTTGCGCTTTCGAGGTTCTTCGGCCCACGCCGAAGCTAAGAAGGGAACGCGGTCCAAGCCGCGGCTGCCCCCGCAACTGTGAACGGTGCTGTTCGCTGCCACGCCACTGCCAACTCCATCCAGAGCCAGCGGGAAGGCGCAGCGAATACCGGGCCAAGGCCCGAACACCGTCAGCCAGGAGACCTGCCTCGTCACAGATTCTCACTTTCAACCGGGCGGGGTGATCCGGTGGCGAACTCTCCAGGCACGCACTCGCGTTGCCGGTCTCGTCCCGTATGCCCGCCACCTTGCCAAAGGGCATCCGATGAAAACACTGGCCAAACTCCCCGTCACCATCGTCACTGGCTTCCTCGGCTCGGGCAAAACCACCTTGCTGCGGCACATGCTCGACAACGCCCAGGGCCGCCGCATCGCGGTGATCGTCAACGAGTTCGGCGAGCTGGGCATCGACGGTGAAATCCTCAAGCAATGCACCATCGGCTGCACCGAAGAAGAAGCCACCGGCCGCGTCTACGAACTGGCCAACGGTTGCCTGTGCTGCACGGTGCAGGAAGAGTTCTTCCCGGTGATGCGCGAACTGGTGGCCCGTCGCGGCGACCTCGACCACATCCTGATCGAAACCTCGGGCCTGGCCCTGCCAAAGCCGCTGGTGCAAGCCTTCCAGTGGCCGGAAATCCGCAGCGCCTGCACCGTTGACGCGGTGATCACCGTGGTCGACAGCCCGGCCGTGGCCGCTGGCACCTTCGCCGCGTTCCCGGATCAGGTCGACGCCCAGCGCAAACTCGATCCGAACCTGGACCACGAATCGCCGCTGCACGAGCTGTTCGCCGACCAACTGGCCAGCGCCGACCTGGTGATTCTCAACAAGGCCGACCAGACCAGCCCTGAAGACCTCGCGCGCGTCCGTCTGGAAGTCGCTGAAGAACTGCCGCCGGCCGTGAAAATCATCGAAGCCAGCAATGGTCGTCTGCCGCTGGACGTGCTGATCGGCCTCGGTGCCGGATCCGAAGAACACATCGACAGCCGGCACAGCCATCACGATCACCACCACGGTGAAGGCGATGACGATCATGATGACCACGATCACGACGCCTTCGATTCGATTTCCATCGAGCTGCCGCAAGCCGACGAAAGCCTGCTGCTCGACGCATTGACGCAACTGGTGGTTCAGCACGGCATCCTGCGAGTCAAAGGCTTCGCGGCGATCCCGAACAAGCCGATGCGCTTGCTGATCCAGGGCGTGGGCACTCGTTTCGACAAGCACTTCGACCGTCAGTGGGGCGCCGATGAGGCGCGCGTGACGCGTCTGGTGTTGATCGGTCAGGAACTGGATGCCGCTCAACTCGAAGCGCAACTGCGCGCCGCGCTCAGCGTTTAAGCCATGCACCTGCTCAGGACCCAGCCCGGCGGTTTCGTGTCGGATGACAACATTGCCGACCTTGGACAAACCCCCGCCGAGCTGGTGATCCTGTGCAGCGGCGATTCCAGCCTGGCGCTGCTCGCCGAGGCCGCGCAGCAACTGCCCGAGGATTACCCGAGCGTGCGGCTGGCCAACCCGATGCAGGTGCAGAACCATGCGTCGGTCGACCTGTACGTCGATGAGGTGCTGCGTCACGCCAAGGTCATTCTGATTTCGCTGCACGGCGGCATCGCTTATTGGCGTTATGGCGTCGAGCGGCTGGTCGAGTTGTCCGAACGTGGCGTGCAGTTGATTCTGGTGCCGGGCGATGACCGTCCCGACCCGGAACTCAGCGACTTGAGCACCGTGGGCGCCGAGGATCGCGACCGGCTCTGGCAGTTTCTGCGTCAGGGCGGCATGGACAATGCGCTGGACTTTTTCCGTTGCCTGGCCAATCGCTGGCTGGCGCGGGATTACGTGTGGGGCGAGCCGCAAACGCTGCCGCGCACGGCGATATATCATCCGAACAAAAACACCGCCGCACTGAGTGACTGGCAAGCCGATTGGCTGCCCGGTCAACCGGTGTCGGCGGTGTTGTTTTATCGCTCGCATTTGCAAGCGGCGAACACGGCGTTTATCGACGTGTTCTGCCAACGGCTTCAGGCGGCCGGACTCAATCCGCTGCCGATTGCCGTGGCCAGTTTGAAAGAGCCTGGCTGCCTGTCGGTGGTCGAGGACTGGCTGGATGAAGTCGAGGCCTCGGTGATTCTGAACACCACTGGTTTCGCCCAGTCCAGCCCGGAAGCGCCGCATCTGCGGCCGTTCCGTCGCAACATTCCGGTGATCCAGGCGATTTGCGCCCAAGACAACGAGCCTGGCTGGCGCGAGAGCGAGCAGGGCCTCGGCCCCCGGGATCTGGCGATGCACATCGCCTTGCCGGAACTGGACGGCCGGATTATCAGTCGGCCGATCAGCTTCAAGGATCTGGCCTGGCGCAGCGAGCGCAGTCAGTCCGACGTGGTGTGTTATCGGGCCCAACCCGAGCGCATGGATTTCGTCGCCGAACTGGCGCGACGCTGGGTCGATCTGGCGCGGGTGCCGAACGCTGAAAAGCGCATCGCGCTGATCCTCGCCAACTACCCGACCCGGGACGGACGCATCGGCAACGGCGTCGGCCTCGACACGCCGGCTGCCGCGCTGAATATCCTGCGGGCGCTACAGGCCGAAGGTTATCCGCTGCCCGCCGAACTGCCGGACAGCGGCACCGAACTGATCCGGCAATTGCTGGGTGGCGTCAGCAATGACCTCGACACCCTCGATCAGCGCCCATGCCAGCAAAGCCTGGCGATGAATGATTACCTGACGATGTTCAATGCGCTGCCAGAAGCCAATCGCGCGGCAGTGCTGGAGCGCTGGGGTTCGCCGCAAAACGATCCGATGTGCCGGGACGGGCGGATGATGATCGCTGGCTTGCGTTTCGGCCTGACTTTCGTCGGCATTCAACCGGCGCGGGGTTATCAGGTCGATCCGAGCGCGGTGTATCACGACCCGGATCTGGTGCCGCCGCATGCGTACCTCGCGTTCTATTTCTGGCTGCGCCAGACCTACGGCGCCCACGGCGTGATCCACGTCGGCAAGCACGGCAACCTCGAATGGCTGCCCGGCAAAGGCGTGGGTCTGTCGGAGAACTGCTGGCCGGACGCGCTGCTCGGGCCACTGCCGAACATCTATCCGTTTATCGTCAACGATCCGGGCGAGGGCGCCCAGGCCAAACGTCGCACTCAGGCGGTGATCATCGACCACCTGATGCCGCCGCTGACTCGCGCCGAAACCTATGGTCCGCTGCGTAATCTGGAGCTGTTGGCAGACGAGTATTACGAAGCTCAGTTGCTCGATCCGCGCCGCGCCCGGGAATTGCAGCGCGATATTCTGCAACTGGTGCGTGACACGCAGATCGACCGCGAGCTGCAACTCGACGAAGCCCTCGACAGCGATGCCGATGCGGCGATCTGGCTGCCGCGTCTGGATACTTATCTGTGTGATTTGAAGGAGTCGCAGATCCGCGATGGTCTGCACATCTTTGGAGAGTCGCCGAGTGGTCGGCTGCGCATCGACACGTTGCTGGCGTTGCTGCGGATTCCGCGTGGCGATGGCAAAGGCGCGCAATCGAGTTTGTTGCGGGCGTTGGCGAAAGCGTTTCAGTTGGGGTTCGATCCGCTGGATTGTGCACTGGCTGATTCCTGGACCGGCCCGCGCCCAATGGAATTGCAATCGCTGAGCGATGAAGTCTGGCGTACGGCGGGGGATACTCGCGAACGTCTGGAGCTGTTCGCCACCCAACTGATCTCCCAGTCACTGCCATCCCCCTGTGGGAGCGAGCCGCGCTGGGTTGAAGTCGGTGCAATCCTCGACAACCTCCGCGAAGTGATCGCCCCACGCCTCGACGCCTGCGGCCCGGCCGAAATGCGTGGCCTGCTTGATGCCCTGAGCGGCCGCTTCGTCCCGGCCGGCCCGAGCGGCGCGCCAAGTCGCGGTCGCCTCGATGTGCTGCCCACCGGGCGCAATTTTTACTCCGTGGACGTGCGCAACCTGCCGACCACCACCGCCTGGCGAATCGGCTTCCAGTCCGCGACCATGATTCTCGAGCGACACCTGCAGGATCACGGCGATCACCTGCGCCAGCTCGGCCTGTCGGTGTGGGGCACCGCGACCATGCGTACCGGCGGTGACGACATCGCCCAGGCCATGGCGCTGATGGGCGTGCGCCCGGTATGGGCCACCGGCAGTCAGCGCGTCGATGATTTCGAGATTCTGCCGCTGAGCCTGCTCGACCGGCCTCGGGTCGATGTCACGCTGCGGGTCTCCGGATTTTTCCGCGATGCGTTCGCCAACCTGATCCGCCTGTTCGACGCCGCCGTGCAAGCCGTGGCCGAACTGGACGAGCCGGACGACCTCAACCCGTTGGCCGCCAAGGTGCGTGCCGAACGTGAGGCGTTGCGTCAGTCCGGGCTGGACGAAGAGGCTGCCCGACGTCAGGCTGGCTGGCGGATCTTCGGTGCCAAGCCCGGTGCCTATGGCGCGGGCGTGCAGGGCGCCATCGATGGTCGCCTGTGGCAAACCCGCGAAGATCTGGCCGAGGTCTACCTGAACTGGGGCGCCTATGCTTACGGTGGTTCCGACGAAGGCACTGCCGCCCGCGAGCAATTCGTCCAGCGCCTGAGCCAGGTGCAGGCCGTGCTGCAAAACCAGGACAACCGCGAGCATGACCTGCTCGATTCCAACGACTATTACCAGTTCCAGGGCGGCATGCTCGCCGCCGTGGAAAGCCTGCGCGGCGAAGCGGCGGCCAGTTATCACGGCGATCACAGTCAGCCGGACCTGCCGAAGATCCGCACCTTGAAGGAAGAACTGAACCGAGTTATCCGCTCGAGGGCGGCGAATCCGAAATGGATCGACGGGGTCAAGCGCCACGGCTATAAAGGCGCGTTCGAACTGGCGGCGACGGTCGACAACCTGTTCGCCTTCGACGCCACCACGCAACTGATCGACGACCATCAGTACGCCTTGCTGGCCGATGCGTATCTGCTGGACCCGGCGACCCGCGAGTTCGTGCGCGAGCATAATCCCCACGCCCTGCGCGACATGACCGAACGCATGCTCGAAGCGCAGCAGCGCGGGATGTGGCAGGAACCGGGCGCCTACAAAGAAGCTCTGGAAAACCTGCTGCTGGACATAGAAGAAGAGAGCTGAGACTGAACATGACCGACATTTCGCATTTCCCGCTCTCCGCCGTGGTTGGCGCCGATGATCTGAAACTGGCGCTGTACCTGACGGCCATCGACCCGAAGATCGGCGGCGTGCTGATCGAAGGCCCGCGCGGCATGGCCAAGTCGACGCTCGCCCGGGGTCTGGCGGATCTGCTGGCCAGCGGTCAGTTCGTCACCTTGCCGTTGGGCGCCACCGAAGAGCGACTGGTCGGCACGCTGGATCTGGACGCGGCGTTGAACGACGGTCGCGCGCAGTTTTCTCCCGGCGTTCTGGCGAAGGCTGACGGCGGCGTGTTGTACGTCGATGAAGTGAATCTGCTGCCGGATCATCTGGTGGACTTGCTGCTCGATGTGGCTGCCAGCGGCACTAACCTGATCGAGCGCGATGGCATTTCCCATCGGCACTCGGCGAAGTTCGTATTGATCGGCACGATGAACCCGGAAGAGGGTGAATTGCGTCCGCAATTGCTGGATCGCTTTGGTTTGAACGTCGCCCTGAGCGGTCACACGGCGCCGGCCGAGCGTGGTCAGATCATTCGTCGTCGGCTGGATTTCGACAGCGATCCGCAGGCGTTCTGTGCGCAGTGGGAGGCTGAACAGCAAGCTCTGCGTCAGCGCTGCGAGAACGCCCGCAAGGTTTTACCGGGCATCCCGCTGGATGACGCGGCGCTGGCACAGATCACCGAGCGCTGCTTCGCGGCAGGCGTCGACGGTTTGCGCGCCGATCTGGTCTGGCTGCGTGCCGCGCGGGCGCATGCGGCGTGGCGCGGTGCGGACGCCATCGCCGAGCAGGATATCGATGCGGTGGCTGAGTTCGCATTGCGTCATCGTCGTCGCGAACAGTCTTCGACCAGCTCGCAGCCACCGGCGCAATCGCCGTCCGGCACTAACGCCGAGCCGAGCGAGGGGCAGGGCCAGTGGGGAGAAATGCCGGCGCCGGCACTGGCTACCGGCGCACGCCGCGAAGTCCCTACCTGGCCGCCACACCTACAAAAAAAGCGTTAGGCATTCGCCCCCGGTCCGACGCGGGGGCGAATGCCAGACCCCGCGCCGGACGCCTCGATAACGGCCGCCAGGGCAAGCGTCATGCCGCTCGCAGTGGCTCGGTGAACTGGCCCGGAACCTTGCTCAATGGCCGCCCGAAAACCCGGGCGGATCTGCTGTTTCAACTGCGTACCCGCACGCCCCATGAACTGTGGCTGGTGATCGTCGATGCCTCGGCCTCGACCCGTCGTCATCAGGCGCTGAGCGATGCCAAGGGCGTGCTCGCACAACTGTTCGATGACGCTTACCGGCAGCGCGCGCGCCTTGCGTTGCTGACCGCAAGCGGCGCCGCGCCGAAATGGCAGGTGCAAGGGCTGAAGGCCTCCAGCGGCTTGCGCGCGTGGCTCGATGGATTGGGTGCGGGAGGCGGCACGCCATTGTTGGCGGCGTTGACGGAAGCCGGGCATTGGCTGACGGTGCGGCGCAAGCGTTTCCCCGCTGAACAGCAACGGTTGCTGGTGATCACCGATGGCCGTTTGAAAGACTGGCCGCAACTGCCGGCGCTCGCATGTCCGGGCCTGTTGATCGATATCGAGCGCGGGCCGATCCGCCTGAAGCGCGCAAGGCAATTGGCGACCGCACTGGACGCGGATTACCGGCATATCGACGAGTTATTGTCGGTCTGAGGGCTATGCTGCAGTGAGGCCAAATCACAGGGAGTGAATCATGCGCGTGCTGGTCGCCAATCCGCAGGACGATTTTCGCGTCAAGGCCTACGCCGGCACCAACGGCGTGCTGCTCGCCATGGACCTCGCCGAACCCCGGCGCAAAGGCTTGCTGGGGTTTGCCATCGAGAAGCAGCAGGGCGACAAACCGTGGCTGTTCCTGTTCAACAGCCTGACCTTTCCCGGCAGGGCCCATACCTTCGCGCAGTTCCACGCCACGCCGAGCGACAAGGCGCCGTTGCAGAAATTTCGCTGGGCCGATTACGCGGTCAATCCAGGCATGACGATCCACTATCGCGTGCACCTGGCGTATGGCACGCCGGATGCGCCGCAACTCGGCGAAGCGCTGGAGCTGACGATCCGTTCTGATGACGGTCATCCTGCCAGTCAGGGCGTGATCTTCAACCGTGCCGTGGCAGCGAGCCAGGCGTTTCAGCGCAAATTCCCCGATCTCGACGCACAGATCAGTGCCAACAAAAACCTGCCCATCGAAGCCTGGCCCGATGCCGCGCGTCAGTGGCTGGAGAACGGTCTGCTCGGGCGCCTGCAAGGCTTTATCGAACGAGCGGTGGACGCTCAGTGGGCGCTGGACATCGCGATCTACGAATACCAGTTGCAAGCCATCGTCGACACGGTAAACGCGGCGTTCGATCGAGGTGTTCAGGTGCGCGTGCTGTATCACGCCCGGCCCGACGACGAAGACACCACGATCAATGAAGCGAGCCTTGCGAAACTGCCGGCGAGCAGCAAGCGCGGGCGGGTCACCCACAATATTTTCCATAACAAGTTCATCGTCCTCAGCCGCCTCGACAGAGGCGGCGAGCGTCAGCCGCAAGCGGTGCTGTGCGGCAGCACCAACTTCACCGCCAACGGCGTGTACCGCCAGGCCAACGTGGTGCATGTGCTGGACGATTCGGCGGTCGGCACGAGTTACTTGAAAACCTTCGAGCAGATCTGGGCCGAGCCGGCAGACGTCGGCGCCACCCGCGACTGGATTACCCAACACAACCCGATGAACCCGGCGCAACCCCTGTTCGCCGGGTTCTCCCCGCGTACCGGCGGCGCGGATCTGCGGGAGTTCGTCGATATCATCGAGGGGGCGAAAAAAGACCTGCTGTTCGTCACCGCCTTCGCCTTGCCCGACGCGATTCTCAACGCGTTGCTCGGCCAGCCCCACGACGACATCCTGCGTTACGGCCTGCAAAACACGGTCAGCCGCATCACCGGGTTTCACGCCGACCGAACCGCCGAATTCGCCGCCACCGCGTTGCTCAACACCGGGCTGGAAGGCTGGTTGCGGGAGAACATGAAGGGCCAGAAAGGCAACCTGCTGGTGCACACCAAAGCGGTAGTCACCGACTTCACCAGCGACAGCCCGACCCTCATCAGCGGCAGCCACAACCTCAGTACTTCCGCCAGCAACGGGAATGACGAGAACTACCTGATCATTCGCGGCGACACCGATCTGGCGGACCGTTATGGCCTGGAACTGCTGCGGTTCTACGAGCATTACCGTTTTCGCTATTTCGCGAAAAAACTGGCGTTGAAGCAGGTGCAGCCGTTGGCGGCGGATGATAGCTGGACCAACGACTACTACGTCGAGGACGACCTGCGTCAGTTGTCTCGCCTGCGGTTTTCCGGGCGTTAGCCCTTGCGCATCCGTTGGCTGCCGATGCTGACGAGAGCGGCGATAGGCAGGCGGCGTACAGATTTTGAAATGATTTCCAGCTGTAGGAAAAGTCATCAGAGCCTGTACGCTTCAAGGCCTTTTTTCATTCAGGATTTGCATGAACACCCTCTCGGAGCCTCCCAGTTCTTCTAAAAAAACAACGTTCCCCTCGCGCCATTGCGCGGTCTTGACGCACTCGCAACATCCGGTCTACCGACTACCGACTATCGTTGTTGGCGCAGCCTTCGAGCTTTCGCGCCGCACTTTGCCGTGTCCGGCAGCCTGAATTCACTGACGAGAGATAGAGACAGATTATGGAATGGTTAGCGGATCCCACGGCGTGGCTGGGCTTGTTGACACTGATCGTGCTGGAACTGGTACTGGGTATCGACAACCTGGTTTTCATCGCGATCCTGGCGGACAAACTGCCGCCGCATCAGCGCGACCGCGCACGCATCATCGGTTTGAGCCTGGCGCTGATCATGCGTCTTGGCCTGCTGGCGAGTATTTCCTGGCTGGTCACCCTCACGGCACCTTTGTTCGAGGTGTTCGGCAAGAGCTTCTCCGGCCGTGACCTGATCATGCTGTTCGGTGGTGTGTTCCTGTTGTTCAAGGCGACCATGGAATTGCACGAGCGGCTGGAAGGCCATATCGGCGAGCGTTCGACCAACACCGCTTATGCGCTGTTCTGGCCGATCGTGGCGCAGATCGTCGTGCTCGACGCGGTGTTCTCCCTGGACGCGGTGATTACTGCCGTGGGCATGGTCGATGAACTGGCGGTGATGATGATCGCGGTGGTCGTGTCCATTGGTGTGATGATCGTGGCCAGCAAGCCGCTGACCCGCTTCGTCAACGCCCACCCGACGGTGATCATGCTGTGTCTGGGCTTCCTGATGATGATCGGTTTTGCCCTGACCGCTGAAGGCCTGGGTTTCCACATACCGAAAGGTTATCTGTACGCGGCCATTGGTTTCTCGATCCTGATCGAGATCTTCAACCAGATCGCCCGCGCTCGTCGCAAGCGCTCGATGCAGGGCTTGCGCCCGATGCGTGAGCGCACGGCCCATGCGGTGATGCGTCTGTTGGGTGGTCGCAAACTGGCGGAGGAAGAGGTCGGCGAGGAGATTTCCGACTTGCTGGACAACGGTGAAGCGCCGAGCGCGGAGCTGTTCGACCGTCGCGAGCGGGTGATGATCAGCGGCGTGCTGCAACTGGCCGAGCGACCGATCCGCGCCTTGATGACGGTGCGCGCCGATGTCGATCACATTGATCTGGCGGACGACGCCGAGGCTATTCGTACGCGGTTGATGCATTCGTCCTACTCGCGCTTGCCGCTGATTCGCAATGGCGCAGTGGATGAGCCGCTGGGCTTCGTGCACAAGAAGGAACTGCTCAAGGAATATCTGGCCGGCAACGAGCCAAACCTTGAACACCTGGCACGCAAGACCATCAATCTGCTGGACAGCTATTCGATCCTCAATGCACTGGAACAAATGCGTGCAGCCTCGACCCACATTGCCTTTGTGGTGAACGAGTTCGGTGACTTTGTCGGTGTGTTGACCATGACCGACATTCTCGAATCGATTGCCGGCGAACTACCGGACGCCAGTGAGATCGCCGGCCCCGACGTGGTCGAGGAGCAGGGCGGGTTTATCGTCAATGGTGCGCTGAACCTGACCCGCATCCGCGAGCACACCGGTTTTCGCGCCGAGCCGACCGAGGATTATCAGACCTTGGCCGGACTGGTGATGAGCCTGCTGGATCGCCTGCCGATGAAGGGCGATCGACTGGAGCATGAAGGCTGGGGCATGACCGTGATGGCGGTCGAAGAACGTCGTGTGACACGGGTGTTACTTGTGCGTGAGGCCTGACGGGCTCATTGATGAAAAGTGTAGCGGTCCTTGCCGGTATGCTTTGACTCATACAGTGCTTCGTCAGCCTTGATCAGGGCTTGGTTCAGGGTGTCGCCATCTTCGACCCGGGCCAGACCGATGCTGATGGTCACCGGGTGCCGGGTCGGTTGCTCACGCACCACCCGGCACAATTTCCCGGCCAGCGCCTCGACATCCTCGCGGCGCACACCGGCCAGATAGATCGCAAACTCCTCGCCACCCAGTCGGGCATATTCGAAGCGTGACATCACGGTTTTGATGTCCGCCGCGATGCGCTTGAGCACTTCATCGCCGATGTCGTGGCCGTAGACGTCATTCACTTTCTTGAAGTTGTCGATGTCGATCATCGCCAGGTAATGGTCATGCTCACGCGGCACGGCTTGCAGGGTTTTTCCGGCGCGGGTCATGAACGAGCGACGGTTGGGAATTTCGGTGAGGGTGTCGTTGTAGGCCTGATCCAGCAACAGCTTGGACATGATGTAGTTGTAGAGCTTGGCCTCGCGCAGCTTCAGAAACGTATAGATCGTCAAAGCACAGAGAAAAACGCTGTAGGCGATGGTCATCACGCCTTTGAGTTCCAGCAGGTCGATGCCGGTGTTCATGAACGGATTGAGCACCAGCCAGGTGATGGCCTGGGCACCGAAGAACGACCAGCGGCTGAGCGGCAGTACCGAGGCGCTGTACAACGTAGTGGCTGCGGCGAGCACCAGCCAGATGCCATGAAAGGTCGGCGGCAGGCCGTCGATCACCATTCGGATGCCGAGTGTGATGATCACCACGAATGTCAGGTTCAGCCAGTCGAAGTGTCGAGCCTTGCGGGTGAACATCAACACCACAGCAAGAATCGCAAAGGCCGCGATGAACACCATCGAACGCCAGGTGAATCCCTGATTGCCGATGAAGCTGACGATCAGGTCGAAGGCGAGCCAGATGCCGATGCTCGCCAGGTAGATCAACAGGCAGAACGAATGCAGCCGCTCGAATTCATGCTGGATGAACTCGCTCCACAGTTCGGCGGGTGCGGTCTTCTTCAGGACTTCGTCTTCAATGGTTTTGTACATTGCTGCCCGGATGCTTGCGTTGGTTGTCGAGGATGACCGAGCCCCACGGTCGATAGCGCAGGGAAAACACCGCGTTCTGATGACAGCCGGTCGAGGTCGCATCCGGGCTGGCCGGTTCGGCACGGAAGGGCTCGCCCTCGCGGCTGACCTGCCGGAAGGCTTCGCGCACGATCCCCACGGAACAGGGCAGTGCACTGGCGTAACCGTTGCGCACCAGCGGTGACAAACGACCGGTGCCCGCGCCGTCCTGCCACCAGACCTGCGCACCCGCCGCCGTCAATTCGCCCAGCCATTGGCCGTTGACCGCCGGAGCCAGCTTGCCGGCACTGAAGGCGCTGACATGCAGCGGCGCATCCAGCTTCGTGGCGAAATCCTTCAACTGACGCTGAAGCGTGGCCCGTCGATCTGCCGCCAGAAAGTGCAGGTCATCCAGTTCCAGCGGCAGATACCAGCCGCTGACCGGCAGCTTCCAGTCCTGCCGCAGCTTCTGCTGCTGGGCGAGCGACTGGCCCAGTTGCGCCTGCCAGTAGGCGCCGAGGCCGGCGCTGTCCAGTTCATCGATGCGCTTGTAGTAAGCCGGGTCCATCGCCAGGCCGAGCACCAGTTGCAGACCTTGTCGTTGAGCGAGTTTCAAGCTGTTGGCGAGCCAGCCATTGGCGCCGCCGAAGTCCGAGTCGCCATAGGCTGTCCACTGCACGATCACGGTTCGCGTGCCTTGTTTCGCGGTGTCTTGCCAGACCTTCTGCCACTGCGCCTGCGTCAGGCCGGCATCGACATTCAGCGGCTGATAGAACAGCCGCTCATCGGCCTTCGCGACGGTGGCGCTCATCAGCAAACACAAACACAGCATCCATCGAGCCATCAGAAATTCCACTCCACGCCCAGCAGCACACCGTTGCCGCCTTCATACAGATTGCCGCCCAGCGACTGTTGATATTCGGTGCGAATCGTCAGTTTCGAACGGTAGGCGTTGTAGCGATCCTCGTCGTACCACCATTGCCAGCGCAGACCGACACCGGTGCGCAGGTCCTGGCGCCAGTCGTTGCTCGGGTCCTGGCTGGCAAATTCGAGGAAGCCGTAAGGCATGATCGTCTGGGCTCCGCTGAACGGCAGTTTCCATGCATGACCTTGCTGGAACCGCGACAGCCACTGGTGATCGCCGGCCTTGGTCCACCACGCGGCGTCGAGGTACAGGAAACGCTCGTCCCAGTCGTTTTCGTCGACACGCCAGTCGTTGCGGTACTGGCCCTGATCGAGGAATGAGGCGGTGGCGCGCAGCAGGTAATCAGTGGTGGTGTGGCCGTCCTTGCGGTGATCGTTGACCTGATCGAACAGCTTTTCCGGCACCAGCATCTGGCCGAGGCTCAGGCTGTGACTGTCGTCATCGTCGAACTGGCTCTGCTTGTAGATCTCGCCGTAGAAGTTGATGTTCTGTGTGCCCCACGGTTTGTAGCGCAGGCCGACACCGGCGGCGAGGGACTCGGCGTAACTGGAGCGACCTTGTCCGCCCAGCAAGACACGTCCGTACACCGACAGCGTGCTGCCGGCGCGGCTTGGTTCTTCGCCCAGGGCGTGGTCCCATATTGCCAGTTGCACATTCTGCGAATCCGAGCGACGGCGTGAACCTTTGCTGTCGTCCGGTCGCACGAAGTCGTTGGTGGAGATCCCGGCCGGCGACCAGGTGCTGGCAATCGTCCGGCTGTCACGCCGGGACAAGGTTTCATGGGCGCGGCGCTGGCGATAACGGCGGGCCTCCATGCTGCCGTCTTCGTCATCCGCCGCCACCGGGTTCTGCTCCAGATCGATCACCCGGCGCAGTTCCTTGCGTGCGGAGGCGCTGTCTTCCACTTCGTCGTAGCGCCAGGCCAGGGTTTCGCCGAGGCGGTAATCCTCGGGGAAATCCCGGGTCGCCTGTTGCAGATACGGAATCGCCGTGGCGCGCTCTTCGCGGGTTTCGGCACCGGCCAGACGCATGCCGTAGTCGGCGCGATAACGCGGGTTGTTCGGCTCGTGGCGTACCGCTTCGGCCAGCCATGCAGTGCTTTGCGGCAAGTCCCCGGCCTTTTGCGCTGTGACCGATGCGGCGTAGAAGTGGCCGGCATCCGGAGCCTGTTGCAGGGCCTGCCGCTGACGTTGCAGTGCCTGGGCGTGATCACCCCGTGCGTCGGCGATGGCTGCGCCGAGGGCCCACTCATTGGCGCCGCGAGTGGTGCTTTGTTGCCAGTAGGTTTCTGCGGTCTGGCTGTCGCCGACATTCAGTGCGCTGCGACTGGCTGTCAGACGCGCGTTGTCGCTGAGTTCGGCGGTCGGGAAGCTGCGCCAGATGGCCAGCGCACCGGCAGAATCACCGGCCGCTTCCAGGGCATAGGCCAGCGGCAGACGACTGCCGCGATCACCGAGTTTTTCAGCCTGCTGGTAATAGACGACGGCCTCACCCGGGCGATCAGGCATGGCGCAGCGACCGAGCGCGCGGTAATCGCCAGCCGCTTGCGGGTGGATGCCGATGGCATGCTGCACGGCGTCGCACTGGCCGGTCTCCGCGAGTTGCGCGAGCAGTTGGCCGCGCGTGGCACCGTCCACCCGGTTGAGCAGGAGCGCCATGCGCCGCTGTTGCTCGGGTGTTGTGGAGGGCGCTGCGGCATACAAACCGGCCAGACGCTGCAACGCCGTCGCCGGCAAACGCCCGCCATGACGATCGAACGCGGATTCCAGCAACTGTTGGGCATGCGCGCGATCACCCGCATTCACTGCCAGATAGGTGGCCTGATTCAGCGAGGACAGATTGTCGGTTTGCCGGTAATGCAGTTCCCACAGGGTTTGCGCTTCGATCATTCGCCCCATGCGCTGTGTCAGTTCGGCTCGGCGCTTGACGATATCGGGCGTCTGTTGCTGACCGGCCAGCCACGCGTTGACCTCGGCGCTGCGACCTTGCTCCTGCCAGATGTCGAGCACCTGCGTTTGCCGACGGCTGTCCCAAGGCTCCGGCAGACGGGTGCTTTGCAACAGATCCGTGGCTTGCAGGCGCTGGGCGAGTACCAGCCAGGTTTGTGGGTCGTCCGTTGGCGTGCAATTGCGCAGTTGCTTGAGCGCCGCTTCCGGATCCTGCCGCGACAGCCATTCGGCGGTTTCCAGGCAAGGACGTTGCAGATCGTTGCTCAGACGCTGCACGGTGGGCACGTCTTCGGTCTTGCGTGCCAGTTCCCACAGACGCTGTCGTTGCGCCGGATCGGCGAGGTCGCTGGCCGGCAGCGACTGCATCCAGCGCTGGGCCTGTTGCTCGTGACCCATGGCGATGGCGCGATCGACCATCGCCAGGCGAATGTTGCGCGCGGCTTCGGGACTCGGCGCCTGTTGCAGCAGTTGCTGCAGCGGCTTTTCATCGAGGCGTTGCACGTAGGCATTGGCCAGACGTTGCCAGCCTTCGGCGTCCAGTTGTTTGCGTGCGGCCAGCGGTGCCAGTTGGTCGATGGTGCCGCTCCAGTCGCGCAGTTGCTCCGACCAGTTGGCGCGGGCCAGACGCAGGATATTGTCATCGCCCTTGGGCGCCAGTTGCGCCAGCCAGTCGTGGGCCTTGGCCGCGCCGCCGAACTTGGCCAGGCTCAGGCTGTAGGCCTGCCAAAGGCGCACGCGGTCATTCAGGTTGCTGGTGGCCATCCAGCTTTCCACTTGCGTGCTGGTCGGAGGATCCTGTTCGATCCAGGTCAGGCGCAGGTCGAGCAGCGCTTCGCTGTTGTCCGGCAAGGCTTGCAGCGCTTCCTTGTAACGACGCTGCTTGGCCAGGGACTCCACCAGCAGTGCCCGGGCCTCGTCATTTTTCGGGACCTTTTCCAGCAAGTGGCGCATCAGGCGTTCGACTTCTTTCCAGTTACCCTTTTTCGCCTCGCGATAGCTGCGGTCCATGTAGGGATAGCTGCGGAACTGTTCAAAGTCGCTCAGCGGTGCCGCTTGCAGCGGATACGTGGTGCTCAGGCCCAGCAGCAGGCTGCCCATCAGCAAGGTTTGACGATGCACAGGCTTCATGCGACCTCCCGGACAATGCGGTAGGCAGCTTGCTGTTCGCTGGTCTGATCAGCCAGCGCCTGTTCCAGTACTTCCTGGGTAATCATGCCCCGAGAAATCAGGTGTTCACCGAGTGACATCTTCTCGGCATCGAAGTCGATCAGCGCCTGATTGAACAGGGTGGGCGGCACCATGCCGCGCACCTGCAACAGATTGCCGAGCAGCACTTGATGGCGACTGACCCGTTCCAGCAGGGCCTCATCGTCCTGATGGCGCTCAAGCACTTCGAGCATATGACGCACTTCCTCATTCTGGCGGGGGCTGGCGTACCAGTAGCGAATCCCCAATGTGACGCGGCCCTGTGGTGCGAGACGGCTGCGCACCGGGCGTTTCAATTGACGGCTGATGGCGCCCAGCGAGACCTGGCTGACCGGGCCTTCGGAGGCCAGAATCAGGGTGTCGCCTTCTTCGGCCACCGGCAAAATGCCGTAGTGGGAAGCGACCCGGCGCGGTACGGCATTGATCAGGCGTTTGTCGAGCTTGAACGGATTGAGTGGCGCCCATTCCAGATCAAGCTGTTCGGCCAGGGTTTGCACGAGTTGGGTGCTGTTGATGTATTCACGCAAAAGCAGTTCGCGCCCGAGGCGCCGGCGTACCGGGCTGGTGATCGCCGCTTCCAGTTGCTCTTCGGTAAGCAGGCCTTTTTCCACCAGCCGATGGCCAAGTGGAGTGCGCTGGGCCTTGGTCAGCGCCGGGAATTCGTGAGTGGTTTTGTCCCAGGCCACTCGTCGAGAATCGCCCATTTCCATCACCTGACGCAGGGCGCGCAGGTTGGCGAAGAAATTGACGAAGTTGCTCCACATCATGCGCGGCGCTGACAGCAGACCTTCAACCAATCCGTAGTAACGAGTGACAAACCAGCCGCGCTGGAACAGGCGGTTGAGCAGCATCAGGCCGTTGAGCCACAGCAGCACCGAGAGCAGCGAACTGTCGGCGAGAATCGATGGATAACGCCACGAGTCCGGGGAAATGATCGTGACCGCCCACATCGCCAGCAGTACCAGGAACAGCAGGTTCACCAAAAAGCTCAGCAGGTAGGCGATCAGCCCGCGACGGTCGCGCCACAGGAAATAATTGAGCAGACCCTTGCGGCTCCAGCCGAGGTTCTGGGTGCCCTGGAAAACGATGCCGACAATCCACCGCGATTTCTGCCGGATCGCATGTTGAAGGTCGCGAGGAAAGTGCTCGCGCACGCAGATCACCTGGGAGAATTCGCGGTTCATCCCGAACACCCAGGGTTGCTCCAGCGCCAGTTTCGGATCGCTGACCGAATAACGGGCGAAGATGCATTTCATGCCTTTCTGCTTGAGGCGGAAACCGATGTCGTAGTCTTCGGTGAGACTTTGCACATCGAAGGCAATGCCATCGCCGTCTTCCAGCAGGGCGCTGATGGCCTTGCGGCTGAAGCAGGTGCCGACGCCGGCGCTGGGCACTTGACCGGTGAGGGCTTCGCGAACAATGACGTCTTTGCCGTGGTTTTCCGCGAACTCATCGACGTAGTGCCCGGCGGTGAAGCCTTTCCACTCCGGCGCGTAGGGGTAGACCGGAATCTGGATCAGGTCCTTGTTCGGCAACAGGTAGTTGTAGAGGCGCAATTCCATCGGCGAAATCACGTCTTCGGCGTCGTGCAGGATGAACCCGGCGAACTCGATTTTCGCCTCGCTCTCGAAGCGCAGGATTGCGTCGATGATGTTGTTCAGACAGTCGGCCTTGCTGGTCGGGCCGGGGCGGGCGCACACCACTTTGTGCACGTTGGGGTAGTGCTGGCACACCGCGTCGACATCGGTCTGGGTGTCGGCATCGTTGGGGTAGGTGCCGACGAAAATCTGATAGTTCTCGTAGTCGATGGTCGAGGCGGCCAGACGCGCCATTTCGCCGACCACGCCGACTTCGTTCCACGCTGGCACCATGATTGCCAGCGGCTTCTCGGGAATCGAATACAGGCGCTCCTCGTCGGCGCGCTTGAATTTTTCGTAGATCCGCCAGCGCCGGATGAACTTGCGGCTCCAGTACACGAGGTCGATGAACAGGTCATCGAGGCCGAGGATGAACATCAGCAGGGCGAGGGCAATCGCCACATATTTGAGACCGAACAGCACATACGCGAAGAAATCGACCCAACCCAGACTCATACCCCTTTACCCACCGCCGAGTGTGCGCTCAGCCAGGCGTGGAGGCGGGTGGCGATCAGTTCGCTGGCGTGACCGTCGCCATACGGGAAGTGAACGCGGCTCATGCGGGTGTAGGTGTCCGGGTCGTCCAGCAGTAGCCGGGCTTCCTTGATGATGCGCGCCTTGTCGGTGCCCACCAGCAACATCGTGCCGCTCTCGAGCACGGAAGGCCGTTCAGTGACATCGCGCAGTACCAGCAGCGGTTTGCCGATTGCCGGGGCTTCCTCCTGGACGCCGCCGGAGTCGGTCAGGATGAAGTGCGCGCGGCCCATCAGCCAAACGAAGTTCGGATAGTCCTGCGGTGGCACCAGATAGATGTTCGGTTTGTCGGCCAGCATGCCGTACACCACCTCCTGCACCAGCGGAT
Organism: Pseudomonas sp. GW456-12-1-14-TSB6; assembly: GCF_059424205.1. NCBI lineage: Bacteria > Pseudomonadati > Pseudomonadota > Gammaproteobacteria > Pseudomonadales > Pseudomonadaceae > Pseudomonas > Pseudomonas sp. GW456-12-1-14-TSB6. The sequence goes on from NZ_JBWKZE010000001.1 coordinate 18,351, forward strand.
TGAGGTGCACCGGATAGACAAATTGCACGTCCGGGTATTGCCCGGCCAGTTCGGCCAGGGCCTGGCAGATATTGCGGAAACCGTCGCCGAGATTTTCCCGTCGATGGCTGGTCACCAGAATCATCCGGCGCTGGTCATCAATTGCCGCCAGAGGCGAATCGGCGGGCGGATGCCAATCGATGTCCTGCTGGTGCTTGCGCATCCACAGCAAGGCGTCGATCACGGTGTTACCGGTGATTTCAATGTTGTCTTCGGGTACGCCTTCGCGTAGCAGATTGGCAGCGGATTTGGAGGTCGGCGGGAAATGCAGGTCGGTTATCACGCCGGTCAGGCGCCGATTCGCTTCCTCGGGCCAGGGCGCGCGCAGATTGCCGGTACGCAGACCGGCTTCGACGTGACCGATGGGCAGCTGACGATTGAAGGCGGCGAGGGCGGCGATGAAGCTGGTAGTGGTGTCGCCGTGGACCAGCACGATGTCCGGTTTGACCCGCTCGTAGGCCTGATCGAGCTGGGCGAGCAGATGTTGCGACAGACCGTTCAGGGTCTGGCCTTGGGTCATGACTTGCAGGTCTTCGTCGACCGTCAGTTCGAACGCGTCCAGCACCTGAGTGAGCATCTCGCGATGTTGACCGGTGGAGCAGATGTTGAGTGTGATGTCGGGCCCCTGACGCAGAATCCGGGCCAGCGGAGCCATTTTGATGGCCTCCGGGCGGGTGCCGAAAACCATCATGACTTTAAAGGACATTGACCCCTCCTGGGACGTAGCAAGGCTGCGACCCGAGGGCCGGCAGCACTCTTCTCTTTCTGAGAAATAAAGAAAAGCAGCCGGATGGGAGCTTGTCCAATCCGGTCTCGAGGCTAGTTGTTACAGATCAATAGCAGCGAAGGTGCAACTGCCTGATGGCGCTTGGATGGCACTTTCAGGAAAGGTTCCACCGTTTTGCGCGGTGGACGGTGCAGAGGGTGCGGAGGGTGTGATGCAGCCAGTTCAGGTCATGGCTCGGTTTGCGTGGTGCAGCGCAGTGCCTGGTTTTGCCGAGGTGTTGGGTGAAGTTGTGACGCAGGGATTCCTCTGTACCGATGCCTTTCAGTATTTTGACCAGAACCCCTTCCTTGTAGAACAGCACCGTCGGTGTGCCCTTGACATCCGGATGCCGACACGACTGTGCGGTATCGAGCATGAAGATATCCATCCAGGGCCGAAAGGGCTTGGCGATCTCGAGAAAAACGGGGCCGGAAGACACGCAGGCACCGCAGTGCTCGTTGAAGAAATACAGGACAACAAGGCGCCTGGCTTTCAAGACTTTCCGGTACGTCGGGGGCAACGCTGAATATCGAGTCGGTGTCGTCATCGGAGCCTCCTGAACAATGAATCTGGAAGGCCTTTGACGTTAAAGCAGGGCAAAACGGCGGTCTACTGTCAGAAATTACAGGTAGGTCCTGCAAAGGATGATTTCGTCCTACTTTGATGCAAGAGCATTCCCTCAGAAGACTCAGATCCGCGGAGGCAAGGCAGCTGGTATCGTTTTCAGGCATTTATCATAGGAGCCCCTGATGGGCAGCGATGCAGGTTTGAAAGCAGTTTCCGTAGTACGAATCGATGAGGCACTTATGAATCGCCTTGAGGATCTGGAGCTGATAGCTCTCTGCAAGGAGCGGGAAAATGATCCGACCATAAAAGTTTCGATAGACGACCTTTGAGCTAGGTTCTCGGAGATAAACGCTGCCCCTGAATCGATCACCCGTGCACCGACTGGGAACCTGTTACCCGCATTGTTGTAGCCAACGGTAGCGCACGCTCCGCGCTCTCGCTGTTTCTCTATTTTTCCGTTTTACGTATCTCTTTGATTCCTGTGAATTTTCAAACGGGTGCAGATTCCCCGCGAATCCTGTGGCACACTTTCTGCTGTCTATTCCGTAGTAACAAACCGTGTTCCGGTATAGCGGAATAAACAATCCTCTGGAGTGCTTGCCATGCATCGCCGACCTTCCTTGTTCAAAGCGTGTGTTTTTGTTCTCGCGGCTTCTTCTGCTGTCATGGGTATGGCCGAAGCGGCCGACAGCAAGCTCGACAGCGTCCTGGCCCGTGGAAAACTGATTGTGGGCACCGGCAGTACCAACGCGCCGTGGCACTTCCAGGGCGCGGACGGCAAGTTGCAGGGCTTTGATATCGACATCGCGCGGATGGTGGCAAAAGGGCTGTTCAATGACCCGAGCAAGGTCGAGTTCGTGGTGCAGTCGTCCGATGCGCGGATTCCCAACCTGCTGACCGACAAGGTCGACATGAGCTGTCAGTTCATCACTGTCACCGCCAGCCGTGCGCAGCAAGTGGCATTCACTCTGCCGTACTACCGCGAAGGCGTCGGCCTGCTGCTGCCGAACAACAGCAAGTACAAGGAAATCGAAGACCTGCAGGCCGGGGGCGATGGCGTGACCGTAGCCGTATTGCAGAACGTGTATGCCGAGGAATTGGTGCATCAGGCGCTGCCCAAGGCCAAGGTCGATCAGTACGACAGCGTCGATCTGATGTACCAGGCCGTGAACTCCGGTCGCGCCGATGCCGCTGCCACCGACCAGTCTTCGGTCAAATACCTGATGGTGCAGAACCCTGGCCGCTACCGCAGCCCGACGTACGCCTGGAGCCCGCAGACCTACGCCTGCGCCGTCAAACGTGGCGATCAGGACTGGCTGAACTTCGTCAACACCGCGCTGCATGAAGCCATGACCGGCGTCGAGTTCCCGACTTATGCCGCCTCGTTCAAGCAATGGTTCGGCGTCGATCTGCCATCGCCCGCCATCGGTTTCCCTGTCGAATTCAAATGATCCCGTGAGAGTGGGGCGCTCTGACGCGCCCCGCTCAAGGTACTGCCGACCATGAACTATCAGTTGAACTTTGCTGCCGTGTGGCGCGATTTCGACACCTTGCTGGCGGGGCTCGGTCTGGGCCTCGAACTGGCGCTGGTGTCGATCGCCATCGGCTGCGTGATCGGCCTGCTGATGGCGTTTGCCTTGCTGTCCAGGCATCGCGCCTTGCGGGTGCTGGCATCGGTGTATGTGACGGTGATCCGTAACACGCCGATTCTGGTGTTGATTCTGTTGATCTACTTTGCGTTGCCGAGCCTGGGGATTCGGCTGGACAAGATCCCGTCGTTCATCATCACGCTGTCGCTGTATGCCGGGGCGTACTTGACCGAAGTGTTCCGCGGCGGTTTGTTGAGCATCCCCAAAGGCCAGCGCGAAGCCGGGCTGGCCATCGGTCTGGGCGAGTGGCAGGTGAAAGCCTACGTCACCGTGCCGGTGATGTTGCGCAACGTGCTGCCGGCGCTGTCGAACAACTTCATTTCGCTGTTCAAGGACACCTCGCTGGCCGCCGCGATCGCGGTGCCGGAGCTGACCTATTACGCGCGCAAGATCAACGTCGAGAGCTACCGGGTGATCGAAACCTGGCTGGTAACCACGGTGTTGTATGTCGCGGCCTGTTACCTCATTGCCATGCTGCTGCGTTACCTCGAGCAGCGTCTGGCGATCCGCCGATAGGAGGCTGCGATGTACCAATCCCCCAGTTGGTTGCATGAGTTGTGGATTGCCCGCGAAGCCTTGTGGCAAGGCTTTCTGACCAGCGTGCAGGTGTCGGCGCTGGCGATTCTGTTCGGCACGGTCATCGGTGTGTTTGCCGGGCTGGTGCTGACTTACGGCAAGTTCTGGATGCGCGCGCCGTTCCGCTTTTATGTCGATCTGATTCGCGGCACGCCGGTGTTCGTGCTGGTGTTGGCCTGCTTCTACATGGCACCGGCGCTCGGTTGGCAGATCAGTGCCTTTCAGGCCGGCGCCCTCGGGCTGACGCTGTTTTGCGGCTCCCACGTAGCCGAGATCGTGCGCGGTGCGTTGCAGGCGTTGCCACGCGGGCAGATGGAAGCCGGCAAGGCCATCGGCCTGACGTTCTATCAATCCCTTGGTTATGTGCTGTTACCTCAGGCACTGCGGCAGATCCTGCCGACCTGGGTCAACTCGTCCACGGAAATCGTCAAGGCTTCGACTTTGCTGTCGGTGATCGGCGTGGCCGAGCTGTTGCTCAGCACCCAGCAGATCATTGCCCGGACGTTCATGACCCTGGAGTTTTATCTGTTCGCCGGTTTTCTGTTCTTCGTCATCAACTACGGCATCGAATTACTCGGCCGGCACATTGAAAAGCGGGTGGCCCTGCCATGACTCAAGCTCAAGTTTCCAACCTCCAGAACGCTCAGCCGCTGCTGGACATCCGTGGCCTGCACAAACAGTACGGCGCGGTCGAAGTGCTCAAGGGCGTCGACCTGAGCATGCAGCGCGGCAACGTGGTGACGCTGATCGGCTCCAGTGGCTCGGGCAAGACCACGCTGTTGCGCTGCGTGAACATGCTGGAGGAATTCCAGGGCGGGCAGATCCTGCTCGACGGCGAATCCATCGGCTATGACGAACTCAACGGCAAACGCGTGCGCCACCCGGAAAAAGTCATTGCCCGTCATCGGGCGATGACCGGCATGGCGTTCCAGCAATTCAATCTGTTCCCGCATCTCACCGCGTTGCAGAACGTCACGCTCGGCCTGCTGAAAGTAAAAAAGATGCACAAGGACGAAGCCGTGGCCCTGGCCGAAAAATGGCTGGAGCGGGTCGGTCTGCTGGAACGGCGCAATCATTTTCCCGGCCAGTTGTCCGGCGGTCAGCAGCAGCGCGTGGCGATTGCCCGGGCGATTGCGATGAACCCGAGCCTGATGCTGTTCGACGAAGTCACCTCGGCCCTCGATCCGGAGCTGGTCGGCGAAGTGCTGAACGTGATCAAAGGCCTGGCCGAGGACGGTATGACCATGTTGCTGGTGACCCACGAAATGCGTTTTGCCTTCGAGGTATCGGACAAGATCGTTTTCATGAATCAGGGGCGCATCGAAGAGCAGGGGCCTCCCAAGGAACTGTTCGAGCGTCCTCAATCGCCGCGGCTGGCGGAATTTCTCAAAAGCACGCGGTTCTGACTTTTCACTTTTTCAATCAGGAGAAACACCCATGAGCATTACTCGTTACGGCACCGGCAGCACCGCCGCTGGCGGCCAGCCGCGTCCATTCGCCCGCGCCGTTGAAGCCGATGGCTGGCTGCATGTTTCCGGGCAGGTGCCGGCGGTGGATGGCGAGATCATTGTGGGCGGCATCGTCGAGCAGACGCACCAGACCATGAAAAACCTGATCGCGATTCTCGAAGAGGCCGGTTATGGCCTGGAAGACGTGGTACGTGCCGGCGTGTGGCTGGACGATCCGCGGGATTTCACCAGTTTCAACAAGGTCTTCGGCGAGTACTTCAAGCCCGAACACGCACCGGCCCGGGCCTGTGTGCAGGCGAGCATGATGGTCGACTGCAAGGTCGAGATCGACTGCATTGCGTACAAGAAAAAGGCCTGATCAGCACGCGGATCGTTCCCACGCTCTGCGTGGGAATGCCTCAAGGAACGCTCCGCGTTCCAAAGGACGCAGAGCGTCCCTGGCTGCATTCCCACGCGGAGCATGGGAACGATCTTTCGCGATAAACTCCCGGCACTTTGAATGGGAACCACTGAAATGACCGAAGACACCATCAAGCGCCGGGCACGCGGTCTGGACCGGGCGTTCGATATCCTCGATTTCCTCAAGGAAATCGGCCAGCCACTGCGCCCCAACGACATCGCCAACGGCATCGGCAGCCCGAAATCCACGGTCTACGAACTGGTGGCGTCATTGCTCGAGCGGCGGATCCTGGAGCCGGTGGGCAAGGATGGTCACGTCTATCTCGGTCGTCAGCTGTACTTCCTCGGGCAGGCGCATTTGCGGCATTTCGACCTCAGTCGCGAGGCCGATCACGCGTTGCAGGAGATCGTCAGCCAGACCCGGGAAACCGCGCAGATGTGCCTGCTTAACGGGCGCAAATACACGGTGGCACTGATGAAGGAGGGCGAGCGGCATTTCCGCATTTCTTCCGATATCGGCGAAAACGCGCCGATCCCGTGGACCGCCTCGGGACGCCTGCTGCTGGCGCACTTGAGTGACCAGCAGATCAGCGACTTGATCGACCCCGACGACTTCATCCTGCCGGATGGCGAACGCCTGCCGATGGAGACGTTTCTGGCGGAAATCCGTCAGGCCGGCATCGACGGTTTCTTCTCCTTCGACAGTGTCGCCGACACCTTCACCCACTGCTTCGCCGCCCCGGTCAAAGACCCGAATGGCGTGGCCATCTGCACCCTGTGCATCGTCGCGCCGCGCGCCGATGCCAAGAACAATTACAACGACTATCGCCGGGTCTTGATCGAGAGCGCCAACAGCCTCGCCCGGCGAATCAACGAATAACCGCGCCTGCCTGCGGGCGCGACTGTGAGGAGTTCGACCATGACGACTGCCAACAACACTGCTGCCGTGGAAAAGGGCGACGCCGCCCTCGGCGCGCAACTGGTGCGTGACATCAGCCTGCCGGCGCTGGTGCTGCACCGCGAAGCGCTGGAGCACAACATCCGCTGGATGCAGAAATTCGTCAGCGACAGCGGCGCCGAACTCGCGCCCCACGGCAAGACCAGCATGACCCCGGCGTTGTTTCGTCGTCAGCTCGACGCCGGCGCGTGGGGCATCACCCTGGCCAGCGCCACCCAGACCCGCGCCGCATACGCCCACGGCGTGCGCCGGGTGCTGATGGCCAACCAATTGGTCGGTACGCCGAACATGGCGTTGATTGCCGATCTGTTGGCGGCCGATTCGGGCTTCGATTTCTATTGCATGGTCGACCACCGGGACAACGTCGCCGATCTGGGCGCTTACTTCGCGTCGCGTGGCGTGCGGCTGAACGTGATGATCGAGTACGGCGTGGTCGGTGGCCGTTGCGGTTGCCGCAGCGAGCAGGAAGTCATCGAACTGGCCAAGGCCATTGCTGCACAACCGGCGCTGGCCCTGACCGGCATCGAAGGTTACGAAGGCGTGATCCATGGCGATCACGCCGTCAGCGGCATCCGTGAATTCGCGGCTTCGCTGGTGCGCCTGGCGGTGCAGTTGCAGGACAGCGGTGCATTCGCCATCGCCAAGCCGATCATCACCGCGTCGGGTTCGGCCTGGTACGACCTGATCGCCGAATCGTTCGAGGCGCAGAACGCTGGCGGGCGTTTCCTCAGCGTGTTGCGTCCCGGCAGTTACGTGGCCCACGACCATGGCATTTATAAAGAGGCGCAGTGCTGCGTGCTGGATCGTCGCAGTGACCTGCACGAAGGGCTGCGTCCGGCGCTGGAAGTCTGGGCCCACGTGCAGTCGATGCCCGAGCCTGGCTTTGCCGTGATTGCCCTGGGCAAGCGTGACGTGGCGTTCGATGCCGGGATGCCGGTGCCCTTGCTGCGTTACAAGGCCGGTGTGCTGCCAGCGGTGGGCGACGATGTCGGCGCCTGCAAGGTGACGGCAGTGATGGACCAGCACGCGTTCATGACCGTGGCGCCCGGCGTGGAATTGCGCGTCGGCGACATCATTTCCTTTGGCACTTCGCACCCGTGCCTGACCTTCGACAAGTGGCGCGTAGGGCTGCTGGTGGACGAGCAGCTGTCGGTGATCGAAACCATGGAAACCTGTTTCTGATGAACACGCTCAGTCCGTTGGGTCCGAACACCCCGCGCATCGCCCTGATCGGCGAATGCATGATCGAACTCCAGCAACGTGCCGATGGCAGCCTGCAACAGAGCTTTGGCGGGGACACGCTGAACACGGCGGTGTATCTGTCCCGCGCCATGGGCGACAAGGCGCAGGTCGATTACGTCACGGCGCTGGGTGACGACAGCTTCAGTGATGCGATGTGCCGCAGTTGGGCCGATGAAAACATTGGCTTGGATCTGGTTCAGCGTTTGCCCGGTCGCCTGCCGGGCCTGTATTGCATCCAGACCGACGCTGCCGGGGAGCGCCGCTTCCTTTACTGGCGCAACGAAGCCGCCGTTCGCGACTGCTTCACCACGCCGGCGGCTGCGCCGATTCTGGCGGCGCTGCCGGATTATGACGTGTTGTATTTCAGCGGTATCACGCTGGCGGTACTCGGCGCACAGGGTCGGGAAAAGCTGATTCAAACCTTGATCGAAGCCCGTCAGCGTGATGCGCGAATCGTCTTCGACAACAACTATCGGCCGCGTTTGTGGGCATCGGTGGAGGAGGCGCGGACGGCGTATCGCAGCGTGTTGCCCCATGTCGATCTGGCATTGCTGACGGTGGACGACGAGCAGGCGCTGTTCCATTTCGAGGACTGTGACGCGGTGTTTGACGCGTACGCGCAGATTGGCACGCCGGAAGTGGTGCTCAAGCGCGGCGCTGAAGCCTGTCTGATCCGTTGCGACGGGGAAGCGTTTGAAGTCCCGGCGCAGAAGGTCGAAAAGGTGGTGGACACTACGGCGGCGGGGGATTCGTTCAGTGCGGCGTATCTGGCGAGTCGCTTGTCGGGCGCAAGTCCTGCGCAGGCGGCGGAGGCGGGACATCGTTTGGCCAGTCAGGTCATTCAAGTGCCTGGGGCGCTGATCCCCAGGGATTGATGCCGATTCCTGAAGGCGCTGCCGAAAGCCGCGCCTTCAGGGCACTGGATCAATCGCGGTAAAACACCTGCACCAGGTGATACCCGAATTTGCTCTTGATCGGCCCGTGCACCGTGCGCAGCGGCCTTTTGAAGATCACCGCATCGATCGCACCGACCATCTGCCCCGGCCGCACTTCACCCAGATCACCACCGCGCTTGCCGGACGGGCAGGTAGAAAACTTCTTCGCCAGCACATCGAACGCTTCACCATTGGCGATGCGTTGTTTGAGTTTTTCAGCCTCTTCGGCGGTCTTCACCAGAATATGGCGGGCTTGGGCTTTCATCGTGCAATACCTGTAGCGGGGTGACGGCGGGGCGCGGATTATGCCTCAAGTCACGGATTTTGGCTGATCATCGTGCGGATCTTGCCGGCCAGCTGTTCGATGGAAAACGGCTTGGCGACCATGTCCATGCCATCTTCCAGAAAGCCCTGGCGTTCGGCGGCTTTCTGCGCGTAACCGGTCATGAACAATACTTTGAGCCCCGGACGATGCTGGCGGGCGATCTCAGCCATTTGCCGGCCGTTCATGCCCGGCAGGCCGACGTCGGTCACCAGCAGGTCAATCCGCATGTCCGACTCCAGCAGCGGCAGGGCACTCTTGGCGTCTTCGGCCTCATGGGCGCGATAACCCAGCTCCTTGAGCAGATCCATGACCAGCATGCGCACCGCCGGATCGTCCTCGACCACCACCACGTTTTCGCCGGTCGCGGGGGTGGGTGTCTCGCTGACCGTTTCCGCCAATGGCTGCTCAGGTTCCGGCGCGTGGAGGCGCGGCAAGTACAGCCGCACGCAGGTACCCTGGCCAGGCAGGCTGTCGAGGCTGACGTGTCCACCCGATTGCTGGGCAAAGCCATAAATCATCGATAACCCGAGCCCGGTGCCTTGCCCGATGGGTTTGGTCGTAAAGAACGGATCGAACGCCTTGGAGCGCACCGAAGGCGTCATGCCGGTGCCGTTGTCGCTCACCGCGAGCATCAAGTAGTCCCCGGCCTTGACCGGTTCGAGGGTGGTGATGTCGTTGCCGTCGAGGTTGACGTTGGCGGTTTCGATCAACAGCTCGCCGCCGTCGGGCATGGCGTCGCGGGCGTTGATCACCAGGTTGAGCAGGGCGTTTTCCAGTTGGCTGACATCCGTACTGACGGACCAGACATTGTCGGCGAGGCGCAACTTGAGCTCGATCGGATCACCCTTGGTGCGGCGGATCAGGTCTTCCAGCGAGTGGATCAGTTCATTGACGTCGATGGTCTTGCGATCCAGCGACTGACGTCGGGAGAACGCCAGCAGGCGGTGAGTCAGCGCGGCTGCGCGGTTGGCCGAGGACACCGCCGCGTCGGTGAAACGGCCGATCTCATCGGCGCGGCCATTGGCGATGTAGCGCTGCATCAGGTCGAGGCTGCCGATGATGCCGGTCAGCATGTTGTTGAAGTCGTGGGCGATGCCGCCGGTGAGCTGGCCGACCGCTTCCATTTTCTGTGCGTGACGCAGGGCGTCTTCGGCGCGTTCGCGTTCGAACATCTCGTTCTGCAAACGCTGGTTGGCCTGGGCCAGTTGCTCGGTGCGCGCGCTCACACGTTCCTCAAGGGTTTCGTTGAGGTTGCGCAGGGCTTCTTCGGTCTTTTTGCGTTCGGTCTCGTCGATCACGAAGATGTAGAAACCGTTCACCGCACCGTCCGCACCGTGGCGCGGCAGGTAATTCATCAAGGCATGCCGCTGGCTGCCGTCGCGGTGTGGCGTGTACAGGCTGAACGAGCAGGGCCGACCGGCGAGGGCTTCAGCGATGTACGGTGCCCGCAGGAAATAAGCCTCTTCGCCGATCACTTCGCGGATCGTGCGACCGTACAGCTCCTGTGGCGTGAGCCCGTACCAGTCGAGGTACGCGGCGTTGTTCAGGCGAAAGCATTCTTCGTGGTCGACATAGCTGATCAGGATCGGCATGGCGTTGATGATCAGTTGCAGCTCGGTCTGGCTTTGCCGCAGTGCCTGTTCGGTGTGCTTGCGCTCGGTCAGGTCCAGGGCGGCGCCGAGAAAACGCATCGGCCGGCCATGATGATCCTTGTAGCAGCGCCCTCGCGCGAACACCCAGCGCAGTTCCCCATTGGCTTGCAGCAGGCGATATTCCTCGGCGTATTCGGTGCCGTGGGTAATGCAATGCTTGATACTGCGGGCGATCATTGCGCGGTCTTCGGGGTGCACGCCGTGCAGGTACTCGCTGATCGGCAACTGACCGGCCAGGGCCGGATCGACACCGTGCAACTGGGCGAAATGCGCATCGGCGATGAAGCGGTCTTCGCCGATGTCCCAATCCCAGGTGCCGACCGCATCGGTGGCCGCCAGCGCCAGTTGCAGGCGCTCTTCGCTTTGACGCTGGGCCTTGAGGCTGTCTTCGGAACGTTGCTGCAGTTCCAGGGCGATGCGTCGGCGTTCGTTGGTTTCGATGGCGGTGACCAGAATGCCAGCCACTTGCGCGCTTTCATCGCGGATCGGGCTGTAGGTCAAATCCAGCCAGAAGTCGGAATCCTTGCCGTCCCGTTGCAAGGTGAAGCGACGTTCGCTGTAGGTTCGCACCTGGCCTTGTAGGACTGCGCTGTAAATCGGGTCGGTAAAGTCTCGAAGTTCCGGCCATATCTGGTGTGCCGGCTGTCCGAAAGCGTGCGGATGCTTGCTGCCGGCCAGCAGCGCAAAGCCGTTGTTGTAGATCTGGGTCAGTTGCGGACCCCACAACAGCAGCATCGGCATCGGCGAGTGAATCACGATGTCCACCGCGGTGCGCAAGCTCTGTGGCCAGGTGCCGGAGGCGCCCAGCGGGCTGCGGCTCCAGTCGGTTCGGGCAATCAATGCCTGGGCGTCGTTGGTGTTCGGTACAGCGTTCATCACATCAATCCTGAGCATCGGTCGGTGAGGCGGCGTCTACTATCCTAGTGCGGTAGACGCTGTAAGGCCCGTCGCGTCACGACGCACGGTCTTAAGTTCATTGAAAGCTTCGCAGGTGCTTTTGGCCATGGAAATCGACGCATTGCTCAAACAACTGGCGAGCCGCCACGGTTCGGATCTGTTCCTGTCCACGGGCGCGCCGCCCAGTGCACGGTTCGACGGGGTACTGACGCCCTTGAGCGATCAGCCCTTCAAACCCGGCGAAGTAGCGACTGTCGCTGCCTCCCTGATGGACGCCGAGCAGCGCCGGGAGTTCGACCGGGACTTGGAAATGAACCTGGCGATTTCCCGCACTGGCATCGGCCGGTTCCGGGTCAATATCTTCAAGCAGCGCAACGACGTGTCGATCGTGATCCGCAACGTCAAGCTCGATATACCGCGATTCGAAGACCTCAACCTGCCACCGGTGTTACTGGACACGGTGATGCTCAAGCAGGGGCTGATCCTGTTCGTCGGCGCTACTGACTCCGGCAAATCCACCTCGCTGGCAGCCCTGATCGACCATCGCAATCGTCATAGCAGCGGGCATATCGTCACTATCGAAGATCCGATTGAATATATCCATCGACATCAACGTTCGATCATCAACCAGCGTGAGGTCGGTGTCGACACCCGCAGCTTTCATGCTGCGCTCAAGAACACCCTGCGCCAGGCGCCGGATGTGGTGCTGATCGGCGAGATCCGCGACCGCGACACCATGGAGCATGCACTGGCGTTCGCGGAAACGGGTCATCTGGTGCTGTCCACATTGCACGCCAACAACGCCAATCAGGCGCTGGACCGGATCATCAATATGTTTGCCGAAGAGCGTAAGCCGCAGCTGTTGCAGGCGCTGGGCAATAATTTGAAAGCCTGCATCTCGCAACGGTTGGTGCGTACAGTGGCGGGGCAGCGAAGAGCAGCGGTCGAAGTGCTGCTCGGCACGTCTACCGTCGCCGATCTGATACAGGGCGGCGAGTTGGACAAACTCAAACCCATCATGGAAAAGTCCACGGAACTTGGCATGCAAACATTTGACGCAGCGTTGTTTGCGTTGGTGTCGGAAGGCGTGATCAATGAACGGGAAGCCTTGAAGAACGCTGACTCGATTAATAATTTGAAGTTGCGAATTAAACTTTCAGATGGTGCGGATGATGCTCAAGGCTCAGTGTCCGGGAAGTGGGATTTGATGGAATAGTTTTTTGCGTGCGCAAGTTTGTGAAGGGGGTTGGTAACGGAATTTAATGGTTTTAAACTAGACGTTGTTTTTTCGTTTAAGTACAACTTCGTCCGGCTGAGCGAATAAGCTCTTAACTTGATGAGGTTGTAAATTGGATACCGTTAAAAAGAACAAGTTCTTCCGGCCATCGGCCGTTACGCTTGCCGCGTGGAACAAAACATCCAAGGCTGATGCCGATGAACGTCGCGTTGTCCTGGAACAGTTGGAAATTGCGCTGGACAAGTATTCCGATGATCAAATCATCGACTGGTTTGCGCATGAAGTTGAATTGCAGGATGGTTCGTCGCTGTTCCAGATTTACAATCCCGGCATGCTCATGCTTAACAAGCTAGAGGAGTTAGGTGCGGTATTTGGGGCACTTATTCGGGAGGACGCTCGCGATCATGACGGTCTGTTACGCGTTACGGCCGACGGCAAGATGGAAGTCTACGTCGGAAAAAGAGGTTGGGTGGATCTGGTTGCAGCAGGGCACTTTGAATTCACTGAGGAAGTACGTTCAGAAATAAAGCTGATTTCAGATGTGGCTCGGGCGGCAGGCGGTTATATATGGACCGATCTCGCTATTACGCTTGACCAGTGGTTTGAGTTTCATGAAATCGACGTGCCGAAAAACAAGGCGCAGGTCAGCAACCTCATTGCGTTGTTCAAGTTTGATCCTCAAGTAGACGAACCCGCAGACTACTGGGAACATTTTCAAACTGAAGGCCAGACACTGGTAACGTTGTCAGATGAACAGTTTTCGGCCATTCGCCGGGCCAAAGCCAAAGTCATGACGAAAAGCAAGTTACTGACCGCTTTTTATAACGTCACCGGACGCGCCAAGGTCTCCCATGAAAACGCTGCTCAGCGCATTGTCGAGTACGTCAGTTATCCCGTCTCCCAGATTGCTGCCAGGAAGTATCTGCAAGAACTTGGCTGGGTGGGCGAGAACGAACAACTGCCTGTCTCCGATGCCGTTCTCCGGCAGTTCTTGACTACCGCCATATTGCTTGATCTGGATCCCTCGATAGGCCACAGCCATCAGCGCAGGAACATTGGCGGATTTGTTCTGTATTCACCGGACGATATGGATCGTCATCCATCGGTAATACGTGAGCTACTCGCCGATTTTCTTTCGGCCAAGGGATGGGTAGATCGACAGGTGGCTCCCCTGGCTGCGCACTTGCTCCTGGCGCGCACGGCTCCGGAGTTTCTGGTCAGTGATACACCGTCCTCTGTCACCCTGGGATCGATTGCATGGCTCAACCTCAGTCGTGCCGTTGCACTGGTGGAGGCGGTGAAAACGGGTGCGTCGCGAGTATTGAGCTATTCGCAGATCATGGCTTACGCCGATCTCGAACCGGTCAGCGCAGCACAAAAACATTTACGGGATCTGGCTGTGATCGACCCCATCGTCGATTGGGCACTGCTTAACCAGGTAGTGACAGGCACTGAACTTGAACAAGCTGAGGAAGCCACCACTCGACGTGCGATCGATGCGTTCGAACAATACTCGGAGCAACTCGCCCAGATAGCCCGTGCATTCTCGACCCCATTACCCTCCAGAGCAGCCATTGCCCGCGCGGCATTGAAAGTCGCGGCACCGGGCTGTGACACCCTGGACGAAAATGCCCTCTCCGAGCTGGGAGGGCAGCAAGTCATGTCCATGGTCGACCTGCATCAATCGGGCGATCTGGTCACTGGCAAGTGGGACAGGCGCACTGTGCGTCTGGTGACAAACGGGATCCCCAAACCGGCCATCAATTACAACCCCTCGGGTATCAGCCTGTACACGCGCTACCCACAATTATTGAAGCTCACTTCCTGTGACGAGGAGATGGATCGTCAGTTAGCGGTGTATCGGACGGAACTCAACAGCGCCATGTTGTCCACCGTGAAACTGGCGTTGGCGCAGATGCCCGAACCGGATCTGAATGTATTCATGAATGCACAGATAAACTTTCTGACGGTGCGCGGATCAGCGATCTATACCGTTAAACGTCGTGGGCCTGGCCCTTTGGAGATAGAGCAAGATAGAGAAACCCAGCAAACCAGAGACGCTGCGACCGGACGTTTTGGCTTGGTGATGTTCGCTTCTCACGACAACGCCTTCATTTGCTATGAGCTGTTCACCTCGCGTGGAGAATTCCGCAAAAACGACGCGCTGGGTAATTGGATCATTCGCGAGCGAAAACTCGAACAGCGTTCGCGAATGAGTTGGCCGGCAGATCTGACGACTCAAGTGACGCTGACTGACCCGCAAGAACTGCCACTCAATTTGAAATGCTATACCCATGCGGCGGCACCGGACCCTGCGACCACTACCAGCCAGGCAATCCTCGATAACTTTGGTAAGTTGCCCAAGCCCCATACCTCTGCAAATCCCAGGCAGGGTTTATACCAGCGCTTCAACGATCCGAACGTTGCGCGCATTGCCAGGTTCATCGTCGATCACCGTCCGTTCCTGCATGCCCATGAACTCAGAGAGTTGGTGCGCATACCGACGCCACTTGAGCTTTCCCGACAGGAGGGTGAGCGACTGCTCACTTATTTCATCGACCTGGTGGTGCCGTTCAAAAAATGTATTGAGGACATTGCATCCGGCGAACATGACAAGGTAGTAGACGGGATCTACGGTTGTTTGATGGATGGCATTGGCCTGGTGGGAACGGTGGCGGGAGCCGCTTCGAAAGTGGTGAGCATTTCAGCCAAGGCCATTTCCAACACGTCAAAAGCGGCGCGTTTCACCAGGTTGGCCTTTACCTCGGCGATTTCCCTTTTCAATCCGTTCGACGGTGTGCCTTCGGGCCTGCAGAGCGGTGGGAAGCTCGTTCATAAAGGCCTGCTGCGGTTCAATAAAAATACGCATGAGATTATCACGAGAGCGAACAGGCAGCTTCACACGATCAGCGGTCGCCGACATTCCTTTGATCTGATCGAAAGCGCCGGTACGCAAGTGGGAGTTGGCAGCTGGCGGCCATGTGGTGTCGCGAGCGACAGCGTTTCGGTACTGGCTGCGCGCAGAGATGGCAAATGGTATGCCTTGAATCGTCGCGGCGACCTTTGGGGCAAGCCGCTGGACGGTTTTTCGTATCGAGCGCCTGTGCAGTTGCCTTATTCCCCTAAAACCCTGCCAGAGAGCTACACGCGCAAGTTCGTCGAGCAGAGTCTGCCGCGCGCTCGAGCGAAAATAGATAACGCCATCAATGTAATCCAGCAACATGACTTCAAAAAAGATTGCAGCCTGGTCATGAAGACATTATTTGGTGACACCTCAGCGGTAGCCACCGAGCGCCTGGTGAACTATCTGCGCTTGATCCGCTTCGACTTTGCCGGTTTTTCGATGAGTAACATTGTGCTCGATGGGTTTAAGGAAGACGCCACGCTCGCCGCATTGGACGTGGACAATTACAAACGCTGGAAAAGTTCTGGGTCCAGTAGCGGATCAAATATTGCATTTGTTGAAATCCATACCAAAAATCTCAACAGTCACTTCACAGGTCTGGGCTTCAACCATGATGTGGTGGCCGATGACCTGATTCATGAACTGTTCCATGCAAGCGCTCAAACCGATGATGTCGGCTATGTCACTGATGCAGAGTTCGAAAGTAACGAGGGGCAGCGACTCGATATAACGCCGTTGCTGAATATCGCCATGGGTTGTCTGCCTGTATCGGAGGAAGGCACGGAATGCCATCCTCCGTCCAAGGCATTTGCAAACGCCGACTCTCTGGCTGTGGCGACGTCGCTGCTGAGTCAGGTTTGCACCAACAAGATCACGTTTGACGACAATATGGCGATTATTGGCGGCGCGGTCGACACCAGTGGCGGCAAGCCAATTGTCGAACCGGTGATCATCACGTTGAACAAGCCAGTGTAAGCATGCTGGCTGTCGGTTGATTCAAAACCGCCGCCCGGTCAGGTCGTCAACTCCGGCCGATCCCGAAACTGCTCCAGCGCTTCGGGATTGGCCAGGGCATCGGTGTTTTTCACGGGCTTACCGTGCACGACATTGCGAACCGCCAGCTCAACCACTTTCCCGCTGATGGTGCGCGGAATATCGCTGACCGCAACGATCTTCGCCGGCACATGGCGCGGTGTGGTGTTGGCGCGGATCACCTGGCGGATCTGCTGTTGCAGCGCCTCATCCAGCGCTACGCCGTCCTTGAGGCGCACGAACAGCACCACGCGCACGTCGTCCTGCCACTGTTGGCCGATGGCGACGCTGTCCAGCACTTGCGGGACTTTCTCCACCTGCCGGTAGATTTCAGCCGTACCGATGCGCACGCCGCCGGGGTTGAGCACAGCGTCGGAGCGGCCGTGAATCAGCATCCCACCGTGGGGAAGTTGTTCGGCGTAGTCACCCTGGGCCCAGACGCCGGGGAACTGGCTGAAATAGGATTTGCGCAGCTTTTCGCCGTCGGGATCGTTCCAGAGTCCGATAGGCATCGCCGGGAATGGTCGAGTGCATACCAACTCACCTTTTTCGCCGATCACCGGTTGCCCGGCGTCATTCCACACTTCCACCGCCATGGCCAGGCTCTTGCCCATGATCTCGCCCCGGCGAACCGCCGACATCGGGTTACCGTTGACGAAGCAGGACACGATGTCCGTACCACCGGACATCGAGGACAGGCACACGTCCGGTTTGAAGTCGCGATAAACGAAGTCATAACTCTGCGGCGACAGCGCGGAGCCGGTGCAAAGCAGGGTTTTCAGGTGGCTCAGGTCGTAGCTTTCGCGCGGCTTGATGCCGCTGCTTTCCAGAGTCGCGAGGAATTTCGGGCTGGTGCCGAACACGCTGACCTGCTCGTCGTCCAGCAACTCCAGCAACCGCTCGTTGTCCGGATGAAACGGTGAACCGTCATACAGCACCACCGCGCTGCCGACCGCCAGTGCCGAGACCAGCCAGTTCCACATCATCCAGCCGCAGGTGGTGTAGTAGAACAACCGGTCGCCGGGGCCCAGGTCGACATGCAGCCCGTGCTCCTTGACGTGTTGCAGCAGCACGCCGCCGGTGCTGTGCACGATGCACTTCGGCACGCCGGTGGTGCCGCTGGAATACAGCACGTACAGCGGATGATCGAAGGGCACCGGGACGAACAGCGGCTCATCGCCCGGCTCATAGAAGTCGTCCCATAGCGAGACGTTGGCGGGCGTCCGGTAATCCGTGGCATGGGCGTGGGGGCGCGCGTAAGGGACGATGATCAGCTGTTGCAAGGACGGCAGCTGTTCGAGGATTTCGTTGATCTTGACGGTCTGGTCGATCTCTTTGCCGGCGTAACGGTAACCGGCGCAGGTGATGAGTACTTTCGGTTCGATCTGGCCAAAGCGGTCGATTACGCCGTGGGTGCCGAAATCCGGCGACGAGCATGACCAGATTGCCCCGAGACTGGTGGTCGCGAGCATCGCCACCAGGGTTTGCCAGGTGTTGGGCATGCACGCGGCAACCCGGTCGCCAACGACGACGCCAGAGGCTTGCAGGCTGGCCTGGAACCCGGCGACTTGCAGGGCCAGTTCGGCCCAGGTCAGCAGTTCACGCTGGCCGTTTTCCCCGATAGCGATCACGGCTATGGCATCGTCGCGGCGACTCAGCAGATGCTCGGCGAAATTCAACGTGGCGCCGGGAAACCATTCGGCCCCCGGCATTTTCATGCCTCCACGCAGAACAGCGTCGGGCTGGGTGTGAAAACTGATGTCGAAGAAATCCACGATCGCCTGCCAGAACGCTTCGCGCTGGTCGATCGACCATTGATGCAGGGCCGGGTAGTCGTCGAGCTTCAGATGGTGGCGCTGATTGATGAAGCGCCGAAAGCCGTCCATGCGGGATCGGGCAATGCGTTTGGCATCGGGCTGCCAGAGAATGTCGGACATGGTTTGCCTCTTATTGTTGGTCAGAAAGCTCCCACTGCAATGTGGGAGCGATCAGTTGCAAGCTTACTGCGCCAGCCATCCGCCATCGATATTCCACGCCGCGCCACGCACCTGGCTGCCGGCCTCGCTGCACAGAAACAGCACCAGCTCACCCAAGTGCGCCGGAGTGACGAACTCCAGCGACGGCTGTTTCTCGGCCAGCAGATCGTGCTGCGCCTGCTGCGGGTCGACACCTTTGGCCGCGCGATCGTCGATCTGCTTTTGCACCAACGGCGTCAGCACCCAGCCAGGGCAAATGGCGTTGCAGGTGACATTGCTGGCGGCGGTTTCCAGACCGACCACCTTGGTCAGGCCGATCACGCCATGCTTGGCCGCTACATACGCGGCCTTGCCGGTGGACCCGACCAGACCGTGCACCGAGGCGATGTTGACGATCCGTCCCCACCCCTTGGCTCGCATGCCCGGCAGACTGAGGCGGGTGCTGTGAAACACCGACGACAGGTTGATGGCGATGATCGAATCCCAGCGCTCCACCGGAAACTCTTCCACCGCCGCGACGTGCTGGATACCGGCGTTATTGACCAGAATGTCCACGCCGCCGAACTCGCGCTCGGCGTAGGCGATCATGTCGGCGATCTGCGCAGGGTCGCTGACGTCTGCCGGGTGATGGCCGACCTTGCCGCCGAACTGTTCGACTTCGGCGATCACCTTCGACGCGTCGCCAAAGCCGTTGAGGATCAGGTTGGCGCCAGCCTTGGCCAGCGTCAGGGCGATGCCCAGTCCGATGCCGCTGGTGGAACCGGTAACCAGTGCGGTCTTGCCAGAAAGAGTCGTCATCAATACCTCACACAATGCCAGTGGCGTAGAAAGTGCCGATCACCACGAAAACCGCCAGGGTCTTGATCAGCGTAATACAGAAAATGTCCTTGTAGGCCTCACGGTGAGTCAGGCCGGTGACGGCGAGCAGGGTGATCACCGCGCCGTTGTGCGGCAGGGTGTCCATGCCGCCGCTGGCCATCGCGGCCACCCGGTGCAGCACTTCCAGCGGAATGTTGGCGGCGTGGGCGGCGCTGATGAATTGTTCGGACATCGCTGCCAGCGCGATACTCATGCCGCCCGAAGCAGAGCCGGTGATACCGGCCAGCAGCGTCACAGTGATCGCTTCGTTGACCAGCGGATTGGGGATGCTCTTGAGCCAGTCGGCCAGCACCAGGAAACCCGGCAACGAGGCGATAACTGCGCCGAATCCGTATTCGGATGCAGTGTTCATCGCCGCCAGCAATGCGCCGCTGACGGCGCTTTTGCTGCCTTCGGCAAGCTTGCTGCGAATCGCCTGAAAACCGAAAGCCAACACCATCAGGATGCCCACCAGCAAAGCCGCTTGCACCGCCCAGATCGCCGTGAGTTTGGCGACTTCGGTGGTGACGGGCGCCGCCATGCCCGGCAGCGCGAGGCTGTGGGTCTTGCCGTACCACTGCGGAATCCACTGGGTGAACAACAGGTTCATGATGCCCACCGCCAGCAGCGGCGACAGGGCGATCCATGGGTTCGGCAGCTTAAGGTCTTCGGCGGTTTCCGGTTCGTTGCGCAGTTCGGTGCCGTAGCCTTCACCGGCACGCTGGGCCTTGTTGCGCTGGCGTTGCAGAAACAGCATGCCGGCGCAGAACACGAAAATCGTACCGATCACACCCAGCCACGGCGCCGCCCAGGCGGTGGTATTGAAGAAAGTGCTGGGAATGATGTTCTGGATCTGCGGCGTACCGGGCAGGGCGTCCATCGTGAAGGAGAACGCGCCGAGAGCGATGGTTGCCGGGATCAGGCGCTTGGGGATGTTGCTCTGGCGGAACATTTCCGCCGCGAACGGGTAGACCGCGAACACCACGACGAACAGTGAAACGCCGCCGTAGGTGAGCAGGGCGCAGACCAGCACGATCACCAGCATCGCCTGGCGGGTACCGAGCAAGCGAATCGCTGCCGCGACAATCGAGCGGGAGAAACCCGAGAGTTCGATCAGCTTGCCGAACACGGCGCCGAGCAGGAATACGGGAAAGTAGAGTTTGATGAAGCCGACCATCTTCTCCATGAACACGCCGGTGAAGGCGGGGGCGACGGCGGACGGGTCGGTAAGCAGGACGGCGCCGAGGGCGGCGATCGGAGCAAAAAGGATAACGCTGTAGCCACGGTAGGCCGCGAGCATCAGCAGCGCGAGAGCTGCCAAGGCGATGATCACACTCATGGTGTGCTCCTTCGATTGTTATTTTTGTGGGTGGAACGGGTGCAGGTAGAGGTGTAAGCGAGAACTGTGCCAGATGCTTAAGTTGTTGAAATTAAAGGAATTGGTTTGACTTTTGGCGGCGGCTTTCGAAGTTTTGTCTCTGTTTTGAGACTTCTATGACTGAGAGGACGCTTTCGCGGGCAAGCCCGCTCCCACAGTTGAACGCATTACCCTGTGGGAGCGGGCTTGCCCGCGATGCTTTTGATGTTGTCTTGATTTGGAGAGTTGTGTCTCCTTATTGAGACTCTTCGATCCCCAGCGCAATCATTTTCTTGTACAGCGTCGAACGGCCCAGTCCCAGCCGCCTAGCCGCCTCGATCACCTTGCCTCCGCATTGCACGAGGGTGGATTGAATCAACTGCCGGTCAAAACGCTCCCGGGCTTGACTGAAGGTCTCGTTGATTGCCGGTTCAGGCAGGGGTGCCAGCGTTCGTTCAACCGGTGTAAACGTTCCAATTGCAGAGCGAATGTCATCCGCCGTCAGCATCAAGTCATCACTGAGCAGCGCCGCCCGCTCCAGCACGTTGCGCAGCTCGCGGATATTCCCCGGCCAGGCATGCTGACCCAACAGCTCCAGCGCTTCACGGTTCAACTCGTGCTGACTGCGCAACTCCTCAAGAATCGCCTCACTGAGCGCCGGTAGATCGTCCAGCCGTTCTCGCAGCGGCGGTACCTGAATCGGCAATACGTTGAGGCGGTAATACAAGTCGGCGCGGAACTCGCCGCGCTTGATTGCCGCTTCCAGATCCGTCGAGGTCGCGGCAATCACCCGCACATCGCTCTGGATCACTTCGTTGGAGCCGACGGGTTCGAACTCCTTTTCCTGCAACACCCGCAGCAATTTGCTTTGCAAGGGCAGCGGCATGTCGCCGATTTCGTCGAGAAACAGTGTCCCGCCCTGAGCGATCTGCAGCTTGCCGGTGCGGCCCTTGCGGTCGGCTCCGGTGAAAGCACCCGGCGCAGTGCCGAAGAACTCGGCTTCGAGCAGCGCTTCGGGAATTGCCGCGCTGTTGATGCTGACGAAGGCCTTGTGCGCCCGTGGCGAAGCACCGTGGATGGCCTGTGCCAGCAACTCCTTGCCGCTGCCAGTCTCGCCCAGTAACAGAACCGGTGACTCGGCACTGGCGCTGCGACGGGCACGGCGTTTGACTTCCAGACTGGCAGCGCTGGTGCCGATAAAGTGGGCGAAGTTGTATTTGGTCTGCCGGGCGCGCAGCAGCGAACGGGTGGAGGCCA
This sequence comes from Pseudomonas sp. GW456-12-1-14-TSB6, assembly GCF_059424205.1. Taxonomy (NCBI): domain Bacteria; kingdom Pseudomonadati; phylum Pseudomonadota; class Gammaproteobacteria; order Pseudomonadales; family Pseudomonadaceae; genus Pseudomonas; species Pseudomonas sp. GW456-12-1-14-TSB6. The sequence continues at coordinate 40,447 of NZ_JBWKZE010000001.1, forward strand.
GTTCTTCCTGCATGCTCAGGTAGCGCTTGAGCATCGGCGACAGCGTGCGCAGTTCGTCGAACAGGGCAAAACCGATGGCGCCGATCACCGCGCCGGCGTCGTCATGGATCGGCAGGCGCATGACCACCAGCGGTTCTTTCGGGGTGTCCTGCATGTCCAGCAGAATCGGCCGCCCGGTGCGTACCACTTCGCGCAGCAGGCTGCCGGGGATCACGCTTTCGCAAGGCTTGCCGATGGCGCCGGCGGCGGAGTCGAGCCCGAAGCGCCGGGCGTAGCGCTCGTTCATCCAGACGATGTTCGCATCGCGATCGACAATCACCGTGCCTTCACTGGATTGCTCGATGATCTCGAACAACGAACGGATCGCCAGCGTGCGGACCCGTTGGTAATCCTTGAGGCTTTCGGTGGTGTTCATGGCGGCGTCCATTGGCGGAAGTCAGGTGGCGCGATTATGCCTATCCCGGATGCGCCGCCGCCAACAGCTCTTTGGTATAGGGATGCTGCGGTGAGTCGAACACGTCATGGCTGGCGCCGCTTTCGACCACCTTGCCGTCCTTGATCACGATCATGTCGTGGGCCAGCGCCCGCACCACGGCCAGGTCATGACTGATGAACAAATAGGTCAGGCCGTGTTTTTCCTGAAGCTGGCGGAGCAGGGCGACCACCTGTTTCTGCACGGTGCGATCCAGCGCCGAAGTCGGCTCGTCGAGCAGGATCAGCGCCGGTTTGAGCACCAGCGCCCGGGCGATGGCAATTCGCTGACGCTGGCCACCGGAGAACTCATGGGGATAGCGATGGCGGCTTTCAGGGTCGAGCCCGACCTCCTTGAGCACGCGGATCACCTGATCGTCGCACTCGTCGGCAGTGGACTGGCAATGCACCTCCAGCCCTTCGCTGATGATCTGCGCCACCGACATGCGCGGGCTGAGGCTGCCGAACGGATCCTGGAACACCACCTGCATCTGCCGGCGCCACGGCCGCATCTGTTTCTGGTCGAGGCCGTCGAGTGCCGTGCCCTGGAAGCGAATGCTGCCCTTGGAGTCGAGCAGCCGCAGGATCGCCTGACCGAGGGTCGACTTGCCCGAACCGGACTCGCCGACGATGCCCAGGGTCTTGCCGCGCTGGATGTTCAGGCTGATACCGTCCACTGCGCGCAGGTATTGCTTGCGCTGGAACAGCCCGCCGCCGACCGTAAAGTCGACTCGCAAATCATCAACTTCCAGCACGTTCTCGCGTTCGTCCCGGGGCAGCGCTTCACCTTCCGGTTCGGCGTTGAGCAACACGCAGCTGTAAGGGTGTTTCGGTTCGGTGAACAGCGTTTCGCACGGCGCCTGCTCGACGATCTCACCGGCCTTCATCACGCATACCCGTTGGGCGATGCTGCGCACCAGATTGAGGTCGTGGCTGATCAGCAGCAGCGACATGCCCAGACGCCGTTGCAGGGACTTGAGCAGCAACAGGATCTTGCGCTGCACGGTCACATCGAGGGCTGTGGTTGGCTCGTCGGCGATCAGCAGTTCGGGCTCGCAGGCCAGGGCCATCGCGATCATCACCCGCTGGCGTTGACCACCGGACAGCTGATGCGGATAAGCCTTCAGCCGTTCTTTCGGTTTCTGGATGCCCACCAGTTCGAGCAGTTCGAGGATCCGCGCCTGAGCCTCCTTGCCGCCGAGGCCACGGTGCAGCAACAAGGTTTCGCCGATCTGCTTTTCAATCGTGTGCAACGGATTGAGCGAGGTCATCGGCTCCTGGAAAATCATGGCGATGCGGTTGCCCCGCAGGTCGCGCAGGGTCTTTGGGTCGGCGCCGACCAGTTCCTGCCCACGATAACGGATGCTGCCGGTAGTCCGGGCATCGCATTCAGGGAGCAATTGCAGGATCGAATGAGCCGTCACAGACTTGCCCGAGCCCGACTCGCCGACCAGTGCCAGGCACTCGCCGGGGCGGATGTCCAGGCACAGGTTGCGCACCACGGTCTGGCCATGGAAGGCGACGCTGAGATCACGGATTTCGATCAGGTTGTCAGTCATATCAAGGATCCGTTCATGAGCGCGGGTCAAAGGCATCGCGCAATGCTTCGCCGATGAATACCAACAGGGAAAGAATCAGCGCCAGGGTGAAAAACGCGGTCAACCCGAGCCAAGGCGCTTGCAGGTTCTGTTTGCCCTGACCGATCAACTCGCCCAGCGATGCGCTGCCGGCGGGCATGCCGAAGCCGAGGAAATCCAGCGCAGTCAGGGTCGAAATCGCCCCGGTCAGAATGAAGGGCAGATAGCTCAGGGTTGCGTTCATCGCGTTGGGCAGGATGTGCCGGACAATCACCTTGCGATCGCTCAAGCCCAAAGCTCGGGCAGCCTTGACGTACTCCAGGTTGCGCCCGCGCAGAAACTCGGCGCGGACCACGTCCACCAGCGCCAGCCAGGAAAACAGCGCCATGATCCCCAGCAGCCACCAGAAGTTCGGCTCGACGAATCCCGAAAGGATGATCAGCAGGTAAAGCACCGGCAAGCCCGACCAGACCTCCAGCAAACGCTGACCGAGCAGATCGACCCAGCCCCCGTAATAGCCCTGCAGGGCGCCGGCCGCGATGCCGATCAGGGCGCTGACAAACGTCAGCATCAGGGCGAACAGGATCGACACCCGTGCACCGAAGATCACCCGGGCCAGGACGTCGCGCGCCTGATCGTCGGTGCCCAGCCAGTTGACCGAAGTCGGCGGGCTCGGTGCCGGTTTGTTGAGGTCGTAGTTCGGGGTGTCGTCACTGAACGGAATTGGTGGAAACAGCAGCCAGCCACCGTCCTTGCGGATCAGTTTCTGCACGTAATCGCTGCGGTAATCGGCCTGGAACGGCAGTTGTCCACCGAACTCCTGCTCGGTGTGGCGTTTGAACACCGGGAAATACCATTGGCCCTGATAACTGACGACCAATGGCTTGTCGTTGGCGATCAGTTCGCCGCCAAGGCTGAGCAGGAACAGGCCGATGAACAGCCACAGCGACCACCAGCCCCGGCGATTTTTCTTGAAGCGTTCGAAGCGGCGACGGCCCAGCGGCGAGAGCTTGAACATCAGGCATTCCTCGCGGCGAAGTCGATGCGCGGGTCGACCAGCGTGTAGCACAGGTCGCCGATCAGTTTTATCAGGAGGCCGAACAGGGTGAAGATGAACAGCGAGCCGAACACCACCGGATAATCACGGGACACCGCCGCTTCGTAACTCATGCGCCCCAAGCCGTCGAGGGAGAAGATCACTTCGATCAGCAACGAACCGGCGAAGAACACGCTGATGAACGCCTGGGGAATCCCCGACACCACCAGTAGCATCGCGTTGCGAAACACATGTCCATAGAGCACCCGGTTTTCGCTCAGGCCTTTGGCGCGCGCGGTCACCACGTATTGCCGGGTGATCTCATTGAGGAACGAGTTCTTGGTGAGAATGGTCAGGGTGGCGAAACCGCCGATCACCAGTGCCGTGACCGGCAACACCAGGTGCCAGAAGTAGTCGGTGATCTTGCCCAGCGTCGACAGGGATTCGAAGTTGTCGGACACCAGCCCGCGCACCGGGAACCAGTTCAGCGAGGTGCCGCCGGCGAACACCACAATCAGGAACATCGCGAACAGGAACGCCGGCATGGCGTAACCGATGATGATCGCCGTGCTGCTCCAGATATCGAAATGGCTGCCGTGGTGCACGGCTTTGCGGATGCCCAGCGGGATCGACACCAGATAAGTGATCAGCGTCGCCCACAGGCCGAGGGAAATGGTCACCGGCATTTTCTGCAGGATCAGGTCGGTGACCGTGGCGCCACGGAAGAAGCTCTTGCCGAAATCCAGCTGCGCGTAGTTCTTGAGCATCAGCCACAGGCGTTCATGGGCCGGTTTGTCGAAGCCGTACTGTTTTTCGATGTCCTTGATCAACTGCGGATCGAGGCCGCGGCTGGCGCGGGACGTGCCGCTCATGGTCTCGCTCGCCCCGCCGCCGACGCTGGCGCCGCCAATGCCTTGCAAGTGGGCGATGGCTTGTTCAACCGGACCACCTGGCGCGGCCTGGATGATCACGAAGTTGACCAGCAGAATGATCACCAACGTCGGAATGATCAGCAGCAGGCGCCGCAGTATGTAAGCCCACATCAGTGCGGCCCTCCGGGTCTGCCACGGCTGATTTTCTCGGCCGTCATCTGCTGGTTGGTCAGCGGCGTGCTGCTGATTTCCCACCAGCTCTCGATCGCTTCGTCATTGCTCGCCTGCACGGTGGGAATGCCGAAACGGTTCCACCACACAGTCGATGTGCCCGGCGGGTAGTAGTTGGGAATCCAGTAGTAGTTCCATTGCAGAACCCGATCCAGTGCATGGGCATAACGCAACATGTCGGCCTGGGTCGAGGCGCGGATCAGGCCGTTGATCAAGGTGTCGACCGCCGGGTTCTTCAGCACCATGTAATTGTTGGCACCGGGGTCGTTGGCCGATGCCGAACCGAAGTAGTTCAACAGTTCTCCGCCGGGAGAAGTGGTGACCGGGTAGCCGGTGACGATCATGTCGTAGTCGCGGCTCATCAGACGGTTGACGTATTGCGAGGAGTCGATGCGACGGATGTCGAGGTTGATGCCGATCTGTTTAAGTGTGCGCTTGTAGGGCAGCAGCAGACGGTCCATGCCGTTCTGGCTGACCAGGAACGTAAAACTCAACGGCTCGCCCCGGTCGTTGACCAACTGGTCGCCATCGGGTTTCCAGCCGGCCTGTTCCAGTAGCTCCAGTGCTTGCAGTTGTTTGTCGCGGATAATGCCGCTGCCATCGGTTTTCGGCGCTTCGAAAACCTGGGTAAACACTTCGTCGGGAATCTGTCCGCGCAAGGGTTCCAGAATCTTCAGCTCGGCGGCATCCGGCAGCTGGCGCGCGGCCAGGTCGGTGTTGGAGAAGTAACTCTGCTGGCGAATGTACATGTTGCGCATCATCTGCCGGTTGCTCCATTCGAAATCCCAGAGCATGGCCAAGGCCTGTCGAACGCGGCGATCCTGGAACATCGGCTTTTGCAGGTTGAACACGAAACCCTGGGCCGACTGCGGTGCCTCGGTGGCCAGATGAGCCTTTTGCAGGCGACCGTCGCTCAGGGCCGGACTGTCGTAACCAATGGAGTAGCCGGTGGCGGAGAATTCACGGTTGTAGTCATAGGCGCCGCCGCGCAGGACCTGACGGGCGACGTCGGTGTCGCCGAAATACTCGATGCTGAAGTGATCGAAGTTGTACAGGCCACGGCTGACCGGCAGGTCCTTGCCCCACCAGTCGGGATTGCGTTCAAAGGTGATGCTGCGCCCGGAGTCGACTTTGCCGACTCGATACGGGCCGCTGCCCAGCGGCGCTTCATAGCCGCCACCGCCTGCGAAATCACGGGTCTTCCACCAATGTTCGGGAAATACCGGCAGGGTCGCGATGTCCAGCGGCAGGGTGCGGTTTTCATTGCTCTTGAAATCGAAGCGCACGGTCAGCGGCGCTTCGACTTCGACGCCTTTGACGTCGGCGAACTGGGTGCGATAACGCAGGCTGCCCTGGGTCATCAGCAAATCATAGGTGTAGCGCACGTCTTCGGCGGTGATCGGCTTGCCATCGGCGAAGCGGGCTTTTGGATTGATAAAGAAGCGCAGGGACAGGCCGTCATCCGAGCGTTCCATTTTCTGCGCCACGAGGCCGTATACGGTGTAGGGCTCGTCGAGCGAGCGCTGGGCCAGCGGGGAATACAGCAGGCCGTCTATCTGGCTGACGCCGATGCCTTTGTCGATATACGGCAGGACATGATCGAAGTGGCCGATCTCGATGGCCGAGCGGCGCATCGTCCCGCCTTTGGGCGCCTGGGCGTTGGTGTAATCGAAGTGACTGAAACCGGGCGGGTACTTTGCCGGTTCGCCATAGACGGTCATCGCATGCTGCGGTGCGGCGTCCACACCAGTGATCCCAAGCAGCAGGATCAGGGCAGTGAACATCAATGTCGGGAAAGCCAGTCGCATTGTCAGCCTTAAAGCCGGGTAATCGATAAGCGCAATTTGTACGCGAGCGGCGCGCCGTTCGCCAGCGGTGCGGTGTAACCAAAACAAAACGGCCCGCCATCAGGCGGGCCGTTGCACAGCAGGTCGGGCTGAAATCAGTCCTGACGGCTGGTGACTTCCAGCAGGTGATAGCCAAACTGGGTCTTCACCGGGCCTTGCACGACGTTGATCGGTGCGCTGAATACCACGGTGTCGAATTCCTTGACCATCTGGCCAGGACCGAACGAACCCAGGTCGCCGCCCTGACGGCTGGACGGGCAGGTGGAGTTGGCCTTGGCCACTTCGGCGAAATCAGCGCCACCTTCGATCTGGGCCTTGAGTTCGTTGCACTTGGCTTCGCTGGAAACCAGGATGTGGCGGGCAGTGGCTTTAGCCATGGGGAATTTCTCCAATCAGATCGATAAAGGGTGGAGCCTACCGGATTCAGTGGTCGATTTCTCGGCAAAGTTCCGTTCGCTGGTCTGATGAGACATCTATAGATCAGCGGCTTGAAGGCGCAAGGCGTGCTCGACATAGAGACGTATCGAGTCGTTAGCCATGGCGTGTTGCCCGCTTGCCCGCCGCAGAGTATGCAGGTGATCGAGGGAGTAGTCGGAGCGGATCACGGTGCCCAGGTGAGAGCTGAAGCGACCGACAAGTCCGTCGTTCTGGGCGAGTTCTGTAATGAAGTATTCCGAGAGGGCGCAGCAGATGTCCTGGACAGGGTCGAGCGACGGCTCTTCGGGTTCGGGTACGACGCCGCTCCATGAAAAATAGCGAACGCCATTCACCCATTCTGCACCGTGACCGCCCCAGACCTCGGGCAGACCCTGCGGGTATTTGTCGTTGAAGTTGCCGACCCCCTCGGTCGTCAAGGCACCCAGCGCAGCCAGTGCGCTGTGCGGCAATGCCTTTTGCCCGCTGAGCAGTGACAGAAAATCGGCAAACCGGGTCGCTACATTCTGTGCCACGACCTCCGGAAGTCTTCCAGGTATCAACGCCTTGCGCAGGAAGTCCGCCAGTTCCGAGCCATGGTTTGGTCCGCTGACTGACGTAACAGACGCAACGTTGTGTGGGGCTAGCGCTGCAGCATAGCGTGCCGTGAGTGCGCCTTGACTGTGGCCGATCAGGTTGACTTTGGCCGCGCCTGTGCCCCTTAACACGGCGTTGATTTGCGAGAGCAGTTGCTCCCCGCGTATTTCATTGTCATGGATGACCGACAGATGGGGCACAAACACCTGCGCGCCGGCAGCCTTGAGCGCCTGTTTTACGTCGTGGAACAGTTCGAACGGGCCAATGCGCTCGAATCCGAACAGGCCATGCACCAAAAGAATGGGATGATTGGTTGTCGCATTTAGTAGCATTTTTCGTCCTTGATCGCAGATGATCGTCGATGTTTTCTGCTTGCCACTCTAAAACAGTCGTGAGGCTGGGGATGCCTGAAGAATCGCCGTCATGCGTTGGAAACTGGATCAATGCGTGTATGAATTTTCACTGCTGCATGAACTCCGCTTCGGAACATTCAGACAGCTCCCGCCTCATCGAAAGTACTTTTCCCTTTTTTGCCTACTTCCTTTAGTGCGTTTGGCCATGGCTCGAACAGTAAGGAGCTGACATCCGATCGGTGGTGAAGCGGTTTAAATGGAGGCTCTTCGACGCAGAGCTCAGGCAATGTGTCATTTCCAGGGAATGGAGAGACAACTGATGAATGATTTACAAGCAGCGGTCTTGCAAGAAAAGGAGACAGGGATGGAGGGTGGCAGCGTTCAGTCGTTCGGACCCTGTCGGGAGGGCGCAGGGGCTTTGCCGTTGCCGGCGCCCACACTGGATTCGATTGTCGGCGCTGTCGTTGATCCGTCATTGAGCAAGGTTGTCGTGCGGATTGCGCCCTGGCCTGGAATGGCATGCGGTGACAGGGTCGTGTTGAGCTGGCATGGTTTCGATATAGAAGGCCTGCCGTATCGGCACGACATTGCGAGATCCGTCAGTGAAAGTCAGTTGGGCAAGGATGTCGTTCTGATCGTGCGGGACGTTCACATCGCAGCATTGGACGGGGGCACGCTGGAGGTGTTCTGGACATTGAACAGCGTCACGAGATCGGCGCCTGGTTCTTCAATGCGTACGCTGCTGGACGTCGGAGACGTCCGCTACAGTCTGTTACCGGTCCTCGTGGAGGATGCCGTCGGGGGCAGTCTCGATCCGGCTCGCGTACCCGACGGAACGACTGCCATCCTTCAACCCTATGCCGGAATGAGTGCAGGCGACCGGGTAGAGTTGATCTGGCAGGGGCCTTCGCCGGAGGCATCATTTCGAGACATTCTTATCGTTGAGTTCTTTGCTGTCGGTCAGCCCTTGGTGTTCGGAGTCGCGCCCGAATTCATCGCTCCGCATTTGGGGGGCGAGGTGTTGGTTCACTACCGTGTAGAGCAGAAAAGCGGAGCCATTCGCGAGTCAGGCGCTACGCGGATCAGCATTGGCCCACTGGCACGAGATGAGCTACCGGCACCCCGAGTGCTTGAAGCGGAAGACGGCGTGCTTGATATGCATGACGCCACCGATGGCATCAGCGTGATGATAAGTGATGCGCAGGTGGAGGAGGGTGAGCTGGTTTATCTCAAGTGTGACGGAGAGTCGTTCTTCCATCGGGACGACCGGGAAATCATCGGGGGGATGGCCATGCAGCCGTTGGTTTTCATCGTGCCTTACCGGTTCTGGCGAGAGCATGTGAACACTATTGTGCGACTGTCCTACTCGGTCGAACGGCTGGATGATGTGAGTCAGGAGTCTGCGGTGACTCTGGTCCGCGTACAGGCTTGATCCAGCGTTGCGAACGTAGCCCGCCCTCCGCTTGAAATTCGGCGGAGGGCGGTGCTCATCATCAGACCGAAGTCTGTTTGCGCATACGGTGGGCGGCATCCAGCAGCAATTGTCTCGTGGCATCGAACCCGAGGCAGCCATCGGTTACCGAAACCCCGTAGCGAAGCGACTCGCTCAAGGGTTGGCATCCTTCGAACAGGTGCGATTCAAGCATCATGCCGATCAGCGAGCGGTCGCCCTGCAAACGCTGCTCCAGTACATGATTGAACACTTCAGGCTGACGAAGCGGGTCCTTGCCGCTGTTCGCGTGGCTACAGTCGACCATTATCCGGCTCGGGATTTTCAGTCGGCTCAATTCGCTGTTGATCCTGGAAACGCTTTCACGGTCGTAGTTCGGCCCCTGATGTCCACCCCGCAACACCAGATGCGTATCCGGGTTGCCCAAAGTCGGGATGATTGCCGGATGGCCCTGGCTGTCCACGCCGAAATGGCGGTGGGGATGAGCTGCCGAACGCATTGCATCGACGGCAATGGCGACACCACCATCGGTTCCATTCTTGAAGCCGACCGGCATGCCAAGCCCGCTGGCCATTTCACGATGGATCTGAGATTCAGTGGTGCGGGCGCCGATGGCGACCCAGCTCAGCAAGTCGTCGAAGTATCCGGCGGCCATGGGTTGCAGCAGTTCAGTGGCAACCGGCAGTCCGAGGCGGATCATTTCCAGCATCAGTTCGCGCGATAGCGTCAGGCCCGCAGCCATGTCGTCGCTGCCGTCGAGATGAGGGTCGTATGCCAGACCTTTCCAGCCGACGGTTGTGCGAGGCTTTTCAACGTAGGCGCGCATGACAAGCTGCATGTCCTGACGGACTTCGCTGGCCAGTTGTGCGAGTTTTCCGGCGTATTCAAGTGCGGATTCGGGGTCGTGTATCGAGCAAGGACCAACGATCACCAAAAGGCGTTGATCTTCACCATTGAGAATCGCTCGGACCGCCTGGCGGTGGGCAACGACTTGATTGTTCAGGGCATTGCTGAGCGGCAATTGCTGCTTGAGTTGCAGCGAACTTGGCAGACGCAGGGTCAGCGCTTCGTTGGCAGAGTTCAACGTGGACAGTGGCAGAGCAGAAACGGACGAGTTCATATTCGGTATTCCTGGGCGGACGGCGGGGTCTTCCCGCTCAATCGGCCCTACTGGGGTGTTCGACAATTGGCCGGATTGGCTACGTGTGTTGGCTTGCCACCTGTGGGTGACCGATCGGAGGCGGCAGGCTGTCCCGAGCGGAGGCTGGTAAATCGCCAGGCGGTAAAACTGTCGTAACGGTAATAAGTGGCGTAGTTCATTGGTTGAATCCTCAAAGTGTCTGGTGTGTTGCTGAAAAAAGTTCGGGCCTGAAAAAACAAAACCCCCGGTCGGGAGGCCGACCGGGGGTTGAGAAATCTCTGGTAGGCGACCCGTTCAAATGGGCGCCGGTTGGGTATCAGGCGCGCCAGTGGCTAAACCAATACCCAAAATAAAAGCTTGCTGGAGCCGAGGCACCGTTCACCCGGGCAGCCGCAACCGAGCGCGAGGCGCTGCTGGTATGGAGCTGTGAAAGGGCGTTGAACATGAGCTGTCTCCGATGAATGCGCCGAGCTTACTAGAGGCTGCTGCGCATCAGCAATCAGAAAATGCTATCGGAGTAGCAAGAAGGACTTTATGGGTTGAGCGCTCGCCTGGGTGTGCCACACTCTGCTTTTGACGCGTATCGAGGCGGGAATGAGTTTTGAATTGCGCCAGGCAACGGCCGCCGACCTGTCGTTTGTGCGAGAGCTGACTTGCCGAAACATGCTCCGCTACTACATTCACTATGACTTGCTGTGGCAGGACGAGGCGTTCGATGTCGCCTGGGCCGGGCGCGACAACTGGTTGATCCTTCAGGAAGGCGAATTGGCGGGTTATTTCAGTCTGAGTCGTGATGCTCGGGCCGTGTACATCCGCGAATTGCAGATCGTCGAAAATGCTCAAGGCCAGGGCGCGGGATCCTGGGCGATCGATCAGGTTGTTGCGATGGCGCGGCTGGAGCGTCGCCCGGCGTTGCGCCTGACGGTGTTCAAAAACAATCCGGCGCAAAACCTGTATCGAAAAAAAGGAATGTTGGTGCAGGGTGAGGATGAGTGTTTCCTGCGAATGCAGCTCGATTTCAGTACACCTGTGCTCTGAAACCCACAGCCGGCAAGCCCCCGATGAAGAATTGAAACTTTTAATATGTCGCTTGCCGCTAGGTCTGCCCCGCACTTTTTGCTAAGGTGTCCGGCATCCCAATAAGACCATATCGCGAGGTGTCTGCTTGATTAGGGTGCTAGTGGTCGATGACCATGATCTCGTTCGTACAGGCATTACACGTATGCTGGCCGACATCGATGGCCTGCAGGTGGTGGGCCAGGCCGAGTCCGGGGAAGAATCCCTCATCAAGGCTCGTGAGTTGAAGCCCGACGTGGTGCTGATGGACGTCAAGATGCCGGGCATCGGCGGCCTCGAAGCTACGCGCAAACTGTTGCGAAGTCATCCCGACATCAAAGTGGTTGCAGTCACCGTGTGTGAGGAAGATCCGTTTCCTACACGTTTGTTGCAGGCCGGTGCGGCGGGGTATCTGACCAAGGGCGCCGGGTTGCCGGAAATGGTTCAGGCCATTCGCCTGGTGTTCGCCGGCCAGCGCTATATCAGCCCGCAGATTGCCCAGCAACTGGCAATCAAATCCTTTCAGCCGACCAATGATTCACCGTTCGATGCGTTGTCGGAACGGGAAATCCAGATTGCGCTGATGATTGTCGGCTGCCAGAAGGTTCAGATCATTTCCGACAAACTGTGTTTGTCGCCGAAAACCGTGAATACCTATCGCTACCGCATTTTCGAAAAGCTCTCGATCAGCAGCGATGTCGAACTGACGCTGTTGGCGGTTCGTCACGGCATGGTTGATGCCAGCCTCTGACCATGACTGAAACATTCGATTCGGGCGCTTTTTTATCGACCGTCAGCGGGCGCCCCGGCGTTTATCGCATGTTCGACAGCGACGCGCGTCTGTTGTACGTAGGCAAAGCCAAGAACCTGAAGAAACGCCTGGCGAGTTACTTTCGCAAGACGGGCCTGGCGCCGAAAACGGCGGCACTGGTCGGGCGTATCGCCCAGGTCGAAACCACCATCACGTCCAACGAGACAGAGGCGTTGCTGCTTGAGCAGACTCTGATCAAGGAGTGGAGGCCGCCTTACAACATCCTGCTGCGCGACGATAAATCCTATCCTTACGTCTTTTTGTCTGACGGGCAATTCCCGCGCCTGAGCATTCATCGCGGGGCCAAGAAGGCCAAGGGCAAGTATTTCGGTCCCTATCCGAGTGCCGGGGCGATTCGCGAAAGCCTCAGCCTTCTGCAGAAGACGTTCTTCGTGCGTCAGTGCGAGGACAGCTATTACAAGAACCGGACCCGGCCGTGCCTGCAATATCAGATCAAGCGTTGCAAGGCGCCTTGTGTCGGGCTGGTCGAGCCTGAGGTTTACGCCGAGGATGTGCGTCACTCGGTGATGTTCCTCGAAGGACGCAGCCATGCGTTGACCAATGAACTGTCTACGGCGATGGAAGAGGCTGCAATCAACCTCGAGTTCGAACGCGCCGCCGAACTGCGTGACCAGATTGCCTTGCTGCGTCGGGTACAGGATCAGCAGAGCATGGAAGGCGGAACGGGTGATATCGATGTGATCGCCGCGTTCGTCAATCCGGGCGGTGCTTGTGTTCACCTGATCAGCGTGCGGGGAGGGCGAGTGCTTGGCAGCAAGAATTTCTTCCCCCAGGTCGGGATCGAAGAGGACGTAGCCGAAGTCATGGCTGCGTTTCTGGGGCAATACTTCATCAGCAGCCCGGAGCGCGACTTGCCGAGCGAGTTGATCGTCAATGTCGTTCACGAAGACTTTCCTGCGTTGATCGAGGCTATTCACACGCTACGCGGACGTGAGTTGACCATCAGTCATCGGGTGCGGGGAACACGGGCTCGCTGGCAGCAGTTGGCCGTGACCAATGCCGAGCAGGCGCTTGGCGCAAGGTTGGCCAACCGTCAACACGTTGCCGCACGCTTCGAAGCATTGGCTGAAGTGCTGAACCTCGATGAGCCGCCACAACGGCTGGAGTGCTATGACATCAGCCACTCCAGCGGTGAAGCCACGGTTGCTTCCTGCGTGGTGTTCGGGCCGGAAGGAGCGATCAAGTCGGATTATCGCCGCTACAACATCGAAGGTGTGACCGCTGGCGACGATTACGCCGCCATGCATCAGGCCCTGACCCGACGCTTCAGCAAACTTAAGGAAGGCGAGGGCAAGTTACCGGACATCCTGTTGGTGGACGGTGGCAAGGGGCAGCTGTCGATGGCACGTGATGTGCTCAACGAGCTGGCTGTCCCCGATCTGATTCTGCTGGGAGTCGCGAAGGGTGCCACGCGCAAGGCGGGCTTCGAGACTTTGTATCTGAATGATGCGGCGCATGAGTTCACCTTGCGGGGTGATTCGCCAGCACTGCACCTGATCCAGCAAATTCGTGACGAGGCCCACCGCTTTGCGATCACCGGCCACCGTGCACGGCGCGGCAAGACCCGCCGCACGTCAACGCTGGAAGGCGTTGCTGGCGTAGGGCCGACCCGGCGGCGGGACTTGTTGAAACATTTTGGTGGATTGCAGGAGCTGTCTCGTGCAAGCATCGAAGAGATCGCCAAAGCACCGGGGATCAGCAAAAAGCTAGCAGAGTCGATTTATGCAAACCTGCATAGTGAGTAGAATGCCCATTCACCTCGTAGCCAGTTGTGCCGATGAATATCCCTAATCTGATTACCGTTCTCCGCGTCCTGCTCATCCCGATCTTCATTCTGCTGTTCTATCTGCCTTACCAATGGAGCTATCTGGCCTCAAGTTCGGTATTCGCCTTTGCGGCGGCGACGGACTGGCTGGACGGCTATCTCGCGCGACGCCTGGAGCAAAGCACGCCTTTTGGTGCGTTTCTCGATCCGGTAGCCGACAAGCTCATGGTCGCCGTCGCACTGGTCTTGCTGGTGCAAGAGCATGGCAACCTTTGGCTCACACTGCCGGCAGCTGTCATTATCGGTCGCGAGATCGTGGTCTCGGCGTTGCGTGAATGGATGGCCGAACTCGGTGCCCGGGCTCATGTGGCCGTATCGAATCTGGGTAAATGGAAAACTGCTGCGCAGATGCTGGCACTGGTGATTCTCCTGGCCAACCCCAAGGCTTTCAGTTTCTGGGTTCTCATGGGTTATGCGTTGCTGATGATTTCTGCAGGTCTGACCCTGTGGTCGATGGTTCAATACCTTCGCGCAGCCTGGCCACATCTGAAGACTGATGTAGAAAAGAAATAAAACTTTTTTGAATCAAAGGGTTGACGGGGCATCTGGAATCTATAGAATGCGCCACACCAAGCGGGAATAGCTCAGTTGGTAGAGCACGACCTTGCCAAGGTCGGGGTCGCGAGTTCGAGTCTCGTTTCCCGCTCCAATTTGTACAACGTTTGTTGTTGCGCTACTGACAGCAAATGTTTTGAGGCCGAGTAGCAAAATGGTTATGCAGCGGATTGCAAATCCGCCTACGCCGGTTCGATTCCGACCTCGGCCTCCACTATAAGCAAGCTCCGTAGATCCATGATTTACGGAGCTTTTTTATTTGCATTGCACGGAAAGATTTAGTCTTTGAAACGGCAACTGCAAACTTGCTTCACCGGGAAGTGATGTATATATTTCCCCCTCTGCCGGCGACGTGCAGTTCCTGTCAGGACTGTGAATCGTCATCAGAGTGAAGCTACACCGCGCTGCCGCCCGAATGGCGAAACTGGTAGACGCATGGGACTTAAAATCCCCCGCTCGTAAGGGCGTGCCGGTTCGATTCCGGCTTCGGGCACCATGAATATCAAGGGCTTGCATGACATACCTCATGCAAGCCCTTTTTCGTGCTCAGACAAACGCCTGCCCGCTAAATCCTCTAATCCCAGGAGCCGCCGCTGGTGTTTGTCCGCCCGGACAACAGCGCTGCGATTGCAGGCTTGAGCAATATGCGGTTGATTGGATCAGCCGGTAACTGGGTTGGGTTCTATGTCAGGACTTACAGCAGCGCCACTGCTCAGCCGAACGGCCGCTATTTCGTTGCCGCGTTTGCCGCACAAGCTGTCGCCCAATACGGCATGCGGCTATGGGACGGCACCGGCAAAATGCTCTTCGACTCGGGTACGCCTAACGCCACGTTCACACGAGCATTCCAGAACTGGACATACGTGAAGTCGGATCAGACCGATCAAGGCCTGTACCGCAACTATTATTCGGTGCCGTTCAGCTCCCCCCAAAACGAATTCATGCTGATCAATAACTTCGGAATGACGATGGTTTCGGGCGGAACTATCCCCAGACAGCTGTATTGCACTTGGGATTTCTCCACCGGCACGCTCTACGCCGTGACGGTGGCGGCTAATAATCCATTCGCGTTTTTCCTGCCGGCGCTTTTCGCAAAGCAAACCGTTTAACCTCTTTTTAGGACTTTCTCCATGCCCTGGTACAAAACCGGGACGGTTTCTGTCGTCCAAAATTCCAATGCGGTGATCGGCACGAGCACTGCGTTCATTGCCAACGCTCGAGTGGGTGATGCCTTCCGTGGGCCCGACGGTGGCTGGTACGAAGTGACCAACATCGCCAGTGACACCGCGCTGTCTATCTCGCCGAATTATCAGGGCGCTAACAATCCTGCAGGAACCTACGCTCTGGCACCCATGCAGGGATACGTCAAAGATTCGGCCGATGCTCTTCGCGCGCTGGTGAATCAGTTCGGCGGGGTGCTGGCAGTCCTTGGAAATGACCCAACGCAGGCAGGCGTGCGCCAGGCGCTAAATCTCTCAACAACTGATGGGCTGCCTGAGGGGGCGACCAACAAATATCTGACCAATTCGCGCGTTCTGGGTGTGCCGTTGACCGGGATTGACCTGATAATGCCAGGCGCAGTCATTGCCACTGACACGATCATCAAGGCTCTCGGCAAGCTTCAGGCGAGCAAAGCGGATTTGGTTGGAACGAACAAAGCAGTCGCGATCGAGCAGGGTGGAACCGGAGCGAAAACGGCAAAGGACGCCCGTGCGGCGCTTGGCGCTACTGGACCAAAGAACCTGTTATTGAATCCACGCTTTCGGGTCAATCAGCGCGGATATGTCTCCGGTGCAGCGGCTACGGCGGGGCAGTACACGCTGGATCGCTGGAAAATGACTGTGGCGGGGCAGCCTCTCGCGTTTGCAGCGTCGGGCGCTGGCGTTCGCGCGACTTTTCCCGCTGGCGGATGCGACCAGGTCATCCTGGGTGAAAACGTGCGCGGCGGGATTTACACGCTTTCTTGGGTCGGCACCGCCGTCGGGAAGGTGAATGGCGTAACCATTGCCAATGGTGGTCAGACCGCAACCCTTCCGGCAGGTAGCAACATCACCATCAACCTGTCCGGCGGATGGGCTGAGGATGTGATGTTCCAGTTGGGCAGCGTTGCGACAGCTCCAGATGATCAGGGCTATGCGGCTGAGCTGTTCGACTGCATGTATTACGGTTATGCCCTGACCAGTTCGGTCAGTGGCAATCCTGTGTGTTCGGTGGCCTTCACGTACAACACCGTTATCGCCATCGGGGTGCTGCGATTCCCCCGGGCGATGAGAGTGAATCCTACGGCGAAATTTATAGCAGGTTCTCCCGCTTCATTTTCTGTGACGGCTGCCGGGGGAGGTTCTTACTCACTTGATAACCTACAGGTCCCAACTATCGGCAAGGAGACCTGCACGCTCGGGGCTGTGATCAGTACAGCCTTCACCCAAGGATTCGTAACATTCTTGTTCATGTCGGCGTTCCCGATCCTTTTCTTCGACGCCGAGGTTTGAAATGTACAATATTCGGACGATGTGATTCTTCGGCTTGTCGATGGGGCTTACATTGCCAAAGACCCCGAAAACCGAGACTACGCGAAATATTTGGCTTGGATGGACTCTGGCGGGACAACCCTTCCAGAGCTCACCGAAGAAGAGCTAGCCCAGCAGAAGGCTCTGCTGGATGCCTCGGTCGAGAGCGCCTGGCGTACGACCGAGCTTCAGGTCATTGCTCGACAGATGGAGGCATTAGAAGAGGCCGCAGCCGGCGTGCCAACTCCTGATCTGCTGCCCGGCACGAAGCAGCAGTGGCTGAAGTTTCGAGGTCAGCTCAGTAACTGGAAAGATGGCAACGAACACTTTCCTGAGCAGAATCAGCGCCCAGTGCGCCCCGCGTAACAGTCAGCAACACAACCACCCGCGATCAAGCGGGTATTTCTTTGCATGGAGAAAAATGATGACACTACTTTATACAAGGCAGGCGGGTAGCCGCGACGCGTCCGTCGTCCTTGATACGCTAGCCTTTTTGGAAGGCGCCCGCGTCATATGCTGCCACCCTCGAGTAGGACAATACAGGAGTGAGTCAAGCCAAGACTTCGTCCTTCAGAAAGAACCTCCGGAGCACGACAACAATTGCATATGTTGCAGCGATCGCTGCTATGGCTCTTAGCGCTACCGGCAGATCTAGCCTGCTCATAGGCGCTATGATAAATGGATGAATGCAATACAGGCCGAGCGAATTCCGTGACATAAACTGCACGATTGGACCTGCCGGTCGAGATACCTTCAAGCAGACAACCAATGCAAAGCAGACAAAGAACATCGATGAGAGTCGTGTGTAGGCGGGCAGATTGTAGGCTTGACCTGGGAAAAACGTCGGGTCAACTACAAATCGCCACTCCAGTGCTGCAAAGATCACAAACAGTCCGGCACAGCCCCATCCAAGGCGGTTCAGCGCTGAGGGCGATTGTGAGAGTCTGAAGATCAACGCGGCGGCGGCAGGGTATGCAATGTAATTCATGGGATTCCAGAAAGCCCCAGTCCAGACAGTTCCGTGCACGATGGTCTGCCATTGAAAGAAGCATATGGCTGTCGAGCCTAGTACAGCCCAAATTATGAGTACCGCCATGTTGCAGTAGAGCGCGATAGCGGAAAGCGTGACAGACATCAGCAGACCTACAAAGAACGAATATGTCTCAAGCGCAGTTACCGCTTGGTAAATCGGGCGTTCACTTAACTTTCCAACGGCCAGCAAAAGACCATCTGCACCTCCATAGAAAAGATGATAAGCGATTGCCCAGAACACGAGCAGCGTGCCAATCCGTACAAAACGGCGGCCTAGATATCGAACTGATGTGGCGGTTTCAGCATACAGGTAGCAAGAGGTAAGAATAAAAAAGGGAACTGCTTGGAGTAGAACGTTGAAGTTGATGATGTCCGAGACGTTCGGACTGTAGGGCGCGTCTGTCGCAGAACTAAAAATTGCTGAAGTTCCCGCGACGTGAAAGTGCCATAGCACTACGAAAATCGAAAAGATGGCGCGCGCATAATCGAGACCATGAATTTTCTGCCTACCTAACATTGATGGTTCTCTTTTTCGCGGAGTTTTCCGCCTAGTAATGGGGGGGGATAAAGATGGTCCCGTAGAAGGAGCACGAGTTTATCAGTCTAGTTACATTCATTCGATACCCAGCCCGCCATAGAGCGGGTATTTTTTAGTCTGGAGAAAAGTATGCCGATCACTCAGTAACAGTTGCTGGAGATCCTCCCGAACGCCGGCGCCAAAGCCGGCGTTTTTGCACCCGCGCTCAATACGGCGATGCAGCATTACCAGATCGTCGGCACGAAGCGCGCTTCTGCTTTCATTGCCCAGACTGGCCACGAATCCGGCCAGTTGCGGTGGGTGCGCGAGATCTGGGGGCCAACGGATGCTCAGCGCGGGTACGAAGGTCGCAAGGACCTGGGTAACACCGTGGCGGGCGACGGCCGGAAGTATTACGGACGCGGGCTGATCCAGATCACCGGCCGGGCGAACTACGCCAAGTGTGGGGAGGCGCTGGGGCTCGAACTGATCAGCCACCCGGAATTGCTTGAGCTGCCGCAGAATGCCGCTATGTCGGCGGCGTGGTACTGGAAGCAGAAGGGGCTAAACGATTTGGCCGATCGCGATCAGTTCAACACCATCACCCGGCGTATCAACGGTGGGCTGAATGGTTTGGCAGATCGGCTCGCGCTGTGGGAGAAGGCCAGGGCGGTGCTGGCGTGACGGTTCCGTGGCGGTTGATCGGCGTGCTGGCGCTCGGCGGATTCGGCGGCGCCTGGCAGGTTCAGGACTGGCGGTACGGGAAGCAACTGACCGAACAGGCCAGGCTGCACACCGAAACCCTAAATCAGATGACCATGGCCGCCGCCACTGCGCAGCAGGTCGAGCAGGACAAACGGCTGGCGCTCGAACAGCGGCTGGCGGCCAGTGACAAAACCCACTCCGAGAAAATGACCAATGCTCAAAAAGCCCAGGCTCTCTTGCGCGATCGTCTTGCCACTTCTAATCTGCGGCTGTCAGTCCTCCTCAATGCGGGTTCAGCCGGTGGATGTTCAGTGCCTGCCACCGCCGGCGCCGGCGGCGTGGATCATGCAACCGTACGAGCCGAACTTGACCCAACGCATGCTCAACGAATTGTCGCCATCACCGACGAAGGTGATCGGGGATTGATTGCTTTGCAGGCGTGCCAGGCCTACGTCAGGGCTTTGGCTCCCAGCCGCTAGATGCTTGTCTTCGTCTGGGGCGTCAGCCCTTCAAGCATTCCGCGAAGGGTGGCCGCTTGCTTCTTGTGCGCGTTTGCCGACGTGCGAAGGCTGGACATTTCTCGGCGGAGCAATGCCGTCTCTGCCGCTTTTTCACGCAGTGTCGCCATATACCCGTCCCGCTGCTTGACCTCTTCGGCGTAGATCTCGACCAGCTTGAATATCCGCTCCCGCTCTTCGCGGAGCTGCCGGTTCAATTCCTCGAATTCATTTTCGTAGAGCGCGATCTGATGCCGGCAAGTTTCGAGCGGCGTTGGGCAGCCGAGCCAGTCGTCGGTTTCTTTTATATAGAGGGGATCCAGGGGAGTGTCGTGCTGTGTACTGTTTGGATATACAGCAATCGAGGCGCGTACGGTCGGTGAGGGGTAGGCGACGAGCTGTAGGATTTGGGATTGTTTTCATTCGGCAGAACGCCGGGGCGCAGGGACCATAGGCGGGACAACATCAATCACAGCTTCAGGCGTTTCTGTGATTTGCCCGAGTGGCGCCGCTTCTGGAGGGGGCACTTCTGCCAATACTGTTGGCGCTTCAGGTGCTGGCGGTGCAGTGCCAACTGTTTCTGGCGCTACCAGTGTAGTTCCTTGCCCGGGAGGCTCAGGGCAGATCGGTACATGCGATGGAACAGGTGGCAATTATTTTGGTGAAAATGGGGCTGCATTGCCTTTTGGTGGACCCTCTGGTGGGAACGGTGGCTACCCAGGTGCAGCTTTCGGTGGATACGGGTCTGGCGGATCTGGCGGCGCAAATAACAATTTCGGCGGGAATGGTTCGCCAGGCATTGTAATTATTGAGTGGTGATAGCCTTGAAAAAATACGCTGTTGTTAAGAATGGAGTTGTTGATAATCTTATTATTTGGGACGGTGACTTAGAGGGTTGGCAGCCGCCGGCTGGAACTATCGCCATTGAGATACCGGATAGCTCGCCGGTTTCTATAGGGTATCTCTATAATGGTTCTGAGTTTGTTGAAAGCAATGTTTGAGCATGCGTGGCATTAATTATTTAATAATTATGAGTGCCACGCCTGCCTATTTATATAGAACTTGTTTTTTGTGGGTTTTCCTGTACATATTTGTGCTTGAGTGATAGGAATGGTTTTTCTATAATTCCATAAGTTAGCATTGAGAACAGCACAATTGCGGGCACTGTTAGTAATGCTGTTTGTGATGCGACCTCGGTAAAGCTGTTTGCCAAACCAAGCTTTGCAAAGTGTACGCTTGTAAAAGGTATAATTACATAGTGCATGCAGTACATTGAAAAGCTTAGCTGGCCCAATCTTGCAAGACTGGCATCAATTGATTCTGGTACGTTCAGTCTAGCGTATGAATAGCAAACGATAACTGCAGCCCACATTACCGCCTCAACTGCTGGCCAGACAGCCATTGCTTTAGAAGAGTTAAGGCCTATTAATCCTTTTTGGCCGCAAAATACAAGTATGACAATTGCTGAAATACACACTGCAACGAACAGCCAGGAAGTGCTAATTTTCCCAGATGGTATGTATTTTTTTGCAAGATGCGCAGCAAACATGCCAACGAGAAACTGATCTATCCTGCCAAGAAGGGTCATATATGATACGTTCGTTATTGATCCGGTCTTTGTCCATATAAGGTATTTAAAGAATATTGTTAGAGCTAGCATTCCGAAAATGAAACGAGGCCCAATTTTTCTCATGAAAAGCATGAGAAATGGAAATATAAGATAAAACTGGAATTCCACCGCTATTGTCCAGAGATGCGCGAACATAGGAAGTTCGACTCCCTGCAGCGTATTTATAAATGGTAGAAACATGCTTAAAGCTTGCGTGAAAGAGTATTGATAACCCCACCCGCATAGCATGATGATTACGCAAAAGGTATATAGTGGATATATTCTCAAGACTCGATTTTTTATAAACTCTAAGTAATTTATTTCCTTGCCTATTGCGATTTTTGCTAGTAGGTATCCACTTAGAACCATGAATAAGCCAACGCCCATGTGTCCTTGCTCTACCAGGCCGCGTATTGGGTTGTATGTGCTGTGGCCAAGGCCGAAGTTGTCTGTAAAGCAGTGATAAAATATCACCATTGTCGCGGCGAGAAACCTAAGATGATCTAGCCTTGATTCGTATTTCGTATTTTTTGATTCGGTCGGTCTGTCTATTGTTGTGGAAAGTAATATATCATTTTTTAGTGCTGCCAGAGCGATAAAGAAAGCTGCACAAAGCACTATTAAAAATATCGATGGAGTTAAAAGCCTTTGCTTGACTCCAGATTGAGCGGCAAAATCGATACCTGTAAAAGTAATTGGTTTTTCTGCGGCGCTGTAAAGATCAATTATTTCCTTTTGTGAACCGTTCTTTATCTCTACGATTCCGGATCTGTTTTGTTTTATAAATGTTATGCCATTGCTATTGGCTGGTATTGAAAGTTTCAGTGGTCCGTATGGTGGGATGTAGGAAACAATTCTTTCACCTCTTGATTCCCAGCCACTCGGAATGTCAGACATCATGGATGGTCGTTCCATCCAAATCTCTGCTCCTAACGAATTATCTGACTTTCTGCCTGTTGCGTTTACTTCAATGTCAGTAATGCTTCCAGAAAATAACGATGCAATTATGTAAGGGGAAATCGCGGATGTAATTAAATATGCGATTGGTAGCGAGAGGAAAAGAGCCCATAGGCTTCTCTCTCCGTAAGGTACGTATTTAGTCACGGTGCTTGATCAATCCCTTGCAGTTTTTATATCGGCACATGGTAACACTTCAGTCAGGAAGTGGTGACCCTGCCACTACATGTCATTCGGAGATCGCTATGCCCATTACTCAGCAGCAGTTGCTGCAAATCCTCCCGAACGCCGGCGCCAAAGCCGGCGTTTTTGCACCTGCGCTTAATACGGCGATGCAGCATTACCAGATCGTCGGCACGAAGCGCATTGCCGCGTTCATCGCCCAGACTGGCCACGAATCCGGCCAGTTGAGCTGGGTGCGCGAAATATGGGGGCCGACGGATGCCCAGTGCGGCTACGAGGGGCGTAAGGACCTCGGCAACACCGTGGCGGGGGATGGCAAGAAGTTCTGCGGCCGTGGCCTGATCCAGATCACCGGCCGAGCGAACTATGCCGCATGCGGCGAGGCGCTGGGTTTGGACCTGATCAATAAGCCGGAACTGCTGGAGCTGCCGCAGCATGCGGCGATGTCGGCGGCGTGGTGGTGGGCCACGCACGGGTTGAACACGCTGGCCGATGCCGGCGACAACGCGAACATCGGCAGCATCATCAACACCGGCCGACGTGGGCGCACTCCGAATGGTGCTACTGAGCGCCAAGCCTTCTACGAGAAGGCTTTGCAGGTGTTGGCGTGACCGCCGTTCCGTGGAAAACAGTCGGCGCGGTGATGCTGGTGCTTATCGGCGCAGCCAGTGCCTGGCAATTACAGGACTGGCGCTACGGTAAGCAGTTGGCGGAGCCAGCCCGGCTGCACACCGAAACCCTCAATCAGCTGACCATGGCGGCCGCCACCGCGCAGCAGGCCGAGCAGGACAAGCGCCTGGCGCTCGAGCAGCGGCTGGCGGCCAGTGACAAAACCCACTCCGAGAAAATGACCAATGCTCAAAAAGACCAGGCTCTGCTGCGCGATCGCCTTGCCACTTCTGATCTGCGGCTGTCAGTCCTCATCGATGCGGGTGCAGCCGGTGGCTGTTCAGTGCCTGCCACCGCCGGCGCCGGCGGCGTGGATCATGCAGCCGTACGCGCCCGACTTGACCCAGCGCATGCTCAACGAATTGTCGCCATCACCGGTGACGGCGACCGGGGGCTGATCGCACTCCAGGCTTGTCAGGCCTACGTGAAGGCGATCAGCTCTCGCGCTCCCGCGCCTCCCTGAGAAGGCGCTGGTTTTCATGGAAGAGATGCGTGTTCTGATGCTTGATGTCATTCAGCGCGCGAAGTTGGCTTGAAAGCTCGGTAGTTTGGGACTGAAGGCGAACCACGTCGGCCTGTGATGCCAGCAGCTGCTTCCGCTGTGCGTCACGGTCTTTGCCGATCTCGGTGTTGATTTCGACCAGTTTGAATATCCGCTCCCGTTCTTCGCGGAGCTGACGGTTGAGTTCCTCGAATTCATTTTCGTAGAGCGCGATCTGATGCCGGCAGGTTTCGAGCGGCGTTGGGCAGCCGAGCCAGTTGTCGGTTTCTTCTATATAGAGGGGATCCACGTGAGTGCCTTGCTTTGTACTGTTTGGACATACAGTAATCGAGGCAAGGCAGGTGGGCGAGTGTGAGGCGACGAGCTGTTAATCGGGTGTCATGAGCACGGCCAGGGTCATCTTGATGAATTCCTCATTCCGATCGATTGCGGTCAAAGGCGCGCGAACGTTTTCTGCTACGTCAGCGGACCCGCGCTGCTCCACCCAGAGGGTAAGCTCCATGATGGCAGCCTCGAGGGCGAGCTGGTTTTCGTTGATTTTGTAGAGCAGGGAAGGGAGCAGATCAGAATTGGACATTTCGGTTTCCTCCGTGAACGAAACCAGAGTAGCAGGGGAAGTTTTAGGTCGGCAGAACGCCGTGGGCGGGAGTATGCAAAATCGGCATGATTCCATTGGATGGATTGTTGTTTGCTAACAACCGGCGGTACCGATTTCTTTAGAAAATTCCGGGCCGCAATTATTTTTTGGTATCTGAAAACATTGGGCAAAATTAGTGTGGATTAGGAGGAATTGCGGCCCGGAAAACTTGCTCAAAGCCGCAGCCTGCCTGATTATGACGTAGGACTTAAAATCCCCCGCTCGTAAGGGCGTGCCGGTTCGATTCCGGCTTCGGGCACCATGAATATCAAGGGCTTGCATGACATACCTCATGCAAGCCCTTTTTCGTGCTCAGACAAACGCCTGCCCGCTAAATCCTCTAGGCAAACGCTGAAGCCCGGCCATAGCCGTCAACCGCTCGATCCACTCGGAACGCCAGTCGGACGCCGAGCGTGCAGCCCAGGATTGGCGAGCCGCGCGCCGCGCCTCATTGCGCTGATTTTTGCGCGCATCCTTGTATGCATCGGTATTGCGGCAGCTACGGCACTTCACTCGATTGAGTTCGCTGCTGGAGGAGAGGTTGTTGCCCTTGTGCCCACAGGCCAGATGCCCGTCGACTTTGAAATGAATGACCATGGGACGTCTCCTTGGTGACGTGTAAAGGTTTTGACCTCTCACGACCAAGGGCGTTCTTTCCTGCCCCAGGCGAACGAAGAGCTATCTGAAGCGTGGTAGCGGCCGATCAATGGGTTTAAGCGACGACAAGGTACTGCGAATGAGGGGAGTGTCCTTGTCGATATCGTTCAGCCGGTCGCGGATGCGCAGGGCGGTCGGGTGCCCGCCTTGATGGTCGACCCAGTCGGCGATCTCTTTGCAGGCCGCGGCGAGGCGTGCTTCGCGGGCATCGAGCAAGGTGAGGAGAGTGGTGATGGACTCTTTTTCGGACATGGAACACCTCCGTTCATTAATCCGCTCGGTACCAGCAAAAAGCTCGCCAAGCGCGAGCTCTCTGCCGTTGGGGCGCTGCTCCTTCAGCTGGTTTGAGTATAGACCCGTAAATGACAGCTATCAGCCCGACGACTCGGGGGCGGTCACTTGCGAGCTGGCGGTGTTGAGCCGATGACATTCCTTGCGGGCGTCCTCTTCCCGGTCGAAACCATCGCCGATGAAACCACCGGTTCGCGTGTCGCAGATGCGATACCAGCCCAAGGCTTCGGCGGGCTCATGGAGCGTTTCTCCGGCGCGCCGACCGTGGATGACAATCTTGTTGCAGCGCTTCACGACAAATATGTCTTCCATGGCGTCACCGCAGCTGATTCCTACCAGATCAACTATAGAAGCCCTGAACAATCGTGCAAAAAATAGACAAGTCAGTTCGTCGGGTGCAGTTGCCAGCCTGACTGCTGCCAGCGCAGGTGGTGGGTCGGATTCAACGCCTCAAGGAAATCCTGATCGTGGGAAACGGCGACAATTGCGCCCGGAAATGTCTGCAATGCCCGCTCGAATGCTTCCACGGAAGGCAGATCCAGATGATTGGTCGGCTCATCCAGCAACAATAGCTGCGCAGGATCCGATCGCCACAAGGCCATTGCCAATGCCGCTTTCAAGCGTTCGCCACCGCTCAAAGAAGCACAGAGGCCCGTAGCGCGGCTCGCATCCAGCTGCAAGTGGGCGAGATAGCTGCGCAGGGTGCCCTCGGTCAGCGCAGCCCCTTGCATCATCAGTTGTTCGGTGATGGAACGCTGATCGTCCAGTTGCGCCAGTTGCTGATCCAGGAAGGCGAAGGGCACGTGAGTCGTGGCGGTTCCATCGACGGGTGTCAGTTCCCCGGCGAGCGCTTTCAACAGGGTTGATTTGCCACAGCCGTTGGGACCGCTGACAGCGATGCGCATCGGGCCGTGGATCGTAAGGCTCAGTGCGCCGTTTGACAGCCAGGGCAGCCGAGCGTCGATCAGCGTGCAGATCTGACGGTTGTTGGGCACGGCGCTCCCGGGCAAGTTGATCAGCACGCTGTCCTCGGGCTGTACCTTGGCATAAGCCTCGCGCACCTGGGCATCCAGTTCGGACTTGCGGGCCTGATGGCC
Organism: Pseudomonas sp. GW456-12-1-14-TSB6; assembly: GCF_059424205.1. Taxonomy (NCBI): domain Bacteria; kingdom Pseudomonadati; phylum Pseudomonadota; class Gammaproteobacteria; order Pseudomonadales; family Pseudomonadaceae; genus Pseudomonas; species Pseudomonas sp. GW456-12-1-14-TSB6. The sequence goes on from NZ_JBWKZE010000001.1 coordinate 66,567, forward strand.
CTGCCGGACATGCCCCATGATTTCCCGGGCGGCGCCCTTGATCGCCACGTATTCGAAACTGGCAATGTTGGCGGTTTCGGCGTTGCGACGGGAGTTGGCGGCGTGGCGTTGTATCGTGTCGTGCTCGCGCCGTAATCGAATCCGCTCGCGCTGGCGTTCGCTTCTGGCGTGGTCGAGACGTGCTTGCGCCGCTGCATGATGAATTCGCTGATGCTCACGAAACGCCGAGTAATTGCCACCGAATTCGATAGCCCCCGACGCGCTCAGCTCGACGATGCGCTGCATCCGGTCGAGCAGTTGCCGATCATGGCTGGCAACGATCAAGCCGGTGTGCCAGCGTTCCAGCGAGTTCATCAGCCATTGCCGTCCCGATGCATCCAGATGGTTGGTCGGCTCATCGAGGATCAGCAACGGAGCCTGACTCAAAAACGCGCCAATCAGGGCGATGCGCGCTTGCTGGCCGCCACTGAGGTTCCCGGTGTGATCGGTGAAGGCCACTTCGGCCAGGCCGGCGTCATCAAGCAAGCGGCGCAGGCGGTCCGCCAGATCCCATTGTTCGCCAATGAGGTCGAAATCCTCGACTGATCCGCAGCCCCGGTTCATTCGCTCCAGCGCTTGAAGAATCGCGGCGCTGCCGGTGGACTCGGCGACCGTCTCGCCGGCTGTCGCGACAAAGGTTTGTGCCACGTAGGTCGTCGCCACGGCGCGCGTCACGCTGCCGCTTGTAGGTTGCCAAAATCCGGCGATCAGGCGCGCCAGTACACTTTTGCCAACGCCGTTGCGTCCGACAATGGCGGTCGGGGTGTGATCGAATTTCAGATTCAGTGCAGTGAAAATCGTCTCGCCATTGGCGAACTGGAAACCCAGTTGATTCAGGGAGACGAGAGCAGGCGTACGCGAGACGTGAGTCATCGGCACCTCCAAAAAATGTTGTGAACACTGACACGCGCCTTGGGCGGCGTGTCGCGATTACATTTTTGAAGGCTTAGTTGTTCACTTCTGCGGTCGTCCTGAGGAGGTAGGAGGGCGTAGCCTATTCGAGATGGGCGAAGCCTTCAAGGCGCTGTTGCCTTCTCTACCATGCGTTCGAGAAACAGGGCTAGCGCGACCTCTTCCTTGCGCAGCCCCTTGCGGACGCGTGGTTTCGGCAACTCGGCCAGGGCCCCGAGCATGAAGTGCTCGACCACCGCCGGGTGGATGTAGCACTTGCGACAGACCGCCGGCGTGTTGCCCAGTTGGCGGGCGACGCCCTTCACCATCTCGACCACATGCCGCTTGGCTTCGGCCTCGGATTCCCATTGCAGCTCCCGCAGGACTGCCAACGCCAATGCGCTGCCGGCCCAGGTCCGGTAATCCTTGGCGGTGAAATCCGCCCCGGTCAGGGTCTGCAGGTAGCTGTTGACGTCGGAAGAGCTGACGGTGTGTCGCTCGCCGTTTTCATCCAGATACTGAAACAGGTTCTGCCCCGGTAATTCCAGGCAGCGCTTGATGATCCGCGCCAGGCGCCGGTCCTTCACTGTGATCTGATGCTCGATGCCACTCTTGCCGCGAAACTGGAACAGGATCGCACTCCCGTTGACCTCGACATGCCGGCTGCGCAGGGTGGTCAGGCCATAGGAGCGATTGTCCCGCGCGTATTGCGTGTTGCCGACGCGGATCAGGGTGGCGTCGAGCAGCGTGATGACGGTCGCCATGACTTTGTCTCGGCTGAAGCCCGGCGATGCCAGCAGCGCTTCCAGCTGTTTGCGTAGTTTGGGCAGCGCCAGACCGAATTCACGCAGTCGCGAATACTTGTCCGCGTCGCGCACCTCGCGCCAGCGCGCGTGATAGCGATATTGCTTGCGCCCACGGGCATCGCGGCCGGTGGCTTGCAGATGGCCGCGCGGGTCGGCGCAGATCCACACGTCGACATAGGCCGGTGGAACGGCCAGTGAATTGATGCGTTTGATCTCGTCGGGATCGGTGATGCGCTGGCCCTCGGGATTGAAATAGGCGAATTTCCCGCGCAGTTTTTTTCGGGTAATACCGGGCTGGGTGTCATCGACGTAATGCAGATCCGAAGGCAATACCTCGGTGAGCGCAGTATCGGGCATGGCGGACTTCCTTCGCGGCAAATCAGGCTGTTAAAGCCATTGACCGCACGCCATGACGGTCGTGCCCGCGGGTTTACGCCAGCACCGCGACGGCCTTGATCTGGGCCCACAATGACTGGCCCGGATGCACGCCGAGTTGGTCCCGCGAGTAGCGTGTGATGCGCGCCAGCAGCGGTGTGCCCCCTGCATCGAGACGAATGAGCACGTGGGCGGCGTTATCGGCCGGCTGCTCGCTGACGACTGTAACCGGCAGTCGATTGAGGATGCTGCTGAACTCGCTGTTTTGCAGGGTCAGGCTGATGTCGCGCGCGTGCACCTTGCAGCGCAATCTCTGGCCCGTCGTCATCGGCGCGTGGGTCACGCGAATGCTCAGAGGCGAGTCCGGCAATTGCAGGGTGAGCAATTGATAGTCGGCATCGTAGTCGCTGACCTGGCCTTCGATGATCACCCCGGCGTCGTTGTCCATGGCCAGGGGCAGGTCGAGCCGTGCCAGGGTTTCGCCAATCGGACCGCTGGCCAGCGCTTTGCCGTCGCTGAGCAGCACCAGGTGGTCGGCGAGCCTGGCCACTTCGTCCTGCGCGTGGCTTACATACAGCACCGGGATTTCCAGTTCGTCGTGCAGGCGTTGCAGGTAGGGCAGGATTTCGCTTTTACGCTGACTGTCGAGGGCCGCCAAAGGCTCATCCATCAGCAGCAACTTAGGGCTGGTCAGCAGTGCCCTGGCGATGCCGACACGCTGACGCTCGCCGCCGGACAGATGCTGAGGGTGACGATCCAGCAAATGGCCGATACCCAGCAGTTCGGTGGCTTGGGTCATGTCGACCCGACGCTGTGCTTTGGCAATGCGCTTGAGGCCAAATTGCAGATTAGCCAGCACCGACAGGTGCGGAAACAGGCTGGCTTCCTGAAACACATAGCCGAGCGCGCGTTTGTGCGGCGGCACGAAAATGCCTTTTTCGCTGTCCTGCCAGACCTCGTCATTGATGCGGATAACGGCCTGCGGCGCGCGTTCGAGCCCGGCAATGCAGCGCAGGCACGTGGTCTTGCCCGAGCCGGACTGCCCGAACAGCGCGGTCACACCGCGACCGGGCAGCTGCAGGTCAACATCGAGGCTGAAGCCCGACCAGGCCAGTTTCAGGCGTGCATCAATCATCGATCAGCTCCAGCCCGTGCGGGTTTTGCGGCTGGAATACAGCGCCAGCAATACCAGAAACGAAAACACCAGCATCGCCCCGGCCAGCCAGTGCGCCTGCGCGTACTCCATGGCTTCGACGTGGTCGTAGATCTGTACGGAAACCACCCGGGTCTTGTCGGGAATATTCCCGCCGATCATCAACACCACACCGAATTCACCGACGGTGTGGGCGAAGCCGAGGATTGCCGCAGTGATGAAGCCGGGGCGAGCCAGGGGCAGAATCACGCTGAAAAAAGTGTCCCAGGGATTGGCGCGCAAGGTCGCCGCCACTTCCAGAGGACGAGTACCGATTGCGGAGAAGGCGTTTTGCAACGGCTGCACCACGAACGGCATGGAATAGAGCACAGAGCCGATCACAAGGCCGATGAAGCTGAAGGTCAAGGTGCCAAGCCCCAGCCACTGGGTGAAATGGCCAATGAAGCCATTGGGGCCGAGCGCCAGCAACAGATAGAAGCCAATGACCGTCGGTGGCAGCACCAGCGGCAGCGCGACAATCGCGCCGATGGGACCGCGCAACCAGGAACGGCTGCGCGACAACCACAGGGCAATCGGCGTACCGACGACCAGCAGGATCGCGGTGGTCAGGGACGCCAGTTTCAGGGTCAGCCAGATCGCCGCGAAATCGGCACTCGTCAGCGCCATTTACAGTTGATAACCGTAGGACTTGATGACCGCAGCGGCTTTCGCGCCTTTGAGGTAATCAACCAGCGCCTTGGCAGCGGCGTTGTCCTTGCCTTTGTTGAGGATCACCGCGTCTTGCTTGATCGGGTCGTGCATGCTCGCCGGAACGATCCACGCCGAACCGCTGCTGACCTTGCCATCCTTGTAGATCTGCGACAGGGCGACGAAGCCCAGCTCGGCGTTGCCGGTGGACACGAACTGGTAGGCCTGGGTGATGTTCTGGCCTTCGACGATCTTGGCTTTGGTGGCGTCGGTCAGTTTCAGCTTTTCCAGCACCTGGGTGGCGGCCAGACCGTAAGGCGCGGCTTTCGGGTTGGCGATGGACAGGTGCTGGTATTGGTTTTTCTTCAGGACATCGCCTTTGGCGTCGACGTAACCTTCCTTGGCCGACCACAGCGCCAGGGTGCCGATGGCGTAGGTGAAGCGCGAACCTTTGACGGTTTCGCCTTCTTTCTCGAGTTTTTCAGGTGTGGTGTCGTCGGCCGAGAGGAATACCTCGAACGGCGCGCCGTTCTTGATCTGGGTGTAGAACTGGCCAGTAGCGCCATAGGCTGCGACCAGTTTGTGCCCGGTGTCTTTTTCGAAATCGGCGGCAATCGCCTGGATCGGTGCGGTAAAGTTGGCCGCGACGGCAACTTGCACTTCGTCGGCCTGCGCCGCGCCGATGGCGAATACCGCGAGCAGGGCAGGGGCAAAACGTGAGGCACGATTGATCATGTAACGGCTCCGTGGGTGGCAAGTGCAGTGGGCAGTCGTTATCGAAGAGAGACTGCGCCGATGCGAAAAGGTGAAGCGCTATATATCGAAATATATAGCGAAATGCCGCCAAACGGAAAGCACTGCTTTGAAATCGGGTGAGGGCTCCACGTTTCCTCACCCGATCGGGTTCATCATCGCGTCAGTTTTGCCAGTGCGCCTTCAGCCAGTTGTCGGGTCAATTCAGCGCTGCCGAGGTCTTTGCCGAGCGTGAACGCCTGGCCGGCCCAGAGGTTGCTGAATTCGGCTTCACCCTTTGCGCGCAACGGCATCAAGGCACCGCCGGCCAGCGGAAAGGCAGGGGCCTTGTCGGACATCGGGCCCAGCTCGCGCATCACCCGATTGAGAATCCCCCGCGCCGGGCGCCCGGTAAACAGATTGGTCACCGCCGTCTCGCTTTCCTTGGCGGTGCGCAAAGCTTTGTGGTGCGACGCGCTGACTTTCGCTTCCGGAGTAAACAGATACGCCGTGCCGACTTGAACTGCCGAAGCACCGAGCATGAACGCTGCTGCGACGCCGCGCGCATCGGCAATTGCACCGGCTGCGATCACCGGCACACTCACCGCGTCGACCACTTGCGGGACCAGGGCAAATGTACCGACCTGACTGCTCAGGTCAGCGCTGAGGAACATCCCGCGATGGCCGCCGGCCTCGTAGCCCATGGCGATGATCGCGTCGCAACCGTTCTGCTCCAGCCAGATCGCTTCGTCGACGGTGGTTGCCGACGAGATGATTTTCGCACCAGTGGCCTTGACCCGATCCAGCAAGGACTTTTCCGGCAGGCCGAAGTGGAAGCTCACCACTTCAGGGCGAAACTCTTCCAGCACCTCGCAGGCGGCTGCATCGAAGGGCGCGCGGTTGGACACCGGCGTCGGCGCATCGAAATCGACACCCAGTTCGCGATAGTAGGGTTCCAGCAGGTTTTTCCAGTCGCGGGCCTTTTGCTCATCGGCGGCCGGAGGCTGATGGCAGAAGAAGTTGACATTGAACGGCTTGTTCGTGCCCTGGCGAATGGTTTTCAGTTCTTCGCGCAGTTGCTCGATGGTCAGCATCGCGGCCGGCATCGAACCGAGGCCACCGGCGTTGCAAGTTGCGATAACCATGGATGAATTAGTGGCTCCGGCCATGGGGCCCTGGATGATCGGCAGTTCGATGCCGAACAGGTCAAGAATGCGGGTATCAGGCCATTGGCTCATGGAATAGCTTCTCCGACGACAAAACAGGGCAGGGACGGTAGCAGCCGGTTTTTTAACGCAAAGCCAACCCCATGACCAGCACAGATTTGTAGCTTGAACAGCCGACTTTGGCTCGGCGTTGGGGCGCGATTGGCTAAAGGTCGAGTGGGGCAAAATGTTGCAATGTGCTATTCCAATGCCTCGACATCCTGAATTTCACCGGTAAGAGGCAGTCATGTTTAAAGGCATTGTGATCGATAAAGACAACAGCGGTTATCGCGCCAACCTGCAAGAGATCAGTGATGAGCAGCTGCCGGACGGCGATGTGACGGTTCGCGTCGCGTACAGCACGCTGAACTTCAAGGACGGCCTGGCGATCACCGGCAGCAGCCCGGTGGTGCGCAAGTTTCCGATGGTGCCGGGGATCGATCTGGCGGGCACCGTCGAAGTCAGCTCGCACCCGAACTACAAGGTCGGCGACGCGGTGCTGCTCAACGGCTGGGGCGTCGGCGAAAGCCACTGGGGCGGACTCGCGCAGAAGGCGCGACTGAACGGTGACTGGCTGATTCCGCTGCCCAAGGCATTCACCGCTGCGCAAGCCATGGCCATCGGCACGGCGGGCTATACGGCGATGCTGTGCGTCATGGCGCTGGAACGCAACGGCGTGACCCCGCAACAGGGCGAAGTGCTGGTGACTGGCGCCAACGGCGGCGTCGGCAGTTTTGCCATCGCGTTGCTGAGCAAGCTGGGCTATCGCGTAGTCGCTTCGACCGGTCGGGTGTCGGAACACGAATACCTGAAACAACTGGGTGCCAGCGAAATCATTGATCGCGCCACCCTGTCCGAACCCGGCAAGCCGCTGGCCAAGGAGCGCTGGGCGGGCGTCATCGATTCGGTCGGCAGCCACACGCTCGCCAATGCCTGCGCCAGCACTCGGGCCGAAGGCACCGTGGCCGCGTGCGGTCTGGCTCAGGGCATGGATTTCCCGGCGTCGGTGGCGCCGTTCATTCTGCGTGGCGTGACACTGGCCGGGATCAACAGCGTGACCCAGCCCACGGCCCGCCGCATCGAGGCTTGGGATCGTCTGGCGAAGGACCTGGATTTTGCCCTGTTGCCACTGATCAGTCATGAAATCGGCCTCGGCGAAGCTATCGACGCGGCACCGAAGTTGCTGGCGGGGCAACTCCGGGGGCGAGTTGTCGTTGATGTGAATCGCTGATTACTGTCGGGGTTTGCCTTCACGCTCGAGCAATTCGCGCTTGCGCTCCACGCCCCAGCGGTAGCCCGACAGATTGCCGTCACTGCGCACAACGCGATGACAGGGGATCGCTACCGCCAGGCTGTTGGCGCCGCAAGCCTGGGCCACAGCGCGCACGGCTTTTGGCGAGCCGATCCGCAGGGCGATGTCCGCGTAGCTGGCGGTGCTGCCGACCGGTATTTCCCGCAGCGCCTGCCACACCCGTTCCTGAAACGCGGTGCCGCGCACATCCAGCGGTAAGTCGAGGCCGATGGCAGGCGCTTCGATGAAGCCGACGACGCGAGCGATCAGTTGTTCGAACTCGGCATCGGCACCGATCAGGTTGGCCCGGCGAAACTGGTCCTGCAGGTCGCACACCAATTGGTGCGGATCGTCCCCCAGCAGAATCGCGCAAATCCCGCGCTCACTCTGTGCCACCAGAATAGCCCCGAGCGAGCATTGGCCGACGGCGAAGCGGATGTCGTTGTTCTGGCCGGCAGCCCGGAAGTCGCCGGGTTTCATGCCCAGCACCTGATCGGCCGCCTCGTAGAAACGGCTGTTGGAATTGAAACCGGCGTCATACAACGCGTCGGTCACCGAGCCGCCGTCCGCCAGACGCTGACGAACCCGACGCGAGCGATGCGCGGCGGCATAGCCTTTGGGCGTCAGGCCCGTTGCTGCTTTGAACACGCGATGAAAATGAAAGGCGCTCAGGCCGGCAGTCTCGGCGAGATCGTTGAGCGCCGGCAGGCTGTCCGACGCTTCGATCTGGCGACAGGCTGCCGCGACGGTCGCAGCATGTTGCGCGGCGACTTCGGTCTGATCCTTGCTCGCCCGTTTGCTGGGACGATAGCCCGCTGCCTCGGCATCCTCGGCGGTGTCGAAAAACTCGACGTTCTGCGGTTTCGGCAAGCGCGCCAGGCTGCTGGGGCGGCAATAGATGCCGGTGGTTTTCACGGCATAGACGAACTGGCCGTCCGCCCGAGCGTCGCGTGCCACGACTGCGGCCCAGCGTGGATCGTCTTCAGTGTTCAGCGAGGTGGTAAGCGTTTTCATGATGGAGAGTCCGTTGACCTGTTGAATTTCAGGTTAACCAGTGCCACCGGCCGGAACACTCCGAGCCTTGCGGTCAAACTTTGCAGGATTATCCGGCGACGCGAAACGTGAGGTTGAAGCGTTGTTCTCCCAGGCGCGGGTGTCGGCCAGGCTTGATTGGCAGGATGCCGTGAAAGCGCAGCCGGTCGACGCCGCCCCAGATCACCATGTCGCCGTGCAGTAGCGGGATTTTCTGGCTCCTGTCGCCACGCGTGAAACCGCCGAACAGGAACGTCGCGGGCAAGCCCAATGACAGCGAAACGATCGGCGCTTCGTAGGCATTTTCGTCTTTGTCCTGATGCAACGACATCTTCGCGCCTGGGACATAACGATTGATCAGGCAGGAATCCGGCATGAATTCGGAAAATCCGGCGCCTTTCGCCGCCGCCTGTGCCAATTCACGAAACACCTCGGGCATTGCCGGCCAGGGTCGATGGCTCACTGGATCTTCGGATGAATAGCGGTAACCGCTGCGATCGGTGATCCAGCCCAGTGCACCGCAACTGCTGGTGGCCACCGACATGCTGAAGCCCCCGGGCGTCATCATGTGGCGCAACGGAGCGCAGGCTATGATCGATTCCAGGGCCGGCAACAACTGCTCGATTCGCGGCAATGCAAAGCCGCGCAACACCCAGGATTGCTCGCCGATCTGTTCGGCGCGCCGGGGCTGCTCGGATTCTGTGTCGGCGAACAGATCGAAGGTGGTTTGCATGATCGTCAGGTCGCGTCGTGGAAGATGATGCCCAGAGTATGCCGTTTTCCGCTGTGCAGTCGGCTGACACCGTGGCGTATGGTCACCCGATAGTCGCCGCGCACGCCTTTGACCGGGCGCTGGTTGACGGCAAAGATCAGCGCGTCGCCTTTTCTCAGGTCCATCACCAGAGGGCGTGATTGCATTCTCGGACGTTGTTCCGTCAGGACAAATTCACCGCCGGTGAAATCTTCGCCAGGTTCTGACAGAAGAATCGCCACTTGCAGCGGAAACACATGTTCGCCGTACAGATCCTGATGCAGACAGTTGTAGTCCTGCGGGCCGTATTGCAGCAAGAGCGGGGTAGGTCGCAGTTGACCGGCGGTGTGGCAGCGATCGAGAAATTCGCTGTGTTGCGCTGGAAAACGCTCCAGCAGCCCCATTCGCTCCTGCCAGCGGTTGGCCAGAGGCACGAGTCGCGGGTAAAGCGCGCTGCGCAGGCGTTCCACCACGGATGGAAGCGGATAGCGCAGGTATTTGTATTCCCCGCGTCCGAAACCGTGGTGGGCCATGATCACCTGGGACCGGAACGGTTCGCTTTGTGGGTAAAGCGCACTCAATCGATCGCAGGTCTCCGGACGCAGCAGCGTGCGGATGAGGGCGCAACCGTCCTGATCCAGTTGCCGCTCCAGGGCGATCCAGTCGAGCGCAACGAGCGGGGAGGCGGGTGAGGCGGGTGAGGATGACATGCTGATTCCTTGGCTTGCATTCAGGTATCAGTCTGGGCCGTCCACCCGGCCGGAACACTCCGCCGCTTGCGGTCAAATTGTCATCCGGGGCTTACAGGGCTTTGCTGACGCTGATGTCGCTGATCACATCGTCGCTCTGGCCGTGCAGGGCATTCAGTGCTGCCTTGGCTTCTTCCGGCGTGCCGTTTTCCAGTTGGGCGAACTCGAAGCGGCGTTCACCGTTGAGTTTGTACTTGATTACGTATTTGGTCGTTTGGGCCACGTTGATGCTTACCTGTCTGCGTTGGCGGAACCGCTCAGCTGAGTTTGGAGCTGGAGCGGCGGATGATCTTGATCGAATGCGTCAGGGTCGGCTTGCGGGTCACGCTGATTGCCCGGCGGCTGACGGTGTCGATGGTGATGTTCCAGAAACCGGTGCTTGGCGCAGTGATACGGGCCGGGAACGTGTCGAAAGCACCGCCGTGATAGGTGTGGCGGCCGCCATTCTTGAAGCTGCGGAAGTTGGCGTCGTTCATCAAGCGGATGTTGCAGGTTTGCGAGCATTGAATGACGACGATGTCGTCTTCGTTGAGGTGCTCGCGCTGGTGAATGAATTTCATGGGCGCCTCCAGAAGGGCTTTTTCTACAAAATCAAAACGATAGCATTGTCGATTGGCGCAGTTTATCAGCCCGGACAGGTTATTATCCGGCCGTCGGGCAGCGCTTTGACAATTAAAAACAGAATTCACGATTCGATGTGGGTTAAATGCAGTGAGCCTCGGAGAAAAACGGCATTCATGCTGTCGGAGGGTCTTTATTGGAGGTTTTGTATGAAGTGGGGTGTGGTGATTCTGCCGTTGGCATTGGCAATGGGTGGTTGCGCAAGTGTTTCGGAAATCAATGAAACACTGCCGACCATGAACGTCATTTCCGGCAAGAAGCCCCATGAATATGCTGAATGCCTGGCCGAAAAGCTGTCCAGCAGCCGCGGTGCCCTGCAGGTAGAGCGGAACAAGGACGAGGTTCGGGTCATTGTGCCGGGCAAGCTGGGATCGGGGCCGGCGGCGGTGTTTGACATCGAGGATCGCTCCGGTGGCAGCAGCATCAAGCTGCACGAGCGGATGTCCAACGTGCCGCTGCGTCCATGGGATGTACGCAAAGCCGCCACGGCCTGTATTTCCGGCTGATAGACTGTCAGCAGTCAGCATTGATGCCGTCACAGCGTTGCTGTGGCGGCATTGTCATTTCCGGAGCGGTGAATGAAGAGAGAGCAGGTGCGGGAGCGACACAAGGAAGGGCTTATTGCGGCTACCCATGTGATCCAGAACCCGGCAAATCCGGGGGAGTGGATCGTGTTTTTCAAGAAAAGCGCCGGGCGCAGTTACTTCCTGGTCGACGATAACGACGAAGTCGAATCATTCAACCGGCTCGACGACCTGATCGAGGTCGTGCGCGGGCTGGGGATCAAATTCGCCGAAATTCACATGTAAGGCTATTTGCAGACCACTACCACGCTGCGGGTTTTGTAGTTGCCGACGTCGACGCCCAGCGTCTTGTCGTCTTCCTTGGGCGCCGGTGTGCCGTCAGTTCCGACGATGCGATAACCGGTGCCGGCGCAGGACGCGTCAGCCTTTTCATAGCAGGTGGCCCAGGAATTGGCCTCGCCGGAGCAATCGATGCTCAACCCTTGTTCGCCATTGTTCAGGTAAGTGGTCTGTGAAGTGGCGCAGCCGGTCAGGGCGGCGAGTGCAATCAGCGGCAGGAAACTGATGAGGGAACGGTTGGTCATGGCAATGTCGTCTTCGAGGAGGAGGGGCTAGACGCTATGACAGCGCCGGCAGGAAAAGGTTATAGCGATTGGCCACTTCTTTTCGCGCAGCCAAAAAAAAGCCCTGCGCAATGGCAGGGCCGGCCTTCGTCGTTACCGATCAGTCCTGTTCCTTGCCGCGACGTTTCGGAGCTGCGGGCGTGTAATCGAGCACCGCGGCGACTTCAATCGCCATCGCCTCTGTGGGCAACGGGCCGGACACGTCTTCGCCGTTGGTGGCAGTGATATGCCACTGGCCATCTTTAGCCTTGGCGACGGTGTACCCGTTGATGATTTTTGCTGCGGACATCTAGCGGCCTCGTTGGCTGGTTCAAAGGCGCCATGATAACGGTAAATGGGCGAACGGGCGCAGGTCGATGCGGCGTTCCGAGATCTTTGGGCTAAGCTGAATGCGCAGCCTCTGTGAGCGGATTGAACTATCCGCCAGTTTATTTCTCTATGTTGACATCGGTTAGCCAGTGCGGGGCATTGTAAGGTGCGCGCCGCCTGATTAGACTGCGCCGAAACTCGTACACACAGCCCTTTCAAGGACTTATATGATCAAGAAATGCTTGTTCCCAGCAGCCGGTTACGGTACTCGCTTCCTCCCAGCGACGAAGGCCATGCCCAAAGAAATGCTGCCGGTGGTAAACAAGCCACTGATCCAGTACGGCGTCGAAGAAGCTCTGGATGCTGGCCTGAACGAAATTTCCATCGTGACCGGCCGTGGCAAGCGCGCCCTGGAAGACCACTTCGACATCAGCTACGAGCTGGAAAACCAGATCAAGGGCACCGACAAGGAAAAATACCTGGTCGGTATCCGCAAGCTGCTGGACGAGTGCTCGTTCTCCTACACCCGCCAGACCGAAATGAAAGGCCTGGGTCACGCGATCCTGACCGGTCGCCCATTGATCGGCGACGAACCGTTCGCCGTAGTGCTGGCGGACGACCTGTGCGTCAACCTCGACGGTGACGGCGTACTGACCCAGATGGTCAAGCTGTACAAGCAGTTCCGCTGCTCGATCATCGCCATTCAGGAAGTCGATCCGCAAGAAACCAGCAAGTACGGCGTGATCGCTGGCGAAATGATCCGCGACGACATCTACCGCGTACACAGCATGGTCGAGAAGCCAAAGCCGGAAGACGCACCGTCGAACCTGGCGATCATTGGTCGTTACATTCTGACTCCGGACATCTTCGACCTGATCGAACAGACCGAGCCAGGCAAGGGCGGTGAAATCCAGATCACCGACGCCCTGATGAAACAAGCCCAGAACGGCTGCGTGATGGCTTACAAGTTCAAGGGCAAGCGCTTCGACTGCGGTGGTGCTGAAGGCTATATCGAAGCAACCAACTTCTGCTTCGAAAACTTCTACAAGACTGGCAAGGCTTACTGATAGCGCCTGATCTGCCTGTACGAAAAAGCCACCTTCGGGTGGCTTTTTCATTTTCCGCCCCTATATCGGCAGGAGTGCTTGCCCAACGGACGACGGCGGGTATGCTGATCGCCTGCCGAGGAGATAGAAATGGCCTACGATTTTGACCTTTATGTGATTGGCGCCGGTTCCGGCGGTGTGCGGGCTGCGCGTTTTGCTGCCGGGTTCGGTGCGAAAGTGGCGGTGGCCGAGAGCCGTTATCTGGGCGGCACCTGCGTCAACGTCGGTTGCGTACCGAAAAAACTGTTGGTGTATGGCGCGCATTTCGCCGAAGACTTCGAACAGTCCTCGGGTTTTGGCTGGAGCCTGGGCGAGGCGGATTTCGATTGGGCCACGCTGATCGCCAACAAGGATCGCGAGATCAATCGCCTGAACGGCATTTATCGCAATCTGCTGGTCAACAGCGGCGTGACGCTGCATGAAGCCCACGCGAAGATCGTCGGCCCGCACGAAGTCGAGGTCAATGGCGAGCGATACACTGCGAAGAATATTCTGATCGCCACCGGTGGCTGGCCGCAGATCCCCGAAATTCCTGGGCATGAACATGCGATCAGCTCAAACCAGGCGTTCTTCCTCAAAGAACTGCCCAAGCGCGTGCTGGTCGTCGGCGGCGGGTACATCGCCGTCGAATTTGCCGGGATTTTCCATGGGCTGGGCGCCAACACGACATTGCTGTATCGCGGGGATCTGTTCCTGCGCGGTTTCGACGGTTCAGTGCGTAACCATTTGAAAGAAGAGCTGACCAAGCGCGGTATGGATCTGCAATTCAATGCCGACATTGCGCGCATCGACAAGCAGCCGGATGGCAGCCTGAAGGCGATCCTGAAGGATGGTCGCGTACTGGAAGCGGATTGCGTGTTCTACGCCACCGGCCGACGTCCGATGCTGGACAACCTGGGGCTGGAGAACACTGATGTGCAGCTCGACGACAAGGGCTTCATCAAAGTCGACGAGCAATATCAAACCACCGAGCCGTCGATTCTGGCGCTGGGCGATGTCATCGGTCGTGTGCAATTGACGCCGGTGGCGCTGGCTGAAGGCATGGCGGTGGCGCGGCGTCTGTTCAAGCCTGAGCAATATCGTCCGGTGGATTACAAGATGATCCCGACGGCAGTGTTCAGTCTGCCGAACATCGGCACTGTTGGGCTGACCGAAGAAGAGGCGCGGGAAGCGGGTCACGACGTCGTGATCTACGAAAGCCGCTTCCGGCCGATGAAACTGACCCTGACTGATTGCCAAGAGCGCACGCTGATGAAGCTGGTGGTCGATGGCAAGTCCGACAAGGTGTTGGGTTGTCACATGGTCGGGCCGGATGCCGGCGAGATCGTGCAGGGTCTGGCGATCGCGTTGAAGGCTGGCGCCACCAAGCGTGACTTCGACGACACCATCGGGGTACACCCGACGGCGGCCGAAGAGTTTGTCACCATGCGTACGCCGGTCGGCGCTTAAGTCTTTTTCGGTTCTGCTGCGTCTGGCGCTGCCGCAACGGCAGTGGCCAGGCGCAAGCTGGCTTGAACCTTGGTCAATTCCTTTTCCAATGACTGATTGAGCTGCGACTGCTCGTCGACGTTCTGCTTGAGCGTCTGGCTTTCCAGCAGAGCCACGCGCAGGCGTTCCTGGAGGAGGGTGCGTTCGCTGTCGACGCGTGACGCTTGCTCCAGCAGTTGATCCTGACGCTGATTGCTTTGTTTGAGCTGATCCTGCATCAGGCTCAATTCGCGTACGGTGCCGCGATTCTCGGTCAGCAGACGTTCGTTGTCGCGGTGCAACTGAGTGATCTCGTCCTGGCGTACCAGTGCGCTTTGCTGCGCCTGGCGCAACTCCATCTGCAACTGCTGAACCTGAGTTTCGTGACGGCTTTGCTCCTGCTCACGCTGTTCCTTGATGGCGTTGCGGTAGTGCTCAAGCGCATCGCGGGCGTGCAGGTGCTTCTCTTCCAGCGAGCGGATCTGCTCGTCCTTGTCCTGCAGGCGCAATTCAAAGTCTGCCAGTGCCTGATTCAGTCCGGCATTGCGGGTCTGTTCGGTCTGCAACATCGAGCGGGTATCGCTCAGCGCTTCGGATTCCTTGGCCAGCGCGGCAGTCTGAATGTCGTGCTTCTTCTCCAGTTGCACATGATCCTGACGAAGCTGATTCAGTTCGTCCTCCAGTGCCTGACGCTGTTGCTCGTACTGCTCGCGCGCCTGGTCAATCGGTTCCTGTGCCTGTTCTTTCAGGCGTTGGGCAAGGCGCGTAACGAGTGCCAGCAGCTCGTCATCGATGGGTTCTGCCGAAGGATCGGCCGGTTCGCTGCCGTCATCCAGCTCTTTCAGATAGCGATGAATCGTGGTTTTTGAACCCGTATTACCAAGTTCGATTCGTACTGCGTCGATGCTGGGGTGTTCGCCACGGGCGAGGATCGCTGCGCGCGCGATCTGGACCACTGCTTTATTAACGCCGCCACGGGCCATATCTGCTCCTACCATTTCGTACTGTGGTACATGCCACTAAAGTACGAAGTGTACCATGTTGAAAATAAAGTGAAACAAGCGCTGATAAACGGACGGGATATACTGGTATTACCCCATGTGAAACCCGTAAAATCGGTTTCCGCACAAACCTCCAGTACGCCACGAGAAAATCAGCCCATGAGCGATATCGATCGCTATCTGCAAGCCGCCACCCGTGACAACACTCGCCGCAGTTATCGCGCAGCCATCGAGCACTTCGAATCTGCGTGGGGAGGGTTTCTGCCGGCGACAGCGGACAGCATCGCGCGGTATCTGGTGGCGCATGCCGGCGTGCTGTCGGTCAACACGCTGAAGTTGCGTCTGTCGGCGCTGGCGCAGTGGCATAACAGTCAGGGCTTCGCCGATCCCACCAAGTCGCCGGTGGTGCGCAAAGTGTTCAAGGGCATTCGCGCCCTGCATCCCGCGCAGGAAAAACAGGCCGAGCCACTCCAGCTGCGCGATCTTGAGCAGACCGTCGCCTGCCTTGAGCAGGAAATGAAAGGCGCCCGGGAGCAACAGGACCGGCCGGTGCTGCTCCGAGCCTGCCGCGACCGCGCGTTGATCCTGCTGGGCTTCTGGCGTGGCTTTCGCAGCGATGAGCTGTGTCGGGTGCAGATCGAGCACGTGCAGGCGCACGCCAGCAGCGGCATCACCCTGTACCTGCCGCGCAGTAAGGGCGATCGGGAAAACCTCGGGCAGACCTATCAGGCCCCGGCGCTGCTGAAGTTGTGCCCGGTGCAGGCTTATATCGAATGGATCACCGAAGCGGCGCTGGTGCGGGGCCCGGTGTTTCGCGCCGTCGACCGGTGGGGCAATCTGAGCGAAGAGGGCTTGCACGCCAACAGTGTGATCCCTTTGTTGCGCCAGGTCCTGGAGCGCGCCGGGATCTCCGCCGAGCGCTACACCAGCCATTCTCTGCGCCGCGGCTTCGCGACATGGGCCCATCAAAGCGGCTGGGACCTCAAGTCGTTGATGAGTTACGTGGGCTGGAAGGATATGAAGTCCGCCATGCGCTATGTTGAAGCGAGCCCCTTTCACGGGATGGCCCGGATTACGGATAAGCCGCTGTCGCCGTAGATATCGTTTTCTTCTATTAATATCCTCAGCTAATAGCGAAAACAAATCAGCAGCATCAGGTTTGCCAATGAGCCATCCGTCGAGTGACTGGGTAGGATTCACCCATCGAATTCACAACCCTGACGGAGAGTCATCAATGCCTATCATCAACAGCCAAGTAAAACCGTTCAAAGCTACCGCGTTCAAAAACGGCGACTTCGTACAAGTCTCGGACGCTGACCTGAAAGGCAAATGGTCCGTAGTGTTCTTCTACCCGGCCGACTTCACTTTCGTTTGCCCAACCGAACTCGAAGACCTGGCTGACAACTACGCCGCCTTCCAAAAGCTGGGCGTAGAGATCTACAGCGTTTCGACCGACACCCACTTTGCTCACGCTGCCTGGCACAACACTTCGCCAGCCATCGGCAAAATCCAGTACACCATGATCGGCGACCCGACTCAGGTCATCTCCCGCAACTTCGACGTGCTGATCGAAGAAGCAGGTCTGGCTGACCGTGGCACCTTCGTGATCAACCCTGAAGGCCAGATCAAAATCGTTGAACTGAACGATGGCGGCGTTGGCCGTGACGCTTCCGAGCTGCTGCGCAAAATCAAGGCTGCTCAGTACGTCGCTGCTCACCCAGGCGAAGTTTGCCCGGCCAAGTGGAAAGAAGGCGAGGCCACTCTGGCTCCGTCCCTGGACCTGGTCGGCAAGATCTAAGTCTGTGACAAACGCAATGCAGGGCGGGATTCCGCACCTACTCAAGTAAGCTGCACCGCCCAATAGAAAAGCCCGGGCGAGATTCGCTCGGGCTTTTTTCGCCTCAAATAAAGTCAGGAGATCGCCCGTATGTTGGACGCCAATCTTAAAGCCCAGTTGAAATCGTACCTGGAACGGGTCACCCAGCCGATCGAGATCGTTGCCTCACTCGACGACGGTGCGAAATCCCGTGAAATGCTCGACCTGCTGAAAGATGTTGCCAGTCTTTCGCACCAAATTACCTTGATCGACAGCGGCGACGATGCACGCAAGCCGTCGTTCTCGATCAACCGCCCCGGTGCCGACATCAGCCTGCGTTTCGCCGGCATTCCGATGGGCCATGAATTCACTTCGCTGGTGCTGGCCCTGCTGCAAGTCGGCGGCCACCCTTCGAAGGCCATTGTCGAAGTGATCGAACAGATCCGCTCGCTCAAGGGCGAGTTCAACTTCGAGACTTATTTTTCGCTGTCCTGCCAGAACTGCCCGGACGTCGTTCAGGCACTGAACCTGATGGCCGTGCTGAACCCGAACATCCGCCACGTCGCCATCGACGGTGCGCTGTTCCAGGACGAAGTCAACGATCGCAAGATCATGGCTGTGCCGAGCATTTACCTGAACGGCGAAAACTTTGGTCAGGGCCGCATGGGCCTGGAAGAAATCCTCGCCAAACTCGACACCGGCGCCATCGAGCGTCAGGCCGAGAAAATCAGCGCCAAGCAAGCCTTTGATGTGCTGGTGGTCGGCGGTGGCCCGGCTGGTGCTTCGGCGGCGATCTACGCCGCACGGAAAGGCATTCGCACCGGTGTTGCAGCCGAGCGCTTCGGCGGTCAGGTGCTGGACACCATGGCCATCGAGAACTTCATTTCCGTGCAGGAAACCGAAGGCCCGAAACTGGCGACCGCGCTGGAAGAACACGTCAAGCAATACGACGTCGACATCATGAACCTGCAACGTGCCGATAAGCTGATCCCGGGCAAGAATGGCGAGCTGCATGAAGTTCACTTCGCGAGCGGCGCGACCCTCAAGGCCAAGAGCGTGATTCTGGCGACCGGCGCGCGGTGGCGTGAAATGAACGTGCCGGGCGAGCAGGAATACCGCAACAAAGGCGTGGCGTACTGCCCGCACTGCGACGGCCCGCTGTTCAAAGGCAAGCGTGTGGCGGTGATTGGCGGCGGTAACTCCGGCGTCGAAGCGGCCATTGACTTGGCCGGTATCGTGTCTCACGTCACCTTGCTGGAGTTCGACGTACAGCTGCGCGCCGACGCCGTATTGCAACGCAAGCTGCACAGCCTGCCGAACGTCACCGTGATCACCAGTGCGCTGACCACTGAAGTCACCGGCGATGGCCAGAAGGTCAACGGTCTGCGCTACAAGGATCGCAATACTGACGAGTCGCGCACGGTCGAGCTGGAAGGGATCTTCGTGCAGATCGGTCTGCTGCCCAACACCGATTGGCTCAAAGGCACCATCGAGCTGTCGCCGCGCGGCGAGATCATCGTCGATAATCGCGGTGAAACCTCGATCCCCGGTATCTTCGCCGCCGGTGACGTGACCACCGTGCCGTACAAGCAAATCGTGATTGCGGTGGGCGAGGGTGCCAAGGCTTCTCTCAGCGCTTTTGATCACTTGATCCGCACTTCGGCTCCGGCGTAAATCCCGGGCCTGAAACAGAAAAAACCCCATCAGCGATGATGGGGTTTTTTCTTTGTGGGGTGCTTTCTACCCCGTTTCAGCTTTACAGCGGTGCCGGCTGAATGATCTCGACCCAGTAGCCATCCGGATCCTTGATGAACGCCAGGCTCTTCATGCGGCCATCGGTCAGGCGCTTCTGGAAGTCGCAGCCCAGTTCTTCAAAGCGCGCGCAGGCAGCGACGATGTCCGGTACCGAAATGCAGATGTGGCCGAAACCACGTGGGTCGGTGTTGCCGTTGTGGTAGGCGAACTCTGCTTCGTTCTCGGTGCCATGGTTGTGGGTCAGTTCCAGAATGCCGGGAATCGACTTCATCCACTCGGTGCGGGCAGCGGCGTCAGCCGGGATCTGCGATTTGTCGACCAGGGCGAGGAAGTACAGGCTGAATTCCGCTTCCGGGAAATCACGCTTCTCTACCAGCGAGAAACCCAGTACGCGGGTGTAGAAATCCAGCGACTTGGTGATGTCTTTGACGCGCAGCATGGTGTGGTTGAACACGAAGTTGCGGGTTGCGCTGTCCGGGGTGGCGGTGACGCCGGGGAAGGTGTTCAGTTCTTGCAGGCTCATGAGCCCTCCGTAACAAATTGGGGCGAGTGAATGGGCGCAATGATACGCATGCCTGGCAGCATCGCCAAACCGAAAGCGCGGGCTTGCCCTGTGAGCGGGCGAGCCTCAGACTTTACGGCTCAATCCGCGAGTGCCTCTGGTAATGATCCGACCGTTCAAATCGCTGTTCGTTTTCCTGGGTTTTTCCCTGCTTGCTCTGCCGGCCTTTGCCGAAGCGCCGAGCATCACTTGGCCCGCCGGCTGGGAGGTCGAGGCGCTGCCCGAAACCTCGCCTGAGGTCTCGCGTCAGCGCGCAGTGAAGACTGACGCCGATGGCAATCAGGTGATGGTGATGGAGTTGACGATGACCCGTGTGGAAAGTGGCCACCAGGTCAACTTGCAGGGCGTGTTACTGGAGATGCGCAAGTCGGTGCAGAAAGACTTTTTCCAGAGCGGTTATCAGAGTGTCTGCAACAGGGTTCATCCGAGTACGCTCGGTTCGCTGACAGCGCTTGAGACCACTTGTACGGTGACTGAAAACGGTCGCCATGTGTTGTCGCAAACATTGGTTGCAGCGGTCGAGGCGGAAAAAGCGTACGTACTTTCGTATGCCGGGCAGGCGGAGGTTTATAAAGCCAGCGGCGACGACATAGTGGCTGCGCGAAACAGCTTGAAATTTTAGTCGTCTGTTGTGGCCGGCGTGGTGTTAGATACCTGAATTGATTAAACATAAAGTTAATCTTGGGTACTGGGGGCAACATTCCGAAGCATAGTTTCAGTGCGGAAGCGGTTTGAGAATCAACTTTCCCGCCAGAAAAATCGTTTCATTTGTTAAATATTGTCCAAAAAAAAGCCCTGCATATGCAGGGCTTTCATGTTTGCGAGAGATTAACCGCGCAACCAGGAATCAACGGTAGCTGCACCGTATTTTTCCTTCCAGGCTTTCAAGCCGCGATGGTTGCCACCCTTGGTCTCGATCAGTTCGCCAGTGTGCGGGTTCTGATAGACCTTGACCACTCGAGCGCGGCGGGTTTTAGGTGCGGCGGTCAGTTGCAGGCCGGATTTCGCCGGGTTCGGATCGAGAATGGCGATGATGTCTTTCAGGCCTTTGCCGTAGGTTTTCATCAGCCCCTGGAGCTTTTCTTCGAATTCGATTTCTTTCTTGAGCCCGGCATCATTCTTCAGCGACTCCAGCTGCTTGAGCTGTTCCTGAAGGGCCTTTTCAGCTGCACGAAATTCAGCGAGTCTGGACAATATCTTTACTCCAATAGTGTGTTTGGCTGATACCAACCGCAAACAAAGCTATAAGCCAAGAGCCTTGAAGCGACTCGGTGATAATGGCTCACCTGCCCATCTTGCAACAGGTAAGAAAAATTGTAGTAGTTAATGCGACAAGAGTAAATCCTGACTTTTTCTTCATGTAACAACAACGCTGTTTTGTATCAATTTGGTGCGGGCTGTCGGCGTGACAGGATTTATCCAGACAAGTTAATGATGAGTTAATGCTTCGATGAAGTCGGCCGCCGGCATGGGCTTGCCGAAAAGGTAGCCCTGCAGAAAGTTGACATGGTGGGCGGCCAGATAATCACATTGGGCTTGCGTTTCCACACCTTCGGCCACGATGCCCAGATCCAGCTTGGTGGAAAGCTCGATGATGGTGTCCAGAATGTGCCGGGAAAGGGCATCCTTATCGATCATGGCCACGAATGTCTGGTCGATCTTGAGGAAGTCGACATTGAAGGTTCTCAAGTAGCCGAGGCTTGAATGGCCGGTGCCAAAGTCGTCAATCGCGATCTTCACCCCCATCGCACGCAACTCTGCGAACAGTTGTTGGGTGATGTCGGATGGTTCGATCAGCTCGCGTTCAGTCAGCTCCAGGACCAGGCTGATGCTGCCGGGATGGAAAGCTGACAAAAATTCACGGCAATCCTCCACCAGTTCCAGATCGTGGCAGTGGCTGGCGGTGATGTTGATGCCAATGTGGAAAGGCGCTTTGAAGGTCGGTGACTGCGGCCCCAGGATGACAGCCGTTTGCTGCATCAAAGCGCGGGTCATTGGCACGATCAGCCCGGAATGTTCGGCAAAGGGTATGAACAGGTCCGGACGCACCAGCCCTTCCTTGGGATGGTTCCAGCGCATCAGCACTTCCGCACCTGACCAGCGTTTGCTGTCGCCGTGCACCACCGGTTGGAAGTAGGGAATGAATTCTCCCGCCTCCAGTGCCCGAAGCATTTCGTGGCTTGGCGACGTGGAGCGCTTCTGCACGATGTAGCCGATGGCCCCGGACACCGCACCAAAGAAAATCAGCAGGCTGAACAGCGGCGGATATTCATCTTTCATGTAGCGCCAGGTCTCGCCTTCCGCAAACGCGGCGGTGACCGTGAACGCATAGTGCGATGAGTGCAAGGTACTTTGTGCAACCGGCAATGCAGGCAGGACGCCTTGATGCACTTTGCCGTCGGCGGAGAGCCAGTTGTTGCCGACTTGCAGCAACAACAATGTATGCCGGCCGATCAGGCGCAGAATGTTGCTCAAGTGATAGCCGTCCAGCGTGGTCAGCGCGCCACCGCGGCCCTCGCTCAGGCGATACACCAGCAGCGCGGTGTCGGGCGTCACCGGGTTGCCGTTCATGAGCCACAACTTGCCCTGCGCGTAGTCGCCCGGATTCACGGCTTCCTTGAAATCGCCGAACAGCGAACTGCAATAGAGATTGTCGTCCCATACCAGATTGGTCGAGCGCACGAACGGGCGACGGGTGACTTGTTCGCGCAAGGCCAGTTTGACGGTTTCGCAGGTCTGGCCGGCCAAAGGCAACAGTTCGCGGGCGGCCTGGGCAGTGTTGTCGAGCATCAGTTCGAACTGTCGCAAGGCTTCATCGGCGGTGTGTTGCGAACTCTGCTGGAGGGCGCGTTCAGCCTGCATATAGAGAATGACGCTGCCGAGTACGATCGGCAGCAGGCCACACAGCAATGTCACGATAATCCGGGTGCTGCGCTTGCGGCGGGGCCTGACGGTCAGTGGCATGGGCGCATCCTGTCGCGATGGAGTGGGGCTCTTGATTGCAGGAGAAGCGTGCGCGCAAAGCCCAAGGTCTGAGCCCATGATAGATGGCCAATGGCACCCGCGCCGCTCAACGGTAATCCAGCCGAGTTGCCAGTTGAATGAACGCCAGCGTGGCGGGCGAGGCCTGACGTTGATCCAGCACCGCCAGACCCACCTGTCGAGTGACTGCAGGGGATAGCAGTCGCTTGACATAGCGCGGGTCTGGATCGAAAGGCAAGGAACCTTCCGCCACCACGGTCATCGCATCGCCCCGGCCAACGGCATCGAGGGTGTGAGCAACTGCGCGTAGCGATAGCGAATGTTCGGGCTCAGCCGGGCGGCGTTGAATAGGCGCGGAACTTTCTGGCGGGCATCTGGCTGTGCAACAAACCCCTTGCACCGGGCCGAAAAAAGCGGATTTTATAGAGAGGGCAGACAACCCTATTTACGCTGTGTAGAATCGGGTTACGCATACAATAATAATCGTCTTCTGGCAGCAGAAGCCTCGCCCGCAAGAGCCTTGGGTCGACAATGAAGATATTCGGGTTTCAACTGATCTACGGTGACTTCCTCGCCCGCAGTGTGCGTGGCATCTCCTGTGCGCCACCCACTGGTCTCAGCATTACTGACAAATAACTCTGGTTAATTGATAAGAATGATGAGGCGCCAACCATGGCAGATTTATACGAAAACCCAATGGGCCTGATGGGCTTCGAGTTCATCGAGTTCGCATCGCCGACACCTGGCACCCTGGAGCCGATCTTCGAGATCATGGGCTTCACCAAGGTCGCGACCCACCGCTCCAAGAACGTGCACCTGTATCGCCAGGGCGCGATCAACCTGATCCTCAACAACGAACCCCACAGCGTTGCTTCGTACTTCGCGGCCGAACACGGCCCGTCCGTTTGCGGCATGGCGTTCCGGGTCAAGGATTCGCAGAAGGCCTACAACCGCGCTCTGGAACTCGGTGCTCAGCCAATCCACATCGAAACCGGTCCGATGGAACTGAACCTGCCGGCGATCAAAGGCATTGGCGGCGCGCCGCTGTACCTAATCGACCGTTTTGGCGAAGGCAGCTCGATCTATGACATCGACTTCGTGTTTCTGGAAGGCGTTGACCGCAACCCGGTCGGTGCCGGCCTGAAGATCATCGACCACCTGACCCACAACGTGTACCGCGGCCGCATGGCCTACTGGGCGAACTTCTACGAGAAGCTGTTCAACTTCCGCGAAATCCGCTACTTCGATATCAAGGGCGAATACACCGGCCTGACCTCGAAAGCGATGACCGCGCCGGACGGCATGATCCGCATCCCGCTCAACGAAGAGTCGTCGAAGGGTGCCGGGCAGATTGAAGAGTTCCTGATGCAGTTCAACGGCGAAGGCATCCAGCACGTGGCGTTCCTCACCGACGACCTGGTCAAGACCTGGGATCAGTTGAAGAAGATCGGCATGCGCTTCATGACCGCGCCGCCGGACACCTACTACGAAATGCTCGAAGGCCGCCTGCCGAACCACGGTGAGCCTGTTGATCAGTTGCAATCGCGCGGCATTCTGCTCGACGGCGCCTCGGATAAAGAAGACAAGCGTCTGCTGCTGCAGATCTTCTCGGAAACCCTGATGGGCCCGGTGTTCTTCGAATTCATCCAGCGCAAGGGCGACGATGGTTTCGGTGAAGGCAACTTCAAGGCACTGTTCGAATCGATCGAACGTGACCAGGTGCGTCGTGGCGTACTCGCTACCGAGTAATTCGCATCAGATGTAAAAAAGCCCGGCCTGCAATTGTGCAGGCCGGGCTTTTTATTGCGCGTCTTATGGGCGCCGTTGGCGCATCAGGTGCTTGAACCCTTCAAACACCAGCACCACCACCGCGAGCCAGATCGGGATGTAGGTCAGCCATTCGCCGGGCTTGATGCTTTCGCCCAGCAGCAGCGCAACACCGAGCAGCAACACCGGCTCAACGTAACTCAACAAACCAAACAGGCTGAACGGCAACAAACGGCTGGCGATGATGTAGACCACCAGCGCCGAGGCACTGATCAGACCGAGCAGCGGTATAAGCCACGTCAGCGCCGGGTACTGATCGAACACGCCGAAACCCTGTTCACCGCCGCGCACGAACCAGTACGCCACCGGCAGCATCAGGGTCATGTCGACCCACAAGCCGCCGAGGTTATCGGTCTTGAGGTATTTGCGCAGCACGAAGTACAGGGGGTAGCCAACGACCACCACCAGCGTCGCCCAGGAAAACCCACCGACCTGATACAACTCGTTCAACACGCCGAGGCTGGCAAAAAACACCGCGACTTTTTGCAGATACGACAGGTTTTCGCCATAAGCGATGCGTCCGGTCAGGACCATGGACAACGGCAGCAGGAAGTAACCCAGCGACACATCAAGGCTGTAGCCATTGAGCGGCGCCCACATGAACAGCCACAACTGCACGCCCAGCAGCGCTGACGAAAGAATCAGGCCGCCGATCAACTTCGGCAGCGCAGGGATCCGGCGCAGCAGCTCGAGCACCCGCCGCCATTCGCCGGACACCAGCATGAACACGGTCATGCAGGGCACGGTCAGCAGCATCCGCCAACCGAAAATTTCCACGCCGCTCAACGGGGTGAGTAACGAGGTGTAGTAATACATGACGGCAAACAGCGTTGAGGCTGTTACCGATAGAGCGATGCCTTTAGACAAACTGTCCTCGCGGGGATGATGGTGAAACGGGGCGCGCAGGATACGTGGTTTTTGTGCTGAATATTGGCCGAGTGATCAATATTTCCAACATTCGACACAGGTCCCGTGAGAGCGGGAACCTGTGTCGAAGCATAGGTGCTTAAGCCTGATGCGGTTTACGCCCCGACACAAAATGGCTCACATCATTAAACCCCGGCGTAGACGCATGGCCCGGCGTCACCAGCGAGTCGATAAACGCCTCATCCTCGGCCGTAATCTTCACCGCCTGCGCCTTGGTATACGCATCCCACTGATCTTCAGTACGCGGCCCGACAATCGCCGAGGTCACCGCGCCGTTGTTCAGCACCCAGGCAATCGCAAACTCGACAATCCCGACCCCACGCTCCTGGGTGTATTGCTGAATCTGCTGGGCAATGCGCAACGACTCCACCCGCCATTCAGTCTCCAGAATCCGTTTGTCCTGGCGCCCGGCGCGGCTGTTGGCGTCCGGGGTTACGTCCGGTGCGTACTTGCCGCTGAGCACGCCACGGGCCAGCGGGCTATAAGGCACCACGCCGAGGCCGTAGGTCTGGGCGGCGGTGATCTGCTCGGTTTCGGCCTGACGGTTGACGATGTTGTACAGCGGCTGGCTGATCACCGGGCGATCAACGCCGAGTTTGTCCGCCACTCGAATCACCTCGGCAATCCGCCAGCCACGGTAGTTCGACAGGCCCCAATAACGGATCTTGCCCTGACGAATCAGATCGCCAATCGCCGAGATCGTCACCTCCAGCGGCGTGTTGTGGTCTTCGCGGTGCAGGTAATAGATGTCGAGGTAGTCGGTGCCGAGCCGGGTCAGGCTGGCCTCCAGACCATTGAACATGTGCTTGCGGCTCAAACCGCTGCGGTTCGGCACGCCATCCACCGGGCCGAAACCGACCTTGGTCGCCAGCACCCACTCATGCCGATGACGGGCAATGGCCTCGCCGACGATCTCTTCCGAGCGGCCATTGGTGTAAACGTCGGCGGTGTCGATGAAATTGATGCCCTGATCCCAGGCCTTGTCGATGATGCGCAGCGAATCTTCTGCGCTGGTCTGCTCGCCGAACATCATCGTGCCAAGGGTGAGAGTGGAAACCTGCAACCCCGAGTGACCCAGTGTGCGATAGCTCATGCCGAAATCCTTTTGTCGGTGGGAAAGCTTCCATCAAATACCAGAAACCTTGCTGGGGGCAATCCGATTTATCGCAGGCTACGGAAGTCCGATCGAAGTAAACGCTCAATCCACAGATATAAAACGATAACAGACAACCACTTGTCGCCACTGTCAGATCTGACAGTAGCGAACGGACTTCAGGATCAGCTCTTATTTCATCTGAGACCGGAGAGTATCCGGGTGAAATTTCCGATCACTCAGGAGCGTTGCCATGAACACTGAAACACTGGAACAACCAGATCGCGATAACGCTGTGCTTGCGTTGTATCCACCCGATCTGGTCGACAGCAACAAGTCGGTCGTGGGGGCAGATTGTGGCATTGCCATCAATTACTACGACCTGACCCCTATGGGGGCGAAAGTCAGGGTCGATCCTTATGTCGATCAAGCTACGGGAGACACTGTCTCTCTGAATTTGAACGGCGAACTGAATATTGCCAGTACTCAAACCCAGTCCACTGACGATGCAGTCATTCTGTACATCCCGAAAAACAAGCTGTTGTCCGGTGCAGATATCATCAATGAGCTGACTTACACCGTGACCAGAGGCAGCCAGAATCAAGGCACCTCCCAACCACCGCTGCGAGTACTTTATTACAGAATTCGACCCGGCAAAGAGAATCGCAACCCCGACGGGCCAGGCCATTCTGAGTTCAAGCTTATTTTGCCGCAGGATGTGCTGGACTACGGAATCGACGCGGATCGCGCCGAGCAGGGTGTACACGTTTGTTTCGAATACACCTACTGTGGGGCGTTTAACACTATTCAACTGAACTGCAACGGCCATGATGTATTCCGCAAGGTTACCGCAGATGAGGCACCCTTGACGCCAACAGCCGTACCCACAAGAATTTGCCTTACATTGACAAAAGCTGATCTTGAACAGGTCAAAGACCATCCGCAGGCTGTTTTCAACTTCACGGTCGCCGATCAAGTCGGCAATGGCGCTGATCCGGATTCCCCATGGTCGGCCCCCGTGTTCGTGACTGTTGATATGCGGGGTGAGCGTTTGACTGCACCTGATATCACCGAAGACCCGGATGATCCCAATGATGCTCCGGACACCATCGACCTGAACAAGCTCGGTGCCAAAGACCTGACCATTCAGGTACACGTATTGAGTCCGCCATGGACGCCGAATGACGTCATTCGCGTGAAGTACGTGGCAACGCCGAACTCCGGCGGCACACCGGTGGAACATAGCGTTGAAGATACTGTTGCGCGTATCCCGTTCGTGCAGAAATTGATGATTCCCAACGCCAAGGTCATTGCGGACAGCGTGGTCAGGGTCATTTACGAGCAAGTCAGAGGCGGGGCGGTCATCGCGCGATCTCGAGTGGCGATGGCGCGGGTCATTCTGGCGCCGGTCATTACCGGTGCCAAAGACCTGGCCGGCGTTGTGTTGGAAAACGGAGGTTCCGTTTCCCACAACAAGATAATCCTTGAAGGGTCGGCTCTGGCGCGCGCTGTATTGGAGATTCTTGACGGTGCGACGGTTGTCGAGGAAGTCCATACGGGTGATGATTACAAATGGAAAAGCACTGCGATATCGATTGCTGTTGCGCCGCATGTTTTTACTGCCCGGGAAAAGGCGGGAAATCAGTTGGTTTCGGAACCTTGGGCGATTGAGCGGTTGGCGTTCAGTATTGATCGGACGCAGATGAAGTTGAATGGGTTTTCGGTGAAGGTCGATGGGTGGCCGAAAACAGGGGAGGACTCGATTGGCAATACCGGCGTTCGGGTTCCAACCGGAGGTGTCCCGCCCTATGACTCTGCATCGTCTGATCCTCTGACGGCTCTCGTGACGATGCAGGGTAAGGTGGTGGGATTGAAAAGTGGCGTGGCAACTATCTATGTTACTGATCAGGAAGGCAGTACTTTGTCTTATCTCGTTGCGGTGACTAATAAATTCAAGCTGCAAATAAGCACTGAGAAGTTGCGCGCAGATGACGCGATTGTCTGGATGAACTCATTAGGAGGGTTTACTACGCATAACCATAGTTTTATTGCCGATGTTCGCCGTGTTTATATTCCGATCATTCCAGAGACTGTAAATGCATGCAGCCAAAACGGACGTTACTATACTTACTTGAGGCCGGATTTATCTATCTATGGAATAAATTCGCCTCGAATTCTTACATCGTGGTGCTTGATACCTATCTAATTTGAACCACCATTACTGATCGGGCGTTTGGTTTCGGATGTCATCGGCTGAGCGCTCGGCAACGCACCCGCAAAAACGCCTGCAACACCTTGACCCGTTCCGACACCTGCACCCGGTGCGGGCACAGCAGATTGAACGGCACGCTCTCGCCATGCCAGTCATCGAACAGCGTCAGCAGCCGCCCGGCACGCACGTCTTCGGCCACATCGAGCCAGGCCTTGTAGGCGATCCCGTGCCCGGCGAGCGCCCAGCGGCGGGCGACTTCGCCGTCGTCGCTGAGGTAGTCGCCGCGTACTTCAACTTCGACTGTTTCGTCCTCGCGATGGAAGCGCCAGGTGTTGTAAGGCCGGCCGTTGCGCAGATAGAGCAGGGCGCTGTGCTTGCTCAATTCGGCAGGGTTTTGCGGCGTGCCGTGCCGTTCCAGATACGCAGGGCTGGCGCAAGCCACACGGCGATGATCAGGCAGAATCGGCAACGCCACCAGCGTCGAATCACTCGGCACGCCAAAGCGCAGCGCCACGTCCACCGTTTCGCGAAACAGATCCGCATGCCGGTCGTTGAGCAGCAATTGCAATTGAATATGCGGGTGCTCGCGTTTGAAATCGTCCAGCCACGGCAACAGCACATTGCGCCCGAAATCCGACGGCGCTGCCAGTTGCAGCACGCCGCTCAGGCCTTCGGTTTGCTGCTTCAGCGCTTGCTCGCCTTCGGCCAGGGTGGCCAGCGCCAGACGCACACTTTCCAGATAGCGTCGGCCCTCTTCGGT
The DNA here is from genome assembly GCF_059424205.1 of Pseudomonas sp. GW456-12-1-14-TSB6. Taxonomy (NCBI): domain Bacteria; kingdom Pseudomonadati; phylum Pseudomonadota; class Gammaproteobacteria; order Pseudomonadales; family Pseudomonadaceae; genus Pseudomonas; species Pseudomonas sp. GW456-12-1-14-TSB6. The sequence continues at coordinate 95,863 of NZ_JBWKZE010000001.1, forward strand.
CAGGCGCATGCTGCGGGTCGAGCGGGCGAACAGGCGGATGCCGAGGCGGGTTTCCAGGCGTTTCAGCGCGATGCTGGCGGCGGCCGGGGTCAGTTCCAGAGCCCGGGCGGCGGCGGAAATGCTGCCGGAGTCGGCGGTGCGGACGAAGATTTCCAGATCGAGGATTGAGCTCATTAGTAAAAATCCGTTGAAGATCCTTGGCGTTTTGCGGGATTTTTCCGGGATTGGCAAGCGCAGATACTGGAATCCTGAATAACCGCAGGAGACAGACATGACGTGGACATTTGATCATCTGGCCTTCAATACCGCTAACGGTCAGGCGCTGCAGGACGCTTTTGGTGGGTTACTGGGGCTGACGCCGGGGCGCCGGCCGCCGTTTCCGTTTCCGGGGCGGTGGTTGTATCAGGATGCGCAGGCGTTGGTGCATGTGATTGAGCAGCCCGCGCTGGATGAGGCGGCGTTGAGTCATATTGCGTTTCGCACCGATGAAGACGCGGCGGCGGTTTTGAAGCGGGTGCAGGGGAGTGGGTTGCCGTATCAGGTGGCGCAGGTGCCGGAAGATGGGATCTGGCAGATTTTTGTGCAGATGCCGGGTGGGTTGGTGCTTGAGCTGGATGCAAAAACCAGTGTGTGACGCTCGTTCCCACGCTCTGCGTGGGAATGCCTCCACGGACGCTCCGCGTTCGGCTTTGGAAGGGACGCGGAGCGTCCCGGGCTGCATTCCCACGCGGAGCGTGGGAACGATCGGAGTAGGGGTGTTTAAGAGGGGTGTTTAAAGGACACGTTCAGACACGCACCCCAGGCTACACAACCTTGCGCCGTTGCCTACGACTGCGCCAGAATCCGCCGGCTTGTGCGCTTATGGGCCGGGTTTTATCGTTGTCCCGTCGCTGAAATGCAGCGATCGGGTTTGGTAGCCCGGATCTGACTTGTTGCGCAATTCACCGTATTCGGACGCTCATCCGTCCGTGCTTTTATGGTGGCCATGCGTGGGGCGTTTTCGAGCGCGCCGGTTCTCCAAGTCACCGGTCTACCAACCCGTGTATGGCCACCACCTCTTCGTTTGGTAGCGAAGTTTGATGGCTCCATTTTTCTGATTTGGAGATTCAAACGTGATCAAACCAACACCCAACCCACCCGAAACCGATACAACCTCACCCTACGAAACCCTCGACTCCAAGAAATTCCACGAAGCCGCCGAACGCGCCCTCGACCACTACCTCAATCCGCTGCTCCCCAGAAAACCGCTGCTCAAACCCAACACCCGCTACCTCATCGCCCCCGGCATCGACAGCGAAGAACTGCTGGCCGATGCCTCTGAAACCCTGACTTGCGCCAAAACCATGGCCACTGACTTCGCCGGGCTGGTGGACGGCTCGCAGCGGCATGTGCTGCTGGGCATCTCGCAACTGATCATGCTGAGTGAACTGGCGGTGAACCGGGCGCTGGATAATCTGGAGTTGAAGCCAGAAACACCGCTCTAGCCAGATCCTTAGCCTGATCGTTCCCACGTCGAGGCGTCGAACCGTCCGCGTGGGAACGATCTAAACGAGAAACGGCCCGAGATGGGCCGTTTTTGTGTGCATGCCAATAATCAGGCCCGCAACGTTCGCGTCATCCGCAACGCCAGCAGACTCCCGCCAACAATCACACCCGCCAGCAGGTAAAGCGCCGCATCGGTCGACCCGGTGCTGTCCTTGACCCAACCCACAAGGTAAGGGCTCAAGAACCCGGCCATCTGCCCCATCGAGTTGATCAACGCCAGACCACCCGCCGCAGCACCCGCGCTCAACATGGCAGTCGGCACCGGCCAGAACATCGGCAGACCGGTCAGCGCGCCCATGGTCGCGATGGTCAGGCCGAGGATCGCAATCGCCGGATTCGCCGCGAAGTTCACCGCGATCAGCAGGCCGACAGCGCCCATCAACATCGGCACCACCAAATGCCAGCGACGTTCTTTACGCAAGTCCGCCGAACGCCCGACCACCAGCATGAACACCGCCGCCAACAGATACGGGATCGCACTCAACCAGCCAATCACCAGGTTGTCGCTGAAGCCGAGGTTCTTGATGATCGACGGCAGCCAGAAGTTGATCGCGTACACGCCGCTCTGGATGCAGAAGTAGATCAAGCCAAACGCCCAGATGGCCGGGTTCTTGAAAACGGCGATCAGCGAATCGGAGGTGGTTTTCGGTTTGTTCGCCAGGTCTTCGGCCTGATCCGCTTCCAGCACCGAACGCTCGTAAGGGGTCAGCCATTTGGCGTTGGCGAAGTTGTCGCTGAGCAGGAAGTAGGCGAGTGCGCCCAGCACCACGGTTGGAATGCCCTGCAGCAGGAACATCCACTGCCAGCCGGCCAAACCACCCTGGCCGGCGGCGAAGTGATTGAGGATCCAGCCGGAAAACGGGCTGCCGAGCAGGCCGGACACCGGGATCGCCGACATGAACAGCGCCATGATCCGGCCACGGCGGAAGGTCGGAAACCATTGCGAGAGATAGAGCACAACGCCCGGGAAGAACCCGGCTTCGGCGGCACCGGTAAACAAACGCAAGGTGTAGAACTCGGTCGGTGTGGTGACGAACAGCAGGCAGGTCGACAGCGTGCCCCAGGTGATCATCATCAGCGCGATCCAGCGCCGTGGCCCGAATTTGGTCAGCGCCAGGTTGCTCGGCACGCCGCACAGCACGTAGCCGATGAAGAAGATACCGGCACCGAGGCCGTACACGGTTTCGCTGAATTTCAGCGCATCCAGCATCTGCAATTTGGCAAATCCAACGTTGACCCGGTCGAGGTAGTTGAACAGGTAGCAGATGAAGATGAAGGGGATCAAACGCAGGGTGATGCGTTTGTAGACGGCATTTTTATCGTCAACGATGGTCTGGGCGGCAGCGGCGCTCTGCGACATGGCGGCTCTCTCTTTATTATGATTTTTTGCGATGCAAAGGGTAACGTTGATCGCCCTGAGAGTCTCGGCCACCTTTGGCCGGATTGTCTTTGTGCCTGAGCACAGGGTTTGCCGCCAGACCCTGTGCGGGTGAACAACCGTCCGCGCCTGTTTTCAAGGATTCCAGCCCCTATGTTCGAACTCGATCACGACCTCGCCCAGGACATCGTCGACCGGGCCATGGCCATTTTGCCGTACAACGTCAACGTCATGGACAGCCAGGGGCTGATCCTCGGCAGTGGTGAGCCGGAGCGCATCAACACCCGCCACGAGGGCGCGCAACTGGTGCTGGCCAACGGGCGGGTGGTCGAAATCGACGCGCAGACGGCGGTGCATCTCAAAGGCGTGCAGCCGGGGATAAATCTGCCGTTGTTGCTTGATCAGCGTTTGATCGGCGTGCTCGGCATCACCGGCGAGCCGGAGCAACTGCGCACTTACGCCGAGCTGGTACGCATGACCGCTGAAATGCTGGTCGGCCAGCGCAACCAGCAATCCGAGCAGCAATGGCGGCGGCAGCGTTGCGATGACTTGCTCGCGCTGCTGTTGAGTGAAGCGGGGGATTCGCCGCGTTTGGTGGATGAAGCCCAGCAGCTAGGGCTCAAACCGCAACTGACACGAGTGCCGTATCTGTTCGAGTTGGGCCTGGAACACGGACCGGGGCAAACCGTCGAGGCGTTGAGTGCCTGGCTGATGTCGCGCTATCCCGACAGTTGGTGTGTGAGCTCGGCCAAGTCGTCACTGCTCTGGTGCCGGCCGGCGAGTCAGAATGTCGAGCATGATCGCCTGCTGGAAAAACTCGATGGTCTGGGCTGGAACATTCTGCGTATCGCGGTTGGCGGGCAGGCCGATGGGCTGGCAGGGTTGCGCCGTTGCTATCGGCGGGTCGGCGATCTGCTCGCTTATGGTCGCGAAGTGCTACCGCGTTCACGGCTGCTGACGCTCAATCGCTATCGCTTGCCGGTGATGCTCTGGCGCCATCGCAACGACGATGCGCTGGATGAACTGCTCAAACCGTTGCGCAAAGTGATCGCCAAGGACAGCAACGGCCAATTGCTCGCGACCCTGCGCAGTTGGTGCGATCACGACGGCCAGAGCCAGGCCTGCGCCGATGCCTTGGGGATACACCGCAACAGCCTGCGCTACCGAATGGAGCGGATTGCCGAGTTGAGCGGGGTCGATCCGTTGAAGCTCGACGGGATGCTGGCGTTGTATCTGGGTGTGCAATTGCTGCCGCAGACCGACGATTTGTCGAAATGAACAATAAACGCCTGCACGACTTGTGCAGCGGACAGGCGTCAACCGGCAAGGCGACTGGCAGCATGAAGGGCATTGGAACTGGAGAATTCGCATGAAAATCGTCATCGCCCCCGATTCGTTCAAGGACAGCCTGAGTGCCCAAGGCGTTGCAGAAGCCATTGCGTTGGGCCTGGCGCAGGTCTGGCCGCAGGCGACGCTGGTCAAGTGCCCGATGGCCGACGGTGGCGAAGGCACGGTGGAATCGATTCTCGCCGCGTGCGAAGGCGAATTGCGCCGCACTCGCGTGCGTGGCCCGTTGGGTTCGGCAGTTGAAGCTGCGTGGGGCTGGTTGCCGCATAACCACACCGCAATCATCGAAATGGCCGAGGCCAGCGGCTTGCAACTGGTGCCGCCGGGGCAGCGTGATGCCTGCATCAGCAGCACCTTCGGCACGGGTGAGCTGATCCGCGCCGCGCTGGATGCCGGCGCGCAGCGAGTCATTCTGGCCATCGGCGGCAGTGCCACCAACGACGGTGGCGCCGGCGCCATGCAAGCGTTGGGCGTGAAACTGCTGGATGCTCAAGGGCAATCGCTGGTGCCGGGAGGTCTGGCGTTGGCGCAACTCGCACGTCTGGACCTGAGCGAGCTCGACCCGCGTCTGACGCAAGTGCGTTTCGACATCGCCGCAGACGTCGACAATCCGCTGTGCGGCCCCCACGGCGCTTCAGCGATTTTCGGCCCGCAGAAGGGCGCATCACCCGCGCAAGTGCAGCAACTGGATCAGGCCCTCGGTCACTTCGCCGAACTCTGTGCGCAGGCGTTGGGCAAGGATGTGCGGGATGAGCCGGGCAGCGGTGCAGCGGGTGGATTGGGCTTTGCCGCCAAGGCGTTTCTCGGTGCGCGATTTCAGGCCGGTGTCGAAGTGGTCGCCGAGCTGGTCGGTCTGGCCGACGCTGTGAAGGGCGCGGATCTGGTGATTACCGGAGAAGGGCGCTTCGATGCCCAGACCCTGCGCGGCAAAACCCCGTTTGGCGTCGCGCGGATCGCCAAGCAGCAAGGCGTTCCGGTAATCGTCATCGCCGGCACCTTGGGCGAGGGATATCAGGAACTCTACGATCACGGCATCGACGCTGCATTCGCGGTCACCAGCGGCCCGATGCCCCTGGAACAGGCCTGCGCCGAAGCCCCGCGCCTGTTGCGTGAACGTGCAACAGATATTGCTCGCGTATGGCGTATTGCAACTCCGGCCTGACCTGTCAGTCATCATCTGAAACAACGGGTGTTTCAGCGCTGAAACACCCGCAGCGCCGTGAAAAATATTTCATCTTTCCCCGCAAACTTCCTCAAGCCTGGCCGATACAGAAATCAGGCGCACACAAGATTTTCCAAAACAGTGACGCCGGAACGAAGCCCGCCCACGGGCCCGTGATAACGGCATGGACGCTCGTAGTTTCAACTATCCGAGAGTCCTCCTATGTCCCTGCGTAATCTGAATATCGCGCCCCGTGCCTTCCTCGGTTTTGCCTTCATTGCCTTGTTGGTGATCGTGCTCGGCGTGTTCGCCGTCAATCGCATGTCGATCATCCGTCAGGCTTCCCTGGAGATGGACTCGACGCAGTTGCCAAGCGTCACCCAACTCGCGGTGGTGACGGAGAACGTGCTGCGCCTGCGGATTCTCTCGTTCCGCATTCTGGTCAACCGCGAACCGGCCGGTTTGCAGGAAGCCCAGACCCGCATCGGTGTGCTGGTGGACAAGGTGCGCGCTGCCCAGGCCAGTTACGCAGTACTGCCGGCCGGCCCGGAGGAACGCGCGTTATATCAGGAGTTTTCGACGACTCTCGACAACTATGTGCAAGCGCAGAATCAGATGATGGAGCTGTCGCGCCAGGACAAGCTCGACGAGATGCGCGCCCTGATCAACACGAAGATCAAGGACGGCACCGACAAGATGGGCGAACAACTCAATAAGCTGATCGCGATCAACGCCGCCGACGCGAAGACCGCTTCCACTCAGGCGGGTGAGTATTACAACAGTGCCATTACCGGCATCATCGCCGTGTCTGTGATTGCCGCGTTGTTGACCGTATTGCTGGCCTGGCTGCTGACCCGCAGCATCGTCACGCCGCTGAACCGCGCCGTCGCTGCCGCGCAAACCATCGCTGGCGGCAACCTGACCAAAGCCATCGAAATCGACGGCAAGGACGAACCGGCGCGCCTGCTTGAAGCGCTGGCGGCGATGCAGACCAACCTGCGCAAAACCATCGAACAGATCGCCGGCTCCGCCACGCAACTGGGCGCTGCTGCTGAAGAACTCAGCGCCGTGACCGAAGAAGCGTCCCGTGGCCTGCAACAGCAGAACGACGAAATCGAACAGGCTGCCACCGCCGTCAACGAAATGACCGCCGCAGTGGAAGAAGTTGCGCGCAACGCAGTGTCGACCTCCGAAGCCTCGAACCAGTCGACTCACGCCGCCCGCGAAGGTCGCGATCAAGTGGTGAAAACCGTCGACGCGATCCAGACCATGACCTACGACGTGCAGAACACCGCACAGATGATCGAAGGCCTGGCCGAACAGGGCCGCGATATCGGCAAGGTGCTGGACGTGATCCGCGCCATCGCCGAACAGACCAACCTGCTGGCGCTCAACGCCGCCATCGAAGCGGCCCGTGCCGGTGAAGCCGGGCGCGGATTCGCGGTGGTAGCGGACGAAGTTCGCGCACTGGCCCATCGCACTGCGCAATCGACCCAGGAAATCGAAAAAATGGTCGCCGGCATCCAGAACGGAACCGGTGAAGCGGTCGAGTCGATGCAACAAAGCAACCAGCGCACCCAGACAACCCTGGAAATGGCCCGCGCCGCCGGTGTTGCCCTGGAGCAGATCACCCAGTCGATTCACCAGATCAACGAGCGCAACCTGGTGATCGCCAGCGCCTCGGAAGAGCAGGCGCAGGTGTCCCGCGAGGTCGATCGCAACCTGGTCAACATTCGCGACCTGGCCACCCAATCGGCCGCCGGCGCGAATCAAACCAGCGCCGCGACCCACGAACTGTCGCGCCTGGCGGTGGATTTGAATGCGATGGTGGCGCGCTTTGTGATTTGACCTAGGGTGAAGGCTGGAGACCGCGCAATCAGGAGACGTACATGCGCTATTCAGCCTTGACCCAACGAATCGCCGGGGAGGGAGCAGCGGCCTGGCGGATTCACGACCGAGCGCTGGAGCTGCGCGCCGAAGGGATTGATGTGTTGCTGCTGTCCGTGGGTGATCCGGATTTCGATACGCCGCTGCCGATCATCCACGGCGCCATCGACAGCCTGCTGGCGGGTGATACGCATTATTCCGACGTGCGCGGCCGGCTGGAGTTGCGCAAGCAGATCGCCGAGCGCCATCGACGCAACAGCGGCCAGGATGTGGATGCCGAGCATGTGATCGTGCTGCCCGGCGCGCAATGCGCGGTGTATTCGGTGGCGCAATGTCTGCTTGATCCGGGCGATGAAGTGATCGTCGCCGAACCGATGTACGTGACCTACGAAGGCGTGTTCGGTGCCTGCGGCGCAACCGTGGTGCCGGTGCCGGTTCGTCCGGAGAATGGTTTTCGCGTCGACCCGGCGGATGTCGCGGCGCGGATCACTCCCAGGACACGAGCCATTTTGCTCAACAGTCCCAACAATCCTTCCGGTGCGAGCCTGTCGCTGCTGATCTGGCAAGAGCTGGCAGCGCTGTGCATCCGCCATGACTTGTGGTTGATCAGCGACGAGGTCTACAGCGAATTGTTATACGAAGGCGAGCACATCAGCCCGGCGAGCCTGCCGGGCATGGCCGAGCGCACCGCGACCATCAACAGCCTGTCGAAATCCCATGCCATGACGGGGTGGCGCATTGGCTGGATGATCGGGCCGAAGCCGTTGGCCGAGCATCTGGTGAATCTGTCGCTGAGCATGTTGTTCGGGTTGCCGGATTTTGTGCAGAAAGCGGCGCAGATCGCGCTGGAGAAAGATCTGCCGGAAGTGACGCAGATGCGCGAGGAATACCGCTTGCGTCGGGATCTGGTGTGCGAGCGGTTGCGCGGCTGTCCGGGGTTGTATCCGATCAAGCCGGATGGCGGGATGTTTGTGATGGTCGACGTGCGCCAGACCGGGCTCGGCGCGCAGGACTTTGCCGAGCGGCTGCTGGAGGGGTATGGGGTTTCGGTGCTGGCAGGGGAAGCGTTCGGGCCCAGTGCGGCGGGGCATATCCGTATCGGATTGGTGGTGGATAGAGTGAAACTGGCGGATGCGTGTTCGCGGATTGCACTTTGTGCTGCGCAGCTTCTGCAAGTGCGCAGTGCCTGAGGGTTTCCTCCTGATCGTTCCCACGCTCCGCGTGGGAATGCAGCCCGGGACGCTCCGCGTCCCTTCCAGAGCTGGAACGCGGAGCGTCCCTTGAGGCATTCCCACGCAGAGCGTGGGAACGATCATCAGTGGAGAGGATTCACCAGGTTGGCGGGTTTTTCCCCAGCCAACGCCGCCAACAGATTCTCCACTGCACACCGCGCCATCGCCTCGCGCGTTTCGTGGGTTGCCGAGCCCATGTGCGGTGTCGCCACCAAATTGTTCAACTGCAACAACGGCGAGTCGTGATTCAGCGGCTCGCGCTCAAACACATCCAGCCCCGCCGCGCGAATCCGCTTATGCCGCAAGGTGTCGATCATCGCCGCCTCGTCCACCACCTTGCCCCGTGAAATGTTGATGAAGATGCTCTCCGGCCGCATCAACGCAAACTGCTCGGCACCAATCAAACCTTCGGTCTGCGCCGTCAGCGGCAGGGTCAGGCAGATGAAATCCGCCTGCCGCAACAGATCCTCAAGACTGCGGTACTGCGCATCGAAGCGCGCCTCGACCGCCGGTTTGCGCGACTGGCTGTGATAGATCACCGGCATCCCGAACCCGAAATGTCCACGCTGCGCCAACGCCTCGCCAATCCGCCCCATACCGATGATGCCCAGGGTCTTGCCGTGCACATCGGTGCCGAAATGCGCCGGGCCGATGCTGCGGTGCCAGTGACCGCCGCGCACCATGTTCGCCAGTTCGACCACGCGCCGGGCGGTGGCCAGGATCAGGGCGAAACCGGTGTCGGCGGTGGTTTCGGTGAGCACGTCCGGGGTGTTGGTCAGCAGGATTTTGCGCCGGGTCAGGTAGTCGATGTCGTAGTTGTCGACGCCCACCGAGACGCTGGAAATCGCTTCCAGCTGCGGTGCCAGATCGAGCAGTGCCGCGTCCAGCTTCAGGCTCGCGCCGAGCAAACCGTGGGCACCGGGCAGGGCGTCGCGCAGTTTCATCAGGCCATCGGCGTCGAGGCTGTCGATCAGCGTCACGTCGACCTGTTCCTCAAGGCGCGCCATCAGCGCCGGCGACAGTTTTTTGTACAGCACAACCTGCTTTTTCATCGCAGTCATCTCTCTATCAATTCAGGAATGGGCCGGCAGCGGACGCGGTGCGACACGCTTGGCCGTCACCCGGTCGCTCGCGCCGGGCTTGAGAAAAATCGTCAGCACCACCGAGAGCATCAGCGCGCCGCTCATCAACAGGTACGAAGCGCCGGGCGAACCGGTGGAGCTGTTCAGGTAACCAACCAGATACGAGCCGCCGAACGAACCGAGGGCGCCCATGCTGTTGATCAGCGCCATGGCGCCACCGGCAACGTTGGCCGGCAGGATCTCCGGGACGATGGCGAAGAACGGCCCATAAGGCGCATACATGCAGGCGCCGGCAATCACCAGCAGCGTGTACGACCACCAGAAATGTTCCGCGCCCAACGCGTAGGAACCGTAGAACGCCACCGAGGCAATCAGCAGCGGCGGCCAGACGAAGCGTTTGCGTTTTTGCAGTTTGTCCGAGCCCCACGACACCAGCAGCATGCCGATTACCGCCGCCAGATACGGCAACGCCGACAGCCAGCCGGCCTCGATCATGTCCATCTGCGCGCCGGCCTTGAGGATCGACGGCAGCCACAGCACGAAGCCGTAGACGCCGATGCTCCAGCAGAAAAATTGCAGCGCCAGAATGATCACCTTCGGCGAACGGAAGGCTTCGGCGTAGTTCTTCACTGCTTTGATCCCGACCTGTTCGGCCGCCAGGGCGCTTTCCAGATCGTGCTTTTCCTGGTCGTTGAGCCACTTGGCCTGGGCCGGACGATCATCGGCCAGCTTCCACCAGATAAAGGCCCAAAGGACTGCCGGCAGACCTTCGATGATGAACATCCAGCGCCAGCTGAAATGCTGCACCAGATAGCCCGACACCACCGACATCCACAGCATCGTTACCGGGTTGCCGAGGATAAGGAACGTGTTGGCCCGCGAGCGTTCGGCGCGGGTGAACCAGTGGCAGAGATAGACCAGCATCGCCGGCATCACCGCCGCTTCGACCACGCCAAGCATGAAACGAATGACGATCAGCCAATAGGCGTTGGAGACCACGCCGGTCAGCGTGGCGAGCCCGCCCCAGAGGATCAGGCTGACGAAAATCAGCTTCTTCACGCTGTGCTTTTGCGCGTAGATCGCGCCGGGCACCTGGAAGAAAAAGTAACCGAGGAAGAACAGCGCGCCGAGCATCGAAGACAGGCCTGGGGTGATCATCAGGTCCTCAGCCATTCCGGACGCAGCAGCGAATCCGTAATTGGCGCGGTCCAGGTACGCCAGGCTGTAGGTGATGAACACGATCGGCATGATGTACCACCAGCGGCGGGTGGCGAGGGTTACGGTTTTCATGGTCTTGCTCCTGAGCTTGTTGTTTTTGTCGCAGCAGGTTCAATTGATTGGATGTTGCTCGTTCCCACGCTCTGCGTGGGAATGCCTCCGGGGACGCTCCGCGTCCCATGTGACGCAGAGCGTCACGGGCTGCATTCCCACGCAGGAGCGTGGGAACGATGAGCTAGAAGTTCGGATCGGGTCGGCAAACCCTCCATATCGCCACGGCTCTGCACCGCGCGACTGCCAATCCAGTTGGCGCGTCTGACGGCCTCGGGAAAACTCTGGTGCTCCAGCAGGGCACTGATCATCCCGACCGCAAAACCATCCCCGGCGCCGACCGTATCGACCACGGTCTGGACCGGCACCCCGGCGACAAACCCCTGATCCAGATGCGTGCGGTAATACGCACCCTGCGGCCCGAGCTTGATCGCCACGGCTTCGGCACCCTGATCGAGATAAAACGCCGCGATATCCGCCGGATCTTCAAAACCGGTCAGCAAGCGACCTTCACTCAACCCCGGCAACACCCAGTGGGCGAGGGCAGCGAGGCGGTTGATCTCGGTGATCATCTCCCGTTCGCTGGCCCACAGGCTCGGGCGCAGGTTCGGGTCGAACGACACGCTGCGCCCGGCGTTGCGCATGCGGGTCATCAGTTCACGGGACATTTCCCGGGCCGATGCGGACAGCGCCGGCGGAATGCCAGTGGCGTGCAGGTGTCGGGCGCTTAATAACGTCGGGTTGATCGACTGCGATGACAGATGACTGGCCGCTGAGCCACGACGGAAATACTCGACCGTCGGATCGCTGCCGTCATCGTTGCGTGACTTGAGCTGGAAACCGGTCGGGTGCGCGTTGTCCACTTCGACATGGCTGCAATCCAGCCCTTCGCGAGCCAGGGTTTCGACGACAAATCGTCCCAGCGAATCGGCACCGACCCGGCTCAGCCAAGCCACATTGAAACCCAGCCGTGACAAACCGATGGCGACATTGCTGTCGGCCCCGGCAATCCGTTTGTGAAACTGCTCGACCGAGGCCAGATCGCCGCTCTGTTCGGCGACAAACATCGCCATGGTTTCGCCGAACGACAGAATATCGATCTCAGACATGAGCAGGCTCCAGACGGGATTGGCCGAGGTGGGCGAGGGCGGCGACGTGTTCGGTGGTGAGTTGCACCAGATCATCGCCCTGCAACGGGTATTCGGCGGCGCGCATCACCCCTTGGGCCATGTGCCGCAGCAGTTGTTCCCACAGATGCAGGTCGCTGGCGGCAGGTGGAACCGCTACCAGTTTGCCGTCGGCGCGGCGGGCCACGGCTTTGCAATGCACGTAACCGACGTGGCGGCCCAGCAGTCGAGCGGCACTGGTGGCGGACTGGTCCTGCCACTGCCAGTTGCCGATGTCGAAGGTCATCTTGATTGGCAAGTTGTGTTGCTCGACGGCGGCGAAGAAGCGCTGGAACGGTTCGATGCGGCCACCGTGCAGGGTCTGGTCATTCTCTACCAGCAGTTGAACAGGGCTTTGCGCAAGGATTTGCGCGAGCGTCTGCAAATCGTTGTTGTCGGTGAAAAAACCCAGCGACACCTTCAGCCACTTCGAGCCAAACGCTTCGGCGTTCTGCAGCGCGGTGATGAGTTCGGGATTAGGCCGCGACTGACCGGCCAGCCACAGTTCGGTCGGCGAGGAATAGATGCTTTGCAGGCCTTGAGCTTGCGTGGCGGTGGAGAGTTGTTCCGGGACTTCGTTGGTCAGCAGCTCTTCACGCCATTCGATGCGATTGGCGCCGGCAGCGGCCAGCACTTCGAGGAACGAAGCCTGGCCACGACGGCGAACGAGGTCGGCGCCGTAGCTGGACAGGCTGATGGAAACGGCAGGTTTATTCATTGTTATCTACCTCTGAAACCGGTTTCATTTTTGTTCAAAAATTTTTTGGTGGCCCCACAGGGCCTTATTCCGCCTTGCTGAGCGTTGAGCCGCGCTCGATCAGCATCGGTGCAAAATCCAGCGTACGCGCCGCTTCATCATCCCCACGCAAACGCTTGAGCAAACACTCAAACGCCCGCGCACCAATCTCCTCCGTCGGTTGAGCAAGAGCAGTAATCCCACTGCCCACCAACGGATACCAGTCCAGATCATCCAGGGCGATCAGCCCGACATCCTCGAACAACCGGCAGCCAATCTCGCGCAGCGCCAGGGTGCAAGCCAGCGCCGCCACGCCATTGGCGCAGAACAGGGCTTTCGGGCCGTTATCAGGTGTGTTCAAAAAGGTTTGAAGATCGTTCACAAGGCTCGAATCAGTTTCCAGTACCGCGCCTCGCATGTCTTTGCGCTGGCCAATCTGCTGCTGAAAACTGCTGACCCGCTCGATCCGCGAACTGGTACCGTCATAGGCTTCGGTCACCAGCAGCACATCGCGATAGCCGCGCTGCTGCAGATGTTCGAGCGCCATTTCGACGGCTTGCGGGTTGTTCAACCCAACCATGTCGCTGTCGAGCCCGTCGACCTTGCGATCCACCAGCACCAGCGGCATTTCCCGCTTCAACTCATCCAGCTCATCCCGATGATGGCCCAGGGTGTTCACGATCAGCCCTTCGATGTTGTACGAGCGCAACAGCGCCAGGTGCTGGCGTTCCTGCTCGTCGTCGCGGTCGGTGTTGCACACCACCAGGCTGTAGCCGTGCCGCCGGCAGGCGGTTTCCACGCCGTGCATCACGGCAATCGAATAGGGGTTGCGGATATCGGCCACCAGCATGCCGATCAGGCGCGTGCGGCCGCGTTTCAGGCCGCGGGCCATTTGATTGGGGCGATAGCCGAGTTCGGCAATTGCCTGCTCGATGCGCTGGGCGATGGCATCCGAGAGCAGGGCGCGGTCGTCACCAATGAAGCGCGAGACGCTGGCCTTGGACACGCCTGCGTATTCGGCGACATCGAGCATGGTGACGCGGCTGCGCTGGGCGGCGGAGAAATCGTTCACGTCATGGCGACCTTGTTATTGGAATTAAAGCGTTAGCAATGTAGTGCTGAAACCGGTTTCATGAAGCGTCAAATGTAAGCGCTACGTCAAGTCGGCGGAAACCGATAATTGCCTGAACAGCCACCATAATCCGACGAACGGTATCTAAACCTGTTAGATCTGACAGTAGCCAATGAGAGACCGCCGTTGCCTAATCGTTAACGAGGGACGAAGAACTTCAAACGTGTGGAGGAATTCCAGATGTCTTTGAGTACTCAATCGAGTGAAGAAAAACTTGCGTCCCAAACGGAAGCACCATTGGCGGCTGAGATCACCGTGGATGGTGTTACAGAACCTGATGGATTTATTCCCTTGCCGCTTCTGATTAGCGGCACCACAGCCCGAATTCAACGCTGGGAAGAAACGTCATTTGATGATCATCTTGAAGTGTTTTGGCTTCAGGACGGAAATGAGGAACTCCTGTTTGAGCGGCGATTCCCGACGGGGATCGTTCCGCCGGAGATCGAAGTAACAATCCCTCCATCACGGATGGCAGTTAACGGTACTGCACTGCTTTATTACATCATAACTGCCTTCGGTATGCCGGATCCATCACCCCGCAAACCACTGATCATCGATCACACTCAAGAGCCTGAAAAGATACTTGCGGAAGCCATTTTTACCAATCTGACGAAGTACGGGTACTACAATTGTGAAACCGATCCTGCATTGACATCAGGCATCGTTATAGATATTCCGAAGCAGCCATGGGCTCGTCCCGGTGATCAATTTTCCCTCAAATTACAGGGTTATCGAACACTTAACGGATCCCCCGGGGAAAATGGAGAACACATCGTTCCGGAGTCGGCAGAAACGCTGACTAGGTTTTTGAATGATCAAGAGATTGAAAACGGATTTTCTCAATCTGTTTCTTTTGCTCCCTGCATAAAGCCATTAATTGATGAAGACTCGCTTGTTGCGATCTATACCATTACCAGGGCCGGCAGGGTGATTGGAAAATCTCTTCTTGCCGTGGCAAAGATAGATAGGATTCTTTCTGGTAGTACGTACTGTTATTCATGACGGCTCTCGCCAAGTGATTTTCAGGGTGGCCGCGCAGGCGCAAGGTTTTGGCGCAGGTGTGTGTTTCGAATAACAAAGGGTAATAACTTAAGGGGCGAGTTTATGATTGTTGATTCAATCTGCTTTTAACGTTGCTTTTCATCAGGAAGTTGTTGTGTAGCTGTCAGACTGATGGAGCAGATCAGGCCATTTGGCTTAATGCACAGAGGAGAATATTAAAATGACTGCTAAAGAAAATGCGGAGAATGGCGGGCCTCGTAAATCAACGCGAACTGGGCCATTTGCTGACCCGCCGAAAATCGTCGGTCAGATTGAAGGCGATGGCAGAATCCTGTTGGAAGAGTTGAATAAACCCGCTATCCGAATGAGGTTAATGGAACTCAAAGATGGACTGTTTGGTGGCGGTATAGCAATGGTAAAAGGGAATAGAGTTGGGCAACCTGAAAAAGAACTTGGAAAGATAGATATACCAGAGGACTTTGCAGGCTTCTTTCCGGTGGATATCCCGGTACTCAATAGCCTGATTCCGGATGACCCGGACATTCCTGGGCCAACGCCGTATTACGCCCGCTTCCATATCATCGATGGGCTTGGCATTGAAGATAGCTCGACCCCGGTTGAGTTCTTTGTCGACAAGAATGCTCCCTATTATGTAAAAAAACCCTTCAGCAGAAGCGCACCGCCTTTCGCGACATTTGCCAATCTGGATGTGGCTGGAGGGGAGAGGATTGACGAAGAGTGGGCCGACAAAAATCCTAGGGGACTGGTGGTTAACGTTGCAATAGACTACGCCAACCGTGTGGACAATGACGAAGTTACCTTTTGTGTCGCTAACAGATCGGGCACGACCACAACCATGCCCGTCATTTACCGAGATGTGGTCACACCCTCGTCGAATCCTTTGCTAGGAGAGTTCACGATCAGTCTCGATGAGCTGAGGAAACTTCCAAACGGAAGCTTATACCATCGCTATATGTGGCATGACGCACCGAGGAACAAATCGCTGGACTCTGTTATCTCAGGCATCCCCTTGCTGCCGATCGCATTTTTGCCGCCCCCACTGCTCAAGCAACTCAGGGTACCAGCGGCGGGCCCTAGCCATACGGAAGCGATCAGTCTCGGTACTTTTTTGCCTGTCGGCACAAAAATCTTTGCCGAGATCGATTATCCGGAAAACGGCGATCCGAAAGACCTTATCACCGTAAAAGTCAAGGGCGACAAAGAGGTAGTGCTGGGGAGCGAAGAGTTAGGCGCGAGCCCCGGTCCGTTCAAAATGGAACTTACCTACGATATTCTGGACGAAGTGACGAAAGGCGCTACAGATGAGAAGACTGTAGAAATTTCTTACTCGTTGAAACGTGGAGCGAACACTCCAATAGATGAGCCGCCAACGTCGATATTCGTCTACTTTGTGTTCCCGGGAATACCTCCTGATACGTTACCCGAACTGGACAACGATAATCTGCTTCCGGTCGTAGTTAATGGGCGCGAGGGTGCTGGCAACAAGAACCATCTGACCACGGAGGATATTAATCATCCTGTACGCTTCACCGCTACCAGGTGGACAGGTCTGCCGGATCTACTGAGGGATGCGTTAATCACGTTCTACTGGGACGACAAGCCAGTAGGATCGATACAAATGAAAAATACTGATACCGCTGTCTTTATAGATGTTGATTACTCGGAGATTTCACCTGTCGAGCCAGGAAACATCAAGGCTCACTACACCATTGAATACCCTGGCAATCCCAATATTATGCGGCAGTTGCCCAGAACTGACGTGCTGGTCGAAACATTTGAAATCGACTTGGATCCGCATAAAGGTCCATTCATTGAGCTGGGTGGTGAGCGGTATATTACCTGCAAAACGATGGTGCCTCGAACTGTAGACGAAGGAAATACTATCGTACCTCCACTTAAAGTGTCGGCGCCGGGCGGTCATCGCGATCTACCACCAAACAGGCCTGTCACTATGAGGATGGAGGGTTGGAAAGAGAAAGTTCCGGTAACGCCGATCACCGGCGCAACGTTCAAGGAAACAAAAAATATGCCGGCAGGAGGGGGCGATCTCGTCTTCGATATGGACTACGAGCTGTTCAAGACGATTCAACTGGAGACGCCAGCAACGAATCCGGTCACCTTTTATTACGCGCAAATTTGGTACGAGATAAAACTGGGTGAAACAACGTTTGAGTCACCCAAGGAAATGCATCCGGTCAGAGTACGTAATAGTAGTCTCGAATACTGTGAAGACTTGGGGGCGGGCAGTGACGGTTAATTAGTGGCTGGACACCCAATCAACATGGCGAACGAGGTTCATGTTGATTGGGTGTGATTTTACATACGAGCTCTTGCGACGAAAACCACCAGAGATGAGTGTTCTGAAGACTTATCTGTCGACACTTTAGGATTAGTCCTACAGAGACGTAGCGGTTACATCTGTAGTCTTCGGCGCGCTTTCCATATTTGTTATCCGGCGCCGGATTCGAACTACTTCTGCTTTGGCACAGGATATTACTAAGGGCTACTCGCATGCGTACCACGCCACCTTTCAAATTCGATATTTTTGGCAATAGCCGGGCAATTCCTTCCTTTGCGCTGCTGATGCTATCTGTCTCGGTTTCTCACGCCGGTGTATTAAATCCTGGACAAAGTGAGACGATTGATAGCACCGACCCGATTGAATCCTGGACACTGAACCCAGGCTCCGAGCTGATTTCCAACGGTGCGGATACAGATAATATTGGGGCGGTTGGAGCGAAGCTGGAAGTCAATGGGGGAAGTAACAAACAGATTGCTCTTGAGCGATTGTCGGTCATGAACATGATTGGGGGGACGGTTGCAAACACATCGGGTACTGGCGCAGCGATCAACCTTGCCAGCAGCAGCGCGGAGATCACGAACAGCACTATAACGAGTAACGCTGTGGGGTTGATGTTGACACGCAATATTCAGGATCAATCCGGCTCCAGCGTAAAGTTGGTTGACAGCACCGTGACGGCTTCGAGTGTGGGGGCGCAGGTCAACGGTCTTGGCGTACTCGAGTTGATTGAAAGCACCATCAGCGCAACTGGCACGACGTCGGACGGGGTCAGACTCCTGAATGGCTCACTCTCGGCGAAAAATAGCTTCATCAGCGGTGGCGACGTCGGTCTGCACATTGGGAGCGAACCCAGTCGCGGGGAAACGTCAACGGTAGTGCTTGATGATTCGCGGATTGAAGGTCGAACGGGCCCCGCGATCTCTACCGACTTGTTGAATTTGCAAGGTGCAAAGGCCGATATTCATGTGCTCAATGATTCCACATTGGTGGCGGGCAACGGCAATGTGCTTGAAGTAAAAAACGGGGCAACCGTCGGGCTCACCGTTGATAACAGTGCGCTCGTGGGGGATGTAGTGGTCGACTCCGGCAGCGCCGCTCGGACCCGTTTTCAAAATGGCGCATCACTGGCCGGTAATCTGCAAAATGTCGCTCAGGTCACGCTCGATACTCGAAGCACCATGACCGGAGATGTACTTGCCCAAGCCGGTAGTGGCGCTGCGGTCACGATCGATAATGGTGCTGCACTCAATGGGAACGTGAACAACGTCATCAGTCTGTCACTGAATCATGGTGGCAGCATGACAGGCGATGTTGTCACCGATACCGCTGGCACGGTCGCGCTGGATAATGGCGCAACGCTGACTGGCCAAATTGAAAATTCAGCGAATATCCAAATCAGAAATGCCGGCCAATGGGTTACCACGGGCAACAGCTCGGTGCAAAGTCTGGAGCTGGAAGACGGTATTGTTCGCCTGGGGGATACAGGCTCTTTCCACCAACTGGATGTGGAGAATGTGTCGGGCAAGGGCACCTTCGTCATGCACGCCGACCTGAATACCGAGCGTACCGATTTCCTGAATGTTACAAAAGGTGCCAGCGGTGAGCATAAACTTCAGGTGACAGCGAGTGGCACCAATCCGACGACTCCCGATTTGGTGAAAATCGGCAACGTTGCAGGTGGCGATGCGAGCTTCGCGTTGAATGGTAATGGGCTGGTCGATGCAGGCTCACGCACTTATGGATTGTTGAGGGAGGGTGAAGGGCTGTTCCTTAAACCCAATCAGACTGTCAGTACCTCGACGAATACGGTATTGGCGATTGCCGGCAGTACACGAAGCATCCTGTATGGAGAGATGACCTCGCTCAATAGCCGTCTGGGCGATCGTCGTCTGAGCAGTAGTAGTGGAGATACATCGCCTTTGGCAAGAAGCGATACCTCGATGAAAAAGTTGAGCAATAGTGTGTGGATGCGCACTTATGGCAGCCAGTACAACGTTTCCAACGCTTATGGTGGAGGTTTCACCCAGAACCAGCGTGGCTTCTCGCTGGGTGCCGATACTCAAGCGCAACTGGGCGGTCAGCAATGGCTTGTCGGGGCGTTTGTAGGGTCAGGGCGCACTGATATAGACCTCAAAAATGGTTCCACGGCGACAGTCGACAGCCTCAATGCGGGTGTCTATGGCACGTTGCTTGATGTAGCGAGCGGCATGTATGTGGACGTGGTGGGCAAGGTCAACCAGTTTGATAACCAGGCCAACGTCACAATGAGTGACGGCACTCGCAGCAAAGGCAACTATAAAAATCTGGGTTTAAGTGCAACAGTGGAAGTGGGCAAGCTCATTCGGTTTGATAACGGTGACTTTATTGAACCCTTTGCTCAGGTAGGCCTTGGCGCGGTCCAGGCAAAGCAATACCGGTTGGACAATGGTCTGGAAGTTGATGCCGGTGCGGCGCACTCGCTGTTGGGTAAAGTGGGGATGACCATCGGCCGTGAGATCACTCTGGACAACGCCAGCAAGCTGCAACCAAGGGTACGCTTGGCGATGGGGCACGAATTTGTAAAAAGTAACGATGTAAAGGTCAATAATGATGACTTTAACAGTGACCCTTCCAGTACCAGCCTTGAATATACAGTGGGGGTGAACTGGGTGCCCGCCCAGAAAAACTGGCAGGTCTATGGCGAGGCGGGAGGAAGTAAAGGTAATACCATTGAACAGAACTGGAACTACAGTGTAGGCGTAAGCTACAACTTTTAATCACCGCTTTTGGTTGACGAAAAAAATCCCGACTAATGTCGGGATGTTTTTTTTCATGTAAAAAGTCATGGAAGCAACATGTCAAATTCACCATCAGTCTCTAATTGTGTATCGTGGTTGTCATCCTCGACTTTGACCTCGAATTGAGCAGCCACGGCATTGGTCTCACTGGATTCGAAAAGCGTGATAGTGCCTTCAATCCCTATGTAAACATTGATGTCGGCGTTAGTATCATTGATATATTCAAAGCGAATCGGGGTTTCAGAGTCAGTCAACGAATAAGTCTTGTATTCAAGCGTTTTCGGTAAAATTATCCGGATTTCTCTATAGCTTAAATCGGCTTCGCGCTGAGTGGCCGAAAAAATAAGGTGATTATCAAATGGAGGTGGAAGGTTAGCGTCCTTTACCTCCCTTTGGTTTGCTTCAAAGGGTGTCTTGTCAATGTTGCCGATAAAATACGGTGCGACGGGTTTTAGTTGAGTACTTGTTCTCATAATAAAATCCTCTATGCCTGGGTGAGGTATCCAAAGACCTGATCGGGGTCCTGTTTATGGATAAGTTATCAGAACTCATCATATCGCCGCTGTAAACTGTCAGAGTTGACAGTTTACAGATAAGTTAAAGTGTGCTTGTTTTCCGTTCTTTGAATGGTTTAGAGAAAAGGTAAGTGCCCCGATTTTATACAAGAGCGTTCGCTGGTCAGTGCCCCGGCCCATGTCGAGTCCGCCTTGCCGTGGCCAGGCGCAGTTGCACCAGATACACATGTGGATTGAGCGTGGAAAATTTGTCAACCAAACAACCCCGCCGCAATATTGATCGAAAACCCCAGAATCGCCGTATTGAATACAAACCCGATCAACGACTGCGCCAACACGATCTTGCGTATCTCTCGCGTGGCCACGCCAACATCCGCCGTCTGCACAGCAACGCTGATGGTGAACGAGAAGTACAGAAAGTCCCAATAGTTGGGCGTGGTCAGGCCTTCGGCAAAGCGCAGCGCCGGCTCCTTGCCGTCCCAGGTGTAAAACAGCCGGGCGTAGTGGACGCTGAAGATAACCCCGATCAGCAACCATGAACCGATCACCGTCAGCGCGGTGAATCCGTAGTGCAGGAGTTTGCGAGTGGTTTCCAGGTCCTTGCTGCCGGCCAGTTCGAAGGTGATGGTGGCGAGGCTGGCCAGAGCCGCGATGCACACAACGAACAACACCAGCCCGGCATTTTCATCCTCGACTTCGGCGATGCGTCTGACGTCCGGTGCTTTCGCGCGAGCTGTCAGCCAGAACATCAGGAGCAGATAGGTCCAGACGCCGGCGTTCCAGCCGATAAGGATTTTGCTGATGACCGAGTCGGCAGGGATCAGCAGGCCGACGGCAAGACCGAATAGCGCAGCGGCGGAAAGGCGAGGGTGGGTGCGGGCGAGGAAGCGCATGGGGACTCGATGGGCCAGGGCGGTTCAGACACCTTAGCCCAGCGCGGCGACCTCTGGCCACCGCGCCGGGAGCGCTCTATCAATCAGGCTTGGTGAACCGGCGCACAAGCTTGATCACGACCACGAAAAACACCGGCACGAAAATCACCGCCAATGTTGCGGTAATCATCCCGCCAATCACCCCGGTGCCAATCGCCTGCTGACTTGCCGAACTTGCGCCCGTGGCAATCGCCAGCGGTACCACGCCCAGAATGAACGCCAGCGAGGTCATGACAATCGGCCGCAAGCGCAGACGCGCGGCTTGCAGCGTGGCGTCAATCAGGTCATGACCTTCGTCATACAGGCTCTTGGCAAACTCGATGATCAGGATCGCGTTCTTCGCCGACAGGCCGATGATGGTGATCAGGCCGACCTTGAAGAAGACGTCGTTGGGCATTCCGCGCAAGGTCACCGCCAGGACCGCGCCGAGAACACCGAGCGGTACGACGAGTAGCACGGAAGTCGGAATCGACCAGCTCTCGTACAACGCCGCCAGACACAGGAACACGATCAGCAGCGACAGCCCGAGCAGAATCGGTGCCTGACTGCCGGACAAACGCTCCTGCAACGACAGACCAGTCCATTCCTGACCCAGACCTTTCGGCCCCTGGGCCACCAGACGTTCGATTTCCGCCATGGCTTCGCCGGTGCTGTGACCAGGTTTCGGCTCACCGGAAATCGAGATTGCCGGGTAGCCGTTGTAGCGGGTCAGTTGTGCCGGGCCCTGGGTCCATGTGGCTCGGACGAACGCCGACAGCGGCACCATTTTCCCGGCGTCGTTGCGCACGTGCATCTTCAGCAGGTCATCGACCTGACTACGGCGATCGCCTTCAGCCTGCACGACAACCCGTTGCATCCGCCCCTGATTGGGGAAGTCATTGACGTACGAGGAGCCGATGGCGGTGGACAGCACGTTGCCGACATCGGCGAAGGAAATGCCCAGCGCGTTGGCCTGTTTACGGTCCACTTCCAGTTGCACTTGTGGCGCTTCGGCCAGTGCGCTTTCACGCACGTTCATCAGGATCGGGCTTTTCTCGGCGGCTTCCAGCAACTGGGTGCGCGCCTCCATCAAAGTCGCATAACCCAGGCCGCCGCGATCCTGCAGACGGAACTCGAAACCGCTGGAAGTGCCGAGACCATCCACCGGCGGCGGCAGCACGGCGAAGGCCACGGCGTCCTTGATCTGGCTGAGGGCGATGTTGGCACGGTCGGCAATCGAACTGGCCGAGTCGTCGCTGCCGCGTTGCGACCAGTCCTTGAGCGTGGTGAACGCCAGCGCGGCGTTCTGCCCGCTGCCGGAGAAGCTGAAACCGAGAATCACAGTGCTGTCGCCCACGCCCGGTTCGCCGGCGTTGTGCGCTTCGATCTGCTCAACCACCTGCACCGTGCGGTTCTTGCTCGCACCGGGTGGCAGTTGAATGTCGGTGATGGTGTAACCCTGATCCTCGACCGGCAGGAACGAGGAGGGCAGGCGCGCGAAGCACAGGCCCAGACCCACCAGCAGCACACCATAGATCAGCAGATAACGACCGGTGCGTTTCAGCGCATAGCCAACCCAGGCCTGATAGCGATCGGTCAGTTGCTCGAAACGGCGGTTGAACCAGCCGAAGAACCCGGTTTTTTCGTGGTGTTCGCCCTTGGCAATCGGCTTGAGCAAGGTGGCGCACAGTGCCGGGGTCAAGGTCAGGGCGAGGAATGCCGAGAACAGGATCGAGGTGGCCATCGACAACGAGAACTGGCGATAGATGACGCCCACCGAACCTTGCATGAACGCCATCGGAATGAACACCGCCACCAGCACCAGCGTGATGCCGATGATCGCGCCGGTGATCTGGGTCATCGCCTTGCGCGTTGCTTCTTTCGGCGACAGGCCTTCGGTGGCCATGATCCGTTCGACGTTCTCCACCACCACGATGGCGTCGTCCACCAGAATACCGATGGCCAGCACCATGCCGAACATGGTCAGCACGTTGATCGAGAAACCCAGCGCAAGCATGGTCGCGAAGGTGCCCATCAGTGCCACGGGCACCACCAGCGTCGGGATCAGGGTGTAGCGGATGTTCTGCAGGAACAGGAACATCACCGCAAATACCAGCAGCATGGCCTCGCCGAGGGTGTAGACCACTTTGGTGATCGAGACCTTCACGAATGGCGACGTGTCGTAAGGAATCTTGTATTCCACGCCCGCCGGGAAGTAGCGCGACAGTTCATCCATCTTCGCCCGGATCAAGGTCGCGGTGCTGAGGGCGTTGGCGCCCGGCGACAGTTGCACGCCGACAGCGGTGGACGGCTTGCCGTTCAGACGCGTGCCGAACTGGTATTCCTGGCTGCCGATCTCGACCCGCGCCACATCCTTGATGCGTACCGTGGAGCCGTCCGGATTGGCCTTGAGCACGATGTCGGCAAACTCTTCCGGCGTCGACAGCTGACCCTTGACCAGAATCGTCGCGGTGATTTCCTGAGTGCTCGGGTTCGGCAGATCGCCGATGCTGCCGGCCGACACCTGGGCGTTCTGCGCGACGATGGCGGCGTTGACGTCAGCGGGTGTCAGGTTGAAACCGATCAGCTTCTGCGGATCGACCCAGATCCGCATCGCCCGCTCGGCGCCGTACAACTGGGCCTTGCCGACACCGTCGATGCGCTTGATCTCGTTCATCACGTTGCGCGCCAGGTAATCGCTGAGCGCCACGTCGTCGAGCTTGCCGTCGCTGGAGGTCAAAGTGATCAGCAACAGGAAGCCGGCGGAGACTTTCTCCACCTGCAAACCTTGCTGATTGACCGCTTGCGGCAGGCGTGACTCGACTACCTTCAGGCGATTCTGCACATCAACCTGCGCCAGCTCCGGGTTGGTGCCCGGCTGGAACGTGGCCTTGATCGTGGCGCTGCCCAGGCTGCTTTGCGATTCGAAATACAGCAGGTGATCAGCGCCGTTGAGCTCTTCCTCGATCAGGCTGACCACGCTTTCGTCGACGGTCTGCGCCGAGGCGCCCGGGTACACGGCGTAGATTTCGATCTGCGGCGGCGCGACGTCGGGGTATTGCGCCACCGGCAATTGCGGGATGGCCAGCGCACCGGCCAACAGGATGAACAACGCGACGACCCAGGCGAACACCGGGCGGTCGATAAAGAACTGCGGCATAGAAGAGCGTCCTGCTTACTGACCAGAGGTCTGGGCAAGTGGAAGAGGGGTGTCGTCGATCTGCACCACTTCGCCCGGACGGGCATGTTGCAGGCCTTCGATGACAATTCGGTCGCCGGCCTTCAGGCCACCGGTGACGATCCAGCGGTCGTTCTGCACAGCGCCAAGCTGCACCGGCTGCTGGGCAACACGCATCTGATCGTCGACAGTCAGGACTTGCGCCACACCGGCGCTGTCACGCTGTACCGCGCGTTGCGGCACGGTGAGACCGTGCTGGATCACGCCTTGTTCCAGGCGCACGCGAACGTAGCTGCCGGGCAACAGATCGAGATCCGGGTTGGGGAACTCGCTGCGCAGGATGATCTGCCCGGTGCCCGGATCGACCGTGATGTCGCTGAACAGCAACTTGCCGGGTAACGGATAGAGGCTGCCGTCGTCCTGGATCAGCGTGGCCTTGACCTGATCCTGACCGACCTGCTGCAACTGGCCGGAGCGAAATGCCCGGCGCAGTTCATTCAATTCGCGGGTCGACTGGGTGAGGTCGGCGTGGATCGGGTTCAGTTGCTGGATCAGCGCCATGGGCGTGGTTTCGTTCTGGCCGACCAGCGCGCCTTCGGTCACCAGGGCTCGGCCGACACGCCCGGAAATCGGCGCGGTGACGGTGGCGTAGCCCAGATTCAGCTTCGCCCGCTCGACAGCAGCCTTGTTGGCGGCAACGTCGGCGGCCGTCTGCCGGGCATTGGCGCGGGCGTTGTCGTAGTCCTGAGCGCTGATGGCCTTGTCATCGATCAACTGGGCGTAGCGCTGCTCCTGCAGTTTTGCCTGGAACGCGTTGGCCTCGGCCTTGCGCAGCGCGGCTTCGGCGCTGTCCAGGTCAGCCTTGAACGGCGCCGGATCAATGCGGAACAGCACGTCGCCTTTTTTAACGTCGCTGCCTTCGCGGTAGGTACGTTGCAGTACCACGCCGGCGACCCGGGCGCGGACTTCGGCAATGCGCGGCGCGGCAATCCGCCCGCTGAGTTCGCTGCTGATCGACAGGGGGCGCGCCTCAAGGGTTTCGATCCGCACGGTGGCCGGCGGCGCCTGTTCCTCGGCGTTCGAGGATTTATCACAGGCGCTCAGCATCAGCGCCAATGCGATCAGGCCGAGCCCGGCCAGCAGATTTTTCGACATGTACAACCCCCAATATTGATCTGCGCATCCTACGGACAGTCGCCGAGGGTAGCGGTGAAGCTTTGTAGGTGCTGTGTGAAATTGTGTAAGGGTTTTGCTCAGGGACGGGCGAGGGCGTATATCCTTCAGGCCTTGAAATTTTTTGCGACATAGCAGTCGCCACCGCCTGTTCTGGACACCTCAATGCCCAACATTCTTCTGGTCGAAGACGACACCGCCCTCGCCGAACTGATCTCCAGTTACCTCGAACGCAACGGTTACTCCGTCAGCGTGATCGGCCGTGGCGACCATGTGCGCGAACGGGCGCGGCTGAGTCCGCCGGACCTGGTAATCCTCGATCTGATGCTGCCGGGCCTCGACGGCTTGCAGGTCTGTCGCCTGCTGCGCGCCGACTCGGCAACGCTGCCGATCCTGATGCTCACCGCCCGCGACGACAGCCACGATCAGGTGCTGGGCCTGGAAATGGGTGCCGACGATTACGTCACCAAACCCTGTGAGCCGCGCGTCCTGCTGGCGCGGGTGCGCACCTTGCTGCGCCGCAGCAGCCTCGGCGAACCGATGACCGCCAACGACCGGATCCTGATGGGCAACCTGTGCATCGACCTGTCGGAACGCACGGTGACCTGGCGCGAGCAACCGGTGGAACTGTCCAGCGGCGAATACAACCTGCTGGTGGTGTTGGCCCGTCATGCCGGTGAAGTGCTGAGTCGCGACCAGATCCTGCAACGCCTGCGCGGCATCGAGTTCAACGGCACCGACCGTTCGGTGGACGTGGCGATTTCCAAGTTGCGGCGCAAGTTCGACGACCATGCCGGCGAGGCGCGCAAAATCAAGACCGTGTGGGGCAAGGGGTATCTGTTCAGCCGTTCCGAGTGGGAATGCTGATTCGATGTTCAGAATCCTCTTTCGCCTCTATCTGGTGACGATCGTCTCCTACAGTGCGGCGATTTATCTGGTGCCGGATCTGGTGGTGATGGCGTTCAAGCAGCGTTTCGTCACCTACAACCTCGACTACTCCCGTGGCCTGCAATCGCTGATCACCAAGCAGTTTCGCGCGGTGCCGCAGGACCAGTGGCCGGCACTCGCGGCGTCGATGGACAAGGATTTCCAGCCGCTGCACATCGTGCTCGCCCGTATTGATGACCCTGGCTTCACCGCCATCGAGCAAGAGCGGCTGCGGCGTGGTGAGAACATGGTGCGGGTGGGCGACTGGGGTTGGCGCACGCTGGCGGTCACGCCGCTGAACGACGAAATGGCGGTGCAGATGGTGGTGCCGCCGGATCCGATGGACGTGAACCTGTTGTACTGGAGCATCAACGTGCTGATCGGCGCGAGTCTGCTGGCGTGCCTGTTGCTCTGGTTTCGTCCGCACTGGCGCGATCTGGAACGCCTCAAAGGCACGGCCGAACGGTTCGGCAAGGGCCATTTGAGCGAGCGCACGCAAATCGGCCCGAGCTCCAACATCGGCAGTCTGGCCAACGTGTTCGACACCATGGCCGGCGACATCGAAAACCTGCTCAACCAGCAGCGGGACCTGCTCAACGCCGTGTCCCACGAACTGCGCACGCCACTGACCCGCCTTGACTTCGGCCTGGCGCTGGCGCTGTCCGATGACTTGCCGCAGGCCAGCCGCGAACGCCTGCAAGGGCTGGTCGCGCACATCCGCGAACTCGATGAGCTGGTGCTGGAGTTGCTGTCCTACAGCCGTTTGCAGAATCCGGCGAAGTTGCCGGAGCAGGTCGAAGTGTCGCTGGACGAGTTCATCGACAGCATTCTGGGCAGCGTCGACGAAGAGCTGGAATCCCCGGAAATCGTCATCGATGTGCTGCTGCACAATCAGCTGGAGCGCTTCACCCTCGACCCACGCCTGACAGCCCGGGCGATTCAGAACCTGCTGCGCAACGCCATGCGCTACTGCGAAAAACGCATTCAGATTGGCGTGCAGGTCTGCCCGAAGGGCTGTGAAATCTGGGTGGATGATGACGGGATCGGCATCCCGGAAGACGAGCGGGAGCGGATTTTCGAGCCGTTCTATCGACTGGATCGCAGCCGCGATCGGGCCACCGGAGGGTTTGGTCTGGGGCTGGCAATCAGCCGGCGGGCGCTGGAAGCGCAGGGCGGGACGTTGACGATGGAGGGTTCGCCGTTGGGCGGGGCGCGGTTCAGACTTTGGCTGCCTACCCCGACTTGATGATCGCTGAGGTCCCACTCAGAGCGCTGATCGTTCCCACGCTCTGCGTGGGAATGCCGCCCAGGACGCTCCGCGTCCTTTGTGACGCAGAGCGTCACCGTATGCATTCCCACGCGGAGCGTGGGAACGATCAGCACGTCGGTCAAAGCAGTTCAGTGGACTGGATCAATCCAACCCCGGCCACCTGCATCCGCTCGATCGCCGTCGCCAGCGAGCCATTCAAATCAATCGCCCGGCACGCATCCAGCACCACAAACGCATTGAACCCAGCCGCCCGCGCATCCAGCGCGGAGAACATCACACAGAAATCCAGCGCCAGACCGACCATGTACACGGTGTCGATGCCGCGCTCCTTCAGATAACCGGCCAGACCTGTGGTCGTGACGCGATCCGCTTCCAGAAACGCCGAATAACTGTCGATGTCCGGGTTGCAACCCTTGCGGATGATCAATTGCGCGTGGGGCAGATCAAGTCCCGAATGAAACTCGGCACCGTGTGAACCCTGAATGCAGTGATCCGGCCAAAGAGTCTGCTCGCCATACGGCAGTTGAATCACATCATAGGGCTGACGGCCGGGATGGCTGGAGGCAAACGAAGTGTGGCCGGCCGGGTGCCAGTCCTGGGCAATGACCACTTGCTTGAAGTGTTCGGCGAGACGGTTGATCAGCGGGACGATCAGGTCGCCTTCAGGCACGGCCAGTTGGCCGCCGGGAATGAAGTCGTTCTGTACGTCGATGACCAGCAGGGCTGTGCGTGGCGAAATCGGCATAAATCCATCCTTCTTGGAAAATCACCCGAGCAGCATAGTGACAAAATTCTTTAAACGTTCAGCCTGGTCTTAAACATTTTCGCCATGTCTTCCAGCTCGGAAGCCGGATGATGGCCGATCAGCATCCAGGCGTGTTCGCGTTCGGTCCAGTACACCACGTTCATCCCGTGACGGCGTTCATGGGCCAGCGGCTGGCTGCCGCTGTTGGTGCGCGTGACGCACAGCGCCAGCGGGCCATGTTTGGCATCGAGCCAGGTCATCTGCGCAATCGGCACACCGTCATACTCAAGCAATTGCGCACGTTTGAACTGCGCGCCGGGCAGTTTGAGTTTCGCCGGCGACAGGCTTACACCCAGCCGCGCATCGACGGCTCGCAACTGCGCCTGTTGCGAGGCTTCATCGGTGGGCAGATGTTCGAGGGTCTGCGGCACATACAGCGCCATGTAATCGCCCACCAGCTCGCGCCAGTTGTGCGATTGCTGCGTTTGCCAGGCCAGGAACAAGCGGTCCGCCGCGACACCCGCGAGTGCCACGCCCGCTGCCGCCGCGCCGATGAACCAGCGTCGGCTGAAACCGGGTTTCTGCGGTGACGGTGCCGCATCGAGCCGGGCCTGCAAACGGTCGAGCGGGGCCTGTTGCGCCAGTTCGTCATAGGCGGCCTTGAACGGCAGGTTGCTGCGGCTCAGCCATTGCACCCGCAAACTCAGCAGCGGATCGTCGGCAATGAGGCTGTCGAGTTGACTGCGCTGTTCGCGGTCCAGCTCATCGTCCAGATACGCCACCAGTTGCTCGTCGGAAGGCGTATTCATTGCCGGTCTCCTGCGGGGGTGTTCGGTACCGCTTGCAGCGGCGGGTATTCGGCCAGTTTCAGGCGCGCGGTGGCCAGGCGGCTCATGACTGTGCCGATCGGCACTTGCAGGATCTCGGCGACTTCGCGGTAGGACAGGCCTTCAACGTAAGCGAGATACACCGTTTCACGCTGAGTTTCCGGCAGCGCATCGACGCGGCGGATCACCTGCGCGGCCATCACATGAGTCTGCGCGGCGTATTCGCCATCGAAGGTCAGCTGCCTGTCGGCTTCCGTCACGCCTTGGCCCTGGCGCACCCGGCGGGCGCGCACTTCGTTGAGCCAGATCGAATGCAGGATGCTCAGCAGCCAGCGATCCATGCGCGTGCCGGCCACGTACTGGCCCGAACGCTCCAGCGCCCGCACGCAGGTGGCTTGCACCAGATCCTCGGCCACGTGCCGATTGCGCGACAGCAGCAAGCCGTAACGCCACAGGCGCGCCAGGTGTTGCCCGAGTTCGGCTCTGAAGGCCTGATCGCTGAAAATGTTCGCCTCCGCGTGTCGTGTCAGGTTTTCGATGAATCGTTGATGGCTTCGGCCAGGTCCCGGTATTCCTCGCAGGTCGTGCCGCAGATCTTCTGGATGTGCTGCAACTGCTCCTGCGCCAGATCGACGCGGCCCTTGATGACGTAAGCCTCGCCCAGGTATTCGCGGACCTGCGCGTACTGCGGATCAAGCTTCACCGATTGCAGGTAATAACCGATGCCTTCGTCGGTGCGCCCCAGTTTGCGCGTCGCGTAACCGCGATAGTTGAGAGCCTTGGCGGTGTTCGGTTGTTCCAGCGTATCGAGCAGGGCCAGGGCTTCGTCGTAACGGCCGGCCTTGGCCAGACGGTAGGCGTAATCGGTCCGGTCGGCGTCGGGCACCAGATGGCTGGTCTGCATCACGCACTTCTGCGTCTTGGTGTCGAACACCTGGCCTTTGGGGCAGTTGGGCTTCTGTACCGGCGCCTCTTCATCGCCATTGGCGAAGGCGAGGGGGCTCGCGAAAACGGCGGCCACCAGCAACGGGGCGGCGAACATAACGGAACGGATAGTCATGGGCAAGGCTCCACAAGGGGTCATGTTTCACTTTGAACACCGCAGGGTGAACATTTATTCATCGCTTTGTCAGGCTTTGTTAAAGGAAAGCCCTTTTTCCGGCGCTATGCTGGTCAGCGTTCGTCGTCGATCTGCAGTTCTACCATGGGAGTTTGGCCATGAAAGATCAGGTTCACCACTCGGCCGCCAGCGGCTACAAAACCGCCGCCGACACCTACGTCAAAGGCCGGCCCGACTACCCGCCGGCCGTCAGCGGATGGCTGACCGGCACACTGGGCCTCGATAACCACAAGACCGTTATCGACCTCGGCGCCGGCACCGGCAAGTTCACCGGACGGCTGGTGGCGACCGGCGCTCAGGTGATTGCCGTGGAACCGGTGGCGCAGATGCTGGAAAAACTGTCGCTGGCCTGGCCGCAGGTGCTGGCCGTCAGCGGCACTGCAACGGATTTGCCGCTGCCCGACGCCTCGGTGGATGCGGTGGTCTGCGCACAGGCCTTTCACTGGTTTGCCAGCACCGAGGCGCTGGATGAAATTGCTCGAGTCCTCAAACCGGGCGGCAAACTGGGCCTGATCTGGAACCTGCGCGACACCCGGATCGACTGGGTGCCCAAACTGGACGCCATCGTCAATGCGCTGGAAGGCGACACGCCGCGTTTCTACACCGGTGAATGGCGCAAGGCCTTTCCCCATCCGGCGTTCGGGCCGTTGCAGGCGCAGCATTTCCAGCACGGGCATACCGGCGCGCCGGAAGATGTGATCTTCAACCGGGTGCGCTCCACCAGTTTCATTGCCGCGCTGAGCGATCAGCAGCGCGCGAAGATCGACGAGCAGATTGCTCAACTGATTGCCGGCGAGCCGCAGCTGCGGGGCAGGGAGATAGTGACGGTGCCTTACGAGACCGCCGCCTTCGTCGCGGTGAAGAACGGCTAGAGTCCCGCATTTGGCCGAACCGCCGTGCTGATGCCTTGTTATAGTTCGGGCCTCATTTTCAGCCCGGTAAAGGATTTCTGCCATGACTCAATACACCGCCTTCAGCGTCGAACTGGCCGACAACATCGCCCATGTGCAGATCAATCGTCCGGAAAAGATCAACTCGATGAACGCCGCGTTCTGGAGTGAAATCGTCGAGGTGTTCCAGTGGATCGACGACACCGACGAAGTGCGGGTGGTGGTGCTCAGCGGGGCCGGCAAACACTTTTCCTCGGGCATGGACCTGATGATGCTGGCCGGCGTGGCCAATGAGCTGGGCAAGGATGTCGGCCGCAATGCACGTCTGCTGCGTAAAAAAATCCTGACCCTGCAAGCATCCTTCAATGCGGTCGACAATTGCCGCAAACCGGTACTCGCGGCGATCCAGGGTTATTGCCTGGGCGGCGCCATCGACCTGATCGCCGCCTGCGACATGCGCTACGCCGCCGAAGACGCGCAATTCTCGATCAAGGAAATCGACATCGGCATGGCGGCGGACGTCGGCACCCTGCAACGGTTGCCACGGATCATCGGTGACGGCATGCTGCGTGAGCTGGCTTACACCGGTCGCACCTTTGGCGCTGAAGAGGCGCGCAGCATCGGCCTGGTCAATCGCGTCTACAGCGACAAGGACGGCCTGATCGAAGGTGTGATGGACATTGCCCGGGATATCGCCGGCAAGTCGCCAATCGCGGTCACCGGCACCAAGGAAATGATCAGCTACATGCGCGACCATCGCATCGACGACGGTCTCGAGTACGTTGCCACCTGGAACGCCGCCATGCTGCAATCCAACGATTTGCGTGTGGCCATGGCCGCCCATATGAGCAAACAGAAACCCGAATTTCTGGATTGAGAAACCATGACATCTCGCTGGACCACTGCAGTACTGGACACCGATCAACCCGGCGGCTGGGCCGTGGCGCGCAGCCCCGAGGGTTTCCTGTTCGATGACAACGGCGCGCTGTTCCCCCGGGAATGGCTCAAGCGCCAGGACTTGTCGATCCTGGCCGAACACGGTATCGGCCATCTCGATGGCGAACCGGTGTATCTGCTGGAACTGCACAGCACCAGCGAGGTGCCGGGGTGCAACTGGAAAGGCTTGCGGGCGTTCATGCTCGACGGCGATCACACGATCTACAAAGTGCTGGGTTATGCCGCACAGATTGGCACTTGGGCGCGCGAACACCGTTTCTGCGGCAACTGTGGTCAGGCCATGACCCAGGTGCCGCGGGAGCGGGCGATGTATTGCCAGCCGTGTGATTTGCGTAGTTATCCGCGGATTTCCCCGAGCATGATCGTGCTGGTGACCCGTGGCGATGAGATCTTGCTGGCGCGTTCACCGCGTTTTGTCACCGGGGTCTACAGCACGCTGGCCGGGTTTGCCGAACCGGGGGAGTCGGCCGAGGATTGCCTGATCCGCGAAGTGCGCGAGGAAGTGCAGATCGAGGTGAAGAACATTCAGTACATGGGCAGCCAGTGCTGGCCGTTCCCGCACTCGATGATGCTCGGCTTCCATGCCGAATATGCCGGTGGCGAGATTGTCTGTCAGGAAGACGAGATCGAAGACGCCCAGTGGTTCAACGTGCACGCTCTGCCGCCGTTGCCGGCGTCCAAATCGATTGCCCGTTACCTGATCGACGTCTACGTGGCGCGGCGCTTAGGCCACGCTGAACCAGTGCTGCCAGGCTAGACGCACGGTCAACCCCAACACCACGGTGATGAACACCGGACGAATGAACTTGGCGCCGCCGCTGATCGCGGTGCGCGCCCCGAAGAATGCGCCGACCATCACCGACAGGCCCATGCTCAGGCCGATGATCCAGTCCACCTGCCCGGAAAACACGAACACCGACAGCGCCGCAATGTTGCTGACGAAGTTCATGCTGCGTGCCACGCCGCTGGCCTTGACCAGATCGATCGGGTACAGCAGCAGGCTGCTGACGGTCCAGAACGCGCCAGTGCCGGGACCGGCTACGCCGTCGTAGAAACCGAGGCTGAAGCCTTGGGTCGATTGCCACTTTTTCTTGATCGGTGCGTCGCTGTCCAGCGGCGCTTTCGGCGTGCCGCCAAACAACAGGTACAGGCCGCAGGCGAAGACGATCACCGGCAGCATCTTGTTCAGCCATTCGGCGGGCAGGTAATGCGCGACAATGGCGCCGGTCAGCGCACCGACCAGCGTGCCGACGATAGCGTGCATCCACTGCCGTGGGTGAAACAGCTTGCGTCGGTAGAAGGTGAAACTGGCGGTGGCCGAGCCGAAGGTCGAACTCAACTTGTTGGTGCCCAGCACCAGGTGCGGCGGCAGGCCGGCGGTGAGCAACGCAGGCGTGGTCAACAGTCCGCCACCGCCGGCGATGGCGTCGATGAATCCGGCAATGAAAGCGACAAGGGCCAGAACGGCCAAGGTGGTGAGGTCAACGCTGAGTTCGAAAGGCATGGAATCGGCTTATTCGGCAGGTTGCAGAGCTGGGCTGCGGGGAGGGCAGTCATGTTACTCATTTCCTCATGTCGCGGCGACCTGTCTTGGTTCTGCCAGCAAAGCCTTTACCAATCCAATGGTTATCAGATTGAGGAACATCATTCCCAATTCAACTAACTGCCTCTCAGATCTGACAGGTTATGCACTGCTTTCCTTATGAAACAATTCGTGCACCCGGTTACTCGAATTGGGCACGGACAAAATGAGGTTTCATATGGAAATTATCGTCGATTTAAACGGCACTTCGGAGACCGAACAAGATGCTAAAAACAAGGCCGAATCCTTGCTAAGAAGGCGGGCAAGATTGTTTCAATATCCAATGTGCAGTTGAATCCAGAGAGTCACTCGGCAACGGTGACCTATACGCTTGAGAATGATCCTAACTATGTCCCCTCAAGCGGTCCCCGTTACTAAAATCTCTGTGACTCAAATATGATCAGCGAAAAAACTGCAGGAGCTGCTAAGTGCAGTTCCTGCAGATACATGTTTACAGACCGAGTTCGGACAACCCCGGATGATCATCCGGGCGCCGGCCCAGCGGCCAGTGGAACTTGCGTTCGCTCTCCTTGATCGGCATGTCGTTGATGCAGGCATAACGCTGGAACATCAGGCCGTGCTCGTCGAATTCCCAGTTCTCGTTGCCGTAGGAACGAAACCAGTTGCCCGAGTCGTCGTGCCACTCGTAGGCATAGCGCACGGCGATGCGGGTGTCGGAATAAGCCCAGAGCTCCTTGATCAGGCGGTAATCCAGCTCCTTGGCCCATTTGCGAGTGAGGAAACCCTTGGCTTCTTCGCGGTTGTTGGCGAATTCGGCGCGGTTACGCCATTTGGTGTCCAGGGTGTAAGCCAGCGACACGCGTTCCGGGTCGCGGGAGTTCCAGCCATCCTCGGCCAGACGAACTTTTTCAATGGCCGATTCACGGTTGAACGGTGGCAATGGCGGACGAACTTCGGCTGCAGTAGACATGTTTGTCTCCCGATCTATTAACAGTTAAACAACTTGTCAGGCTTATTAAGGCGTTACAGGTCCAATAACTTTCGCGCCATGCATTGCGCATTATCGGCGGCACTGTGATCACCCATCACAAGCGCTACGGTAATGGCGCCGTCAATCAGGATCAGCAACTGTTTGGCCAGCAGTTGCGGGTCCTCGGCCCCATGTTCGGTACACAGCTCGCACAGGTAGTCGAGCAGTTTCTGTTTGTGGTCTTTGGCGACCTGGCGAACCGGATCCTGCGGATCGCCGGTCTCACCGCTGGTGTTGATAAAGGCGCAGCCCCGGAAACCTTCAGAGGCGAACCAGCCCTTGAGCACGGTAAACAGGTTGAGCAGGCGGTCGACCGGGGTCTCGGCCTGGTCGACGGCGCTTCTGTACCAGTGCATCCAGCGCACGTCGCGGCGTTGCAGGGCGGCGACGGTCAGCTCCTCCTTGTTGGCGAAGTAGCGGTAGATACTCTTTCTGGAAACGCCGGCGGTTTTCACCAGTAGATCCATGCCGGTGGCCGCGATGCCACTTTTGTAGATCAACTTTTCGGTGACATCCAGAATGATGTCTCGGGTTGTGTCGTTGCGTGTGATTTCGTTCATGTGGCGAACAGTAGAACGATCGTTCTCCTTGGTCAAGCAGTTATTTTATGATCGCTCTCGCGTTCTGCTTGATCGTTCCCACGCTCTGCGTGGGAATGCCTCAAGGGACGCTCTGCGTTCCAGCTCTGGAAGGGACGCGGAGCGTCCCGGGCTGCGTTCCCACGCAGAGCGTGGGAACGATCAATCAGGCGGGAAGACCCGAAGGAGTTGATGGTGTAAGCTCTCGGGTTCTTCGGATTCGACCCATTGCGAGCCCTATGCCGTTGCTTTTCAAACGCTCTCTGCTGCCCAAACTGCGCAGCTTTCCGCTGACCGCCGAGGCCGTGACAATCCTGCCCGGCGCCGCCGATTTCCGTCGTTGCCTGCTGGAGAAAATCGCCCAGGCGACCCAGCGCATCTACCTCGTCGCGCTTTATCTGCAAAACGATGAAGCCGGCCAGGAAATTCTCGATGCCTTGCACGCCGCCAAACTCAAGCGTCCCGAGCTTGAAATCGCGGTGGTCGTCGACTGGCTGCGGGCCCAGCGTGGCTTGATCGGTGCCGGCAAACAGCCGGGCAACTCGGCGTGGTATCAGGAGATGACCCGCACCCACCAGAGCGTGGTGCCGGTCTATGGCGTGCCGGTGCAGACCCGCGAGCTGTTCGGCGTGCTGCACCTCAAAGGCTTCGTGATCGACGATTGCGTGGTCTACAGCGGTGCGAGCCTGAACAACGTCTACCTGCACAAATTCGACAAGTACCGCTTCGACCGTTATCACGTGCTGCAAAGCCGCGAACTGGCGGACTCGATGCACCATCTGGTCAAGCACGGCCTGATCGAATCGAAAGCGGTGCATCGCCTCGACCTGCCGAACCTGCCGACCACCCGCAGTCTGCGCAACGACATCGGCGACCTGCGCAGCCGCCTCAAATATGCGGCGTACGACACCAGCGCCGGCAGCACGGCGCATACCGGTCTGTCGGTGAGTCCGTTGCTCGGCGTGGGCAAGAACAACCCGCTGAACCGGGTGATTCTGGAGCTGATCGCCAGCGCCCAGAAGCAACTGACCATCTGCACGCCGTACTTCAACCTGCCGCTGGGGGTGATCCGCGAGATCAACCGGGCGCTGGCGCGCGGCGTGAAGATCGACATCGTGGTCGGCGACAAGACCGCCAACGACTTCTACATTCCGCCGACCGAGCCGTTCAAGGTGATCGCTGCGCTGCCGTATCTCTACGAGATCAGCCTGCGCCGTTTCGCCAAGCGGCATCAGCGCAACATCGACAGCGGCCAGTTGAACCTGCATCTGTGGCGTGAAGGCGACAACAGCTATCACCTCAAGGGCATGTGGATCGACCAGCGCTACACGCTGCTGACCGGCAACAACCTGAACCCGCGGGCGTTCCGGCTCGATCTGGAAAACGCCTTGCTGATCGATGACCCGAAAGGCGAGTGGCTGGAGCCGCGCCGCGTGGAGCTGGAAAACATCTTCGAACACACCACGCGGATCGAGCGATTCCAGGACCTGGAAGCCTTGCCGGACTACCCGGCGGGCGTGGCCAAGTTCCTCAAGCGCGTGAGTCGGGTGCGGGTCGAGCGGCTGCTGTATCGCATTCTCTAAAACCGGCCCACAAAAAATCCCCCGAACGCAGCACGCGTCCGGGGGATTTTTTTATGCGCGGACTCAGTTCAGACCGAGTTTGCCACGCAATGTCGACAGGTCTTCGGCCAGGGTATTGACCGGGCCGACCAGCGCCTTGCGGTCGTTGTCCTTGACCTTGTCGTAAGTCTCGAAGCCACCGTCCCTGGTCTTGTACTTGGCCAGGATCTTGTCCACGGTGGCGAAGTTCTTGTCGACTTTGGCGACGAAGGCTTTGTCCTGTTTCTCAATCTGCGGACGGAACAGGTCGACGATTTTCTTCGCGCCGTCGATATTGCCCTGGAAGTCGTAGAGGTCGGTGTGGCTGTAACGGTCTTCTTCACCGGAAATCTTGGTCGCGGCAACTTCTTCAAGCAGCGCAGCGGCGCCGCCGACGACTTTTTCCGGCGGGAACGTCAGGCCGGCGACGCGGGTCTGCAGGTCCTTCACGTCCTTGTTCAGGCCATCGGCCAGGGCGTCCAGATCCTTGGTGCTTTTTTCCGAGAACAGCGAGTATTCGATGCGGTGGAAGCCGGTGAAGTCTTCGGCTTTCACGCCTTGCTCGTGGTCATCGACGCGGGAGTCGATGGACGCGTCGAGGTCACTGAACAGTTCGGCGATCGGCTCGATCGACTCGTAATAAACGCGGGTCGGCGCATAGAGCTTTTGCGCGGTGGCCAGGTCGCCTTTTTTCACTGCGTCGGTGAACTGCTGGGTGTGGCTGGCCAGTTCATCCAATTGTTCGGTGACATAGATCTTGTAGTCCGACACCGGCCCCACCAGATCCAGAGGCGCGGTCGCGGCGAACGCCGACAGCGGGGTGTTGAGCAAACCAAGGGTCAGCAATAACGCGAGTGGCGTCTTTTTCATGGGGGCGGCTCCTGTTGAATGCTATGCAGTTGTTTTTGGTTGAGTAGCGTTGAGCAGCGAGCGACCGATGAAGTCCTTGTCGCCCGTGACACCCGGCAGGGTGAAGAAGTAACCGCCGCCGACCGGCTTGAGGTATTCCTCCAGCGGCTCACCGTTGAGGCGGGTCTGCACGGTGATGAAGCCTTTTTCCAGGTCGGACTGGTAACAGATGAACAGCAGGCCCATGTCGAGCTGACCGTTCTTGTTCACGCCGTTGGAGTAGTTGAACGGCCGGCGCAGGATCAGGTTGGCCTGGCTCGCGGCAGTGCGCGGGTTGGCCAGGCGAATGTGCGCGTCGAGCTTGGTCAGCTTGCCTTCCGGGTCCTTGCTGTAATCCGGGACTTCGGTTTCATGGCTGGCGCCCATCGGCGCGCCGGTGGTTTTCACCCGGCCGATGATGCTTTCCTGTTCCTGCAACGGCGTGCGGTCCCAGCGTTCGACGAAGTTGCGGATGATCCGCACCGCCTGATAACTGCCGTGGGCCGCCCAGGCCGGTTCGTCGCTGCCCGGTTGCACCCAGACAATGCGATCCATGGCTTTGCCGTCGTTGGAATCCGGGTTGGCCGAGCCGTCGCGGAAACCGAGGAAGTTACGCGCCGATTGCGCCGGCACACCGGGCTTGGCCGGCGCTTGCGGCGGCACGCTGCCTTCCTGTTTCCAGCGCACCAGCAGCAGGTCCGGCAGGTTCTTCACGATGTCGCGCAAGGCGTGGATGTTGGTGTCGGCGGTGTTGGAGCAGAACTGCAGGCTCAAATCGCCGTGGCAGCAATCGGCTTCCAGCGCATCGTTGGGGAAACCGACCATGCGCACCAGACGCTTGGGTTTGGCGGACGCGAGGCCGAAGCGCTCATCGAACAACGATTCGCCGACGGACACGGTGATGGTCAGGTTGTCCGGCGTCACCACCGGGCCGAGGATGCCGGAATCCGGCGGCGGCAGCTTCGGATCGATCTGCGCCACCGGGCCGCCCTTCATCAGGAATGCGATGCGCTCGTTGAGGGTGCGAAACAGGCGTTCGAGGTCTTCACGGTCGCTGGCCAGCACATCGAACGCCACCAGCATGCCGGCCGCCGGACGCGGGGTGACGATGCCAGTCTGGTGCACGCCATGGAAATCGTGGTGATCCTGGGTCTTGTCGCTGCTCGGCGCTTCGGTGACTTGCGCAGGCGCGGCGGCCATCGCCGGGCAGCTCAAAGCTGTGCCGGCCAGTGCGACACCGGCGGCACCCATGCCCATCAGTACGCGGCGACGTTGCAGGTTGAAGTGTTCGGAATCGTTCATCGGTATTTGTCTTCTGCTTACAGGCCCGAGAGGCCGAGGGCGGGATCAATGGCGTCGAGGGCGTCGGCCAGAGCCTTGGCCTTGTCGGCGATCTGCTTGCGTTGCTCACCGTTGACGGTGTCGTAACTGGCGTAGCCGTCCTTGACCTTGAAGCCGTTCAGCGTGGTATCGAAATCAGCCAGCGCGCTGTCGATTTTCGGCAGCAGGTCGGCGGCGGATTTGCTCAGCAGCGGGCGCAGCAGTTCGACGACTTTGTGCGCGGTTTCCTGATTGGCCGCGAAGCCGTTGAGATCGCTGTGGCTGTAGCGTTCCTCTTCGCCGCTGGCGGCGCGCACGTCGGCGAGGGTGTTGAGGTTGCGCACGACGATTTCCACCAGTTGCTCCGGCGGCAGCGACTGGGCCAGCAGCTGTTGTTTCAGCGTGGTGACGTTGTCGAGCAAGCCCTGGGCAATCGGTGTCAGCCCGTCGAGTTTGCGTTGCTGGAACAGCGCGTATTCGAGGCGGTGGAAACCGACGAAGGCCGGATCCTGCTCGCGCTTTTCGAAGTAATCGGCGCGGGCGTTGATGCTGTTGTCCAGCTCCGCCAGGCGTTGCGCGGCGGGGGCCAGACGCTGATACGCGGCGCGGGCCGGCAAATACAACGCCTGGGCCTGGGCCAGATCGCCGCTGTCGATGGCTTGATTCAGCGCCGTCACGGCTTTGATCAGCGCGCTGCCCTGGCTGGCCAGGTAGACGCGGAACTCCGACAGCGGCCCGACGAAGGCAACCATCGATGGCTTGGCCTTGGCGGCGGCATCGGAAGCGGCGGTTGGCGTCACGTGCAGGGTGCCGCGCGGGTTGCTCAGCAGGCCACAGGTGATGGCGTAGTCGCCGGGTTGCAGGTTGGCGTTGATCACCTGGCTCAGGCCCGGCGCGATGTTCTCGCGCTCTTCGATCACCAGCACGCCGTCGAGAATTTCCCACTCCACCGCCCGGTCGGAGCGGTTGACGATGCGGAAACTGGCGCGACCGGCCGGCACGGTCAGGGCGTTCGGCTCGCAACTGTGGGGATGGATGTTGACCACCACTTCGTCACGGTTGTGCTGACGTTTGGCGGCGGCCAGTTTCGAGGCGTAGTAGAACAGGCCACCGGCGGCGATCATCACGACCACCGAACCGGCCACCGCCCAGCGCAAGGCGCGGGGAGGCGAGGCCTGAGGAATTTTAGGCTTTGACATGAAGGCCCTTATTGGCTGGAAACGGAAGACGATTGGGCAGCAGGCTTGGGCGCCGGCATGAAGAACATGACCAGCGCCACCAGCAGATAAATCAGGTACGCGCCGAGGGTGCTGACGGTTGGTGCATCCTGATAACCGAACATGCCGGCCAGCACCGAGCCCAGCGGGCCGTCCATCGGCAGCGTCGCGCTGAAGTCGAAGAGCACGGTTTGCAGGTGGTTCCACACCCCGGCTTCATGCAGGGCCTGCACCGAGTTGGCGAGAATCCCGGCGGCGACCACGAGGATGAACAGCCCGGTCCAGCGGAAGAACGCCGACAGGTTCAGGCGCATGCTGCCGCTGTAGATCAGGAAGCCGACGATGATCGCCAGAATCAGGCCGAGCAGGGCGCCGATCGGTGCGGCCGGGCCTTCGCTCTGCTGGAACACGGCCAGCAGGAAGAACACGGTTTCCAGACCTTCCCGGGCCACGGCGAAAAACACCATGGCGATCAGCGCGATGACCTGATGCTTCGAAGCGGTCAGTGCATGGTCGAGGGAGGCTTGCAGCGAATGCTTGATCGAACGCGCCACCTTGCGCATCCAGAACACCATCGAACTGAGAATGCCCACGGCCACCAGCCCGACCACGCCTTCGAACAGTTCCTGCTGCTTTTGCGGGAATTCGGCACTGACCAGCTCCAGGCCACCGCCGACCAGCAACGCCAGCGCAGCCGCGAGAAACACCCCGATCCACACCGCCGGCATCCACTGGCCACGGCCGGTCTGTTGCAGGTAGCTGGCGATGATGCCAACGATCAGCGCGGCTTCGATGCCTTCGCGCAACATGATCAAAAAGGGAACGAGCATTCGGCGGCCACTGTGTAACGAAATGAGGTTACAAGTTGTAACATAATGAAAGTCATTCTCACATGGCATTCATTGACATTTAGCTGAACCTCAGCTGAACGAGTCTGAACATCCACGCCGCCCAGCCAGCTGCGCTAAGATGCCCGCCACTCGAACAACAACAGGACTCAGCGGGTTCCATGTCGGAAAAAGACACCATCGCCATTCAACTGGTGCGCGAAGCACTGCTGCAAAGTTGTGCCCCTGGCGTGGCCACGGAAGAAGTCTTGAGCAAGGTCGGGATCGATCCGGCGTTGCTGCCCACCGATGACGCCCGTGTGCCGGCCAGCCAGTACGCGCGGTTGTGGCGCCTGTTGGCGCGGCGCGGCGATGACGAATTCTTTGGCATGGACCCGCGCAAGCTGAAATCCGGCAGCCTCGAATTCCTCTGCCGCAGCGCGATGGCCCAGCCGAACCTGGCGGCCGGGTTGGGCAGCGGTCTGAATTTTCTGTCGCTGATGCTCGAGCGCATGCCGGCGCAACTGGTGCACCAGCAGAGTCTGGCGGAAATCGTGCTGCTGGAAGACGACCCGGAACCGCGCCGCGCCTTCACCTATTTCACCTACTGGATGATCGTCCACGGCGTGGCGTGCTGGCTGGCGGGGCGGCGAATTCCGATCCTGGCCATCGAGCTGCGCTGCCCGGCGCCGGATTTTTGCGATGACTATCGGGTGATGTTCTCGGAAAACCTGCGTTTCGACCGGCCGCGCACGCGGATGATCTTCGCCGCCGATGTGCTGGATCTGCCGATCAAGCGCAGCGCCGAGGAGTTGAAACGCTTTCTGGCCCATGCCCCGGCCAACATTCTGGTGAAGTATCGCGACCCGGAAAGCCTTGCCAGCCGGATCAAGCAGGATCTGCGGCAGTTGCCCGCCGAACAGTGGCCGGAAACCGACGCGCTGGCCCAGCAGTTGTGCATGTCGGCCTCGACCCTGCGCCGGCGTCTGGCTGAAGAAGGGCAGACCTATCAGGGCCTGAAGGATAGCGTGCGCAAAGAGCTGGCGATCACCTGGCTGGCGGAACCTTCGATCAGTTTTGCCGACATCGCCACGCGGCTGGGCTTTGCCGATGCCAGCTCGTTCTACAAGGCGTTTCGCAAGTGGTCGGGGACTAATCCGGGGCACTATCGCAGCTTGATCCTCAACGAGGCGGTCTGATCCACCGCTGACGCTCGCTGCTCACCACCGACTCTCGTTCCCACGCTCTGCGTGGGAATGCCTCAAGGGACGCTCCGCGTTCCAGCTCTGGAGGGGACGCGGAGCGTCCCGGGCTGCATTCCCACGCAGAGCGTGGGAACGATCAGTTGCAACCGGAATCTTGGCCAAACCAGTCATCCACTTTGAGGGCTTTGACCATTGCCGCAGCCGGCGTGCGGCGCGAGTATTCCTCTGTTGTTTACGGTTCCCCAACCTAA
The DNA here is from genome assembly GCF_059424205.1 of Pseudomonas sp. GW456-12-1-14-TSB6. Taxonomy (NCBI): domain Bacteria; kingdom Pseudomonadati; phylum Pseudomonadota; class Gammaproteobacteria; order Pseudomonadales; family Pseudomonadaceae; genus Pseudomonas; species Pseudomonas sp. GW456-12-1-14-TSB6. Next base: position 138,874 of record NZ_JBWKZE010000001.1, read on the forward strand.
TAAGAACAGAGGGATTCTGGCAATGCGCGATTACTTGTCTGCCACCGCACAGTTTGATTATCAGCACACCGTGGATGCCGCGCTCAGCGGCACGCTCGAGGCGCTCAACGCCTGCGTCGAATGTTGTGACCGCCACGCCTTGCCGGGGCGCATCGCGCTGTTCTGGGAAGGCCGCGACGGCGCCAGTGCGACGTACACTTTCAGCGACCTGCAGGACAAAGCCGCGCGTTTCGCCAATTTCCTTCTCGCCCAGGGCGTGCAGAAGGGCGACAAGGTCGCCGGCCTGCTGCCACGCAATATCGAATTGCTGATCACCGTGTTCGCCACCTGGCGCATCGGCGCGGTGTATCAACCGCTGTTCACCGCGTTCGGCCCCAAAGCCCTCGAACATCGCCTGAACAGTTCCGGCGCCAAAGTCGTGGTCACTGACGCCGCCAACCGGCCAAAACTCAGCGAAGTCGCCGACTGCCCGACCCTGGTCACTGTCGGCGGCCCGAAAGGCCAGGGCATCGTCCGTGGCGATTTCAGTTTCTGGGCCGAGCTGCCCAACCATTCCAATGTCTGCGAACCGCTGATGCTGACCGGCGAAGACCCGTTCCTGCTGATGTTCACCTCGGGCACCACCGGCCCGTCGAAAGCGCTGTCGGTGCCGCTCAAGGCCATCGTCGCGTTCCAGAGTTACACCCGTGACGCCGTGGACCTGCGCCCGGAAGATGCGTTCTGGAACGTCGCCGATCCAGGCTGGGCCTACGGCATCTATTTTGGCGTGACCGGCCCGTTGTCGATGGGCCATCCGATCACCTTCTACGATGGCCCGTTCACCCTCGAAAGCACCTGCCGGGTGATCAACAAGTACGGGATCACCAACCTCACCGGTTCGCCCACTGCGTATCGCCTGTTGATTGCCGGTGGCGATGAGTTCGCCAGATCGATCAAGGGCAAGCTGCGCATCGTCAGCAGCGCCGGTGAGCCGTTGAACCCGGAAGTGATTCGCTGGTTCGCCGACAACCTCGGCGTGGTCATTCACGACCACTACGGCCAGACCGAACTGGGCATGGTCCTGTGCAACCACCACGGCCTCGAACACCCGATCCACCTCGGCGCTGCCGGTTTTGCTTCGCCGGGCCATCGCATCGTGGTGCTCGACGAGCAGAATAATGAACTCGGCGTCGGCCAGCCCGGCATCCTCGCCATCGACCGCACACAGTCGCCGATGTGCTGGTTCGCCGGTTACGAAGGCGCGCCGACCAAAGCCTTCGTCGGCAATTACTACCTGAGCGGCGACACCGTCGAGTGGAACCCGGACGGCAGCATCAGCTTCGTCGGCCGCAGCGATGACGTGATCACCACGTCCGGTTACCGGGTCGGCCCGTTCGACGTGGAAAGTGCACTGATCGAACACCCAGCCGTCGTTGAAGCGGCAGTGGTCGGCAAGCCCGATCCGGAGCGTACTGAACTGGTCAAAGCCTTCGTCGTGCTCAACCCGCAATACCGTGCCGAACCGGCGCTGGCCGAAGAACTGCGGCAACACGTGCGCAAACGTCTGGCCGCGCATTCGTACCCCCGTGAAATCGAATTTGTCAGCGAGTTGCCGAAAACCCCGAGCGGCAAATTGCAGCGCTTTATCTTGCGCAACCAGGAAATCGCCAAGGCTCAAGAGGCCGCGGCGCACAACGTTTCAGCTTGAATCAGGAAGTCAGTCATGCAGATCGAGAACAAGGTTTTTATCGTCACCGGCGGCGCATCCGGCCTGGGTGCCGCCACCGCTGAATTGCTGGTGAGCGCCGGCGCCAAAGTGATGCTGGTGGACATGAACGCCGATGCCGTCGCTGCTCAGGCCCAGCGCCTGGGGGCGCAGAGCGTGGTGGCCGACATCAGCAACGAAGCCGCCGCCGAAGCCGCCGTGCAGGCGACCGTTAAAGCCTTCGGTAGTCTGAATGGTCTGGTGAACTGCGCTGGCATCGTTCGCGGCGAGAAGATCCTCGGCAAGAACGGCCCGCACGCCTTGTCCAGTTTCGCGCAGGTGATCAACGTCAACCTGATCGGCAGCTTCAACATGTTGCGTCTGGCGGCAGCCGCGATTGCTGAAAGCCAAGCCAACGCTGACGGCGAGCGCGGTGTGATCATCAACACCGCCTCGGTCGCTGCGTTCGACGGCCAGATCGGTCAGGCCGCGTATTCGGCGTCCAAAGGCGCCATCGCCAGCCTGACCCTGCCTGCGGCCCGTGAGCTGGCGCGCTTCGGCATTCGCGTGATGACCATCGCCCCGGGCATTTTCGAAACCCCGATGATGGCCGGCATGACCCCGGAAGTGCGCGACTCGCTGGCCGCCGGCGTACCGTTCCCGCCGCGTCTGGGCAAACCTGCCGAATACGCCGCGCTGGTGCGGCATATCATTGAAAACAGCATGCTCAACGGCGAGGTGATCCGTCTCGACGGTGCCTTGCGCATGGCCGCCAAGTAAGGAGGATTTCCCATGACCATCTCCAATGATCCGATTGTCATCGTCAGCGCCGTCCGCACCCCGATGGGCGGTTTTCAGGGCGAACTGAAAAGCTTGACCGCGCCGCAACTGGGCGCAGCTGCAATCAAGGCTGCGGTTGAACGCGCCGGTGTCGCCGCCGATGCGGTCGATGAAGTGCTGTTCGGCTGCGTGTTGCCGGCCGGTCTCGGTCAGGCACCTGCGCGTCAGGCTGCGCTGGGCGCCGGACTGGACAAGTCCACCCGCTGCACCACCGTCAACAAGATGTGCGGCTCGGGCATGGAAACCACCATCCTGGCCCACGACATGCTGCTGGCCGGCAGTGCCGATGTGGTGATCGCCGGCGGCATGGAAAGCATGTCCAACGCGCCGTACCTGCTGGATCGCGCCCGCGCCGGTTACCGCATGGGCCACGGCCGGGTGCTGGATTCGATGTTCCTCGACGGCCTCGAAGACGCCTACGACAAGGGTCGCCTGATGGGCACCTTCGCCGAGGATTGCGCCGAAACCAACGACTTCAGCCGTGAAGCGCAGGACGCCTTTGCCATCGCCTCGACCACCCGCGCCCAGCAGGCGATCAAGGACGGCAGCTTCAAGGCTGAAATCGTTCCGCTGACAGTGACCGTCGGCAAGGAACAGGTTGTGATCAGCAACGATGAGCAGCCACCGAAGGCCAAACTGGACAAGATCGCTTCGCTGAAACCGGCGTTCCGCGAGGGCGGTACGGTAACTGCGGCCAACTCCAGCTCGATCTCCGACGGCGCCGCCGCACTGGTGCTGATGCGCCAGTCGCAAGCGCAGCAACAAGGTCTGAAACCGCTGGCGGTGATTCACGGCCATGCGGCGTTTGCCGATACTCCGGGCCTGTTCCCGGTGGCGCCGATTGGTGCGATCAAGAAGCTGATGAAGAAAACCGGCTGGTCGCTGGATCAGGTCGATCTGTTTGAGGTCAACGAAGCCTTTGCCGTGGTCGGCATGGCGGCGATGACCCACCTGGAAATCCCTCACGACAAGCTCAACATCCACGGCGGCGCCTGCGCCCTGGGCCACCCGATCGGTGCGTCCGGCGCGCGGATTCTGGTGACCTTGCTCTCGGCCCTGCGCCAGAAAGGCCTGAAACGCGGCGTCGCGGCGATCTGTATCGGTGGCGGTGAGGCCACGGCGATGGCTGTCGAGTGCGTCTGAACCCGAGTTAAGGATTTGCCATGATTCCCAATGACGACCAACAACAAATCCGCGACATGGCCCGGCAGTTTGCCGAGGAACGGCTCAAACCGTTTGCCGCCGAGTGGGATCGCGAGCACCGCTTTCCGAAAGAAGCCATCGGTGAAATGGCCGGGCTGGGCTTCTTCGGCATGCTGGTGCCGGAGCAGTGGGGCGGTTGCGACACCGGTTACCTGGCTTACGCCATGGCCCTGGAAGAAATCGCCGCCGGCGACGGCGCCTGCTCGACGATCATGAGCGTGCACAACTCGGTGGGTTGCGTGCCGATCCTCAAGTTCGGCAACGACGACCAGCGCGAGCGATTCCTCAAACCGCTGGCCAGCGGCGAGATGCTCGGTGCGTTCGCGTTGACCGAACCGCAAGCTGGCTCCGACGCCAGCAGCCTGAAAACCCGTGCACGCCTTGAAGGCGATCACTACGTGCTCAACGGCTGCAAACAGTTCATCACCTCCGGACAGAACGCCGGGATCGTGATCGTGTTTGCCGTCACCGACCCGAGTGCCGGCAAGCGCGGGATCAGCGCCTTCATCGTGCCGACCGATTCGCCGGGCTACAAAGTCGCCCGCATCGAGGACAAGCTCGGCCAGCACGCCTCGGACACCTGCCAGATTCTGTTCGAAGACGTGAAAGTGCCGGTGGCCAACCGGTTGGGCGAGGAGGGCGAGGGCTACAAGATCGCCCTGGCCAACCTCGAAGGCGGCCGTGTCGGTATCGCTTCGCAATCGGTGGGCATGGCCCGCGCCGCGTTCGAAGCGGCACGCGATTACGCCCGCGAACGCGACACCTTCGGCAAGCCGATCATCGAGCATCAGGCCGTGGCCTTCCGTCTGGCGGACATGGCGACCCAGATCGCCGTGGCGCGGCAGATGGTGCATTACGCCGCCGCCCTGCGTGATAGCGGTCAGCCGGCGTTGGTCGAAGCGTCGATGGCCAAACTGTTTGCCTCGGAAATGGCCGAGAAGGTCTGCTCCATGGCCTTGCAAACCCTCGGCGGTTACGGTTACCTCAACGACTTCCCGCTGGAGCGCATCTACCGCGATGTGCGGGTCTGCCAGATCTACGAAGGCACCAGCGACATTCAGCGCATGGTCATTTCGCGCAATCTTTGAGAAGGAATCTGCACATGAGTTACGAAACGATTTTGCTGGAAACCCATGGCCGCGTCGGCCTGATCACCCTCAATCGCCCGCAGGCGCTGAATGCCCTGAATGCGCAACTGGTCAGCGAAGTGAACCGCGCGCTCGATGGTTTTGAAGCTGACGCGAACATTGGCTGCATCGTCATCACCGGCTCGACCAAAGCCTTTGCCGCCGGCGCCGACATCAAGGAAATGGCTGATCTGACCTACCCGCAGATCTACATGGACGACCTGTTCAGCGACAGCGATCGGGTGGCCAACCGCCGCAAGCCGATCATCGCCGCCGTCAACGGTTTTGCCCTCGGCGGTGGCTGTGAACTGGCGCTGATGTGCGACTTCATCCTGGCCGGCGACAACGCCAAATTCGGCCAGCCGGAAATCAACCTCGGCGTGCTGCCGGGCATGGGCGGCACCCAGCGCCTGACCCGTGCGGTGGGCAAGGCCAAGGCCATGGAAATGTGCCTGAGCGGTCGCATGATCGACGCGGTGGAAGCCGAGCGCTGCGGCATCGTCGCGCGGATCGTGCCGAGTGCCGAGTTGCTGGATGAGGCGCTGAAAGTCGCTGCAGTGATCGCCAGCAAATCGCTGCCGATTACGATGATGGTCAAGGAAAGCGTAAATCGTGCATTCGAAGTGAACCTGACTGAAGGCGTGCGTTTCGAGCGTCGGGTGTTCCATGCGGCGTTTGCGACGCAGGATCAGAAGGAAGGGATGGCGGCGTTTGTGGCCAAGCGACCTGCCGAGTTCCAGGGCAAGTAATAGCGTTCGCCCCCACGCATTGCGTGGGGGCGATCAGTCAGAGCTGATAGTTCTTCAACTCCCGAGCAATCACCATCCGCTGTATCTCGCTCGACCCCTCATAAATCTGGGTAATCCGCGCATCCCGGTAGTACTTCTCAACCGGGTAATCCTCCAGATACCCATACCCGCCATGAATCTGAATCGCTGACGAACACACCTTTTCAGCCATCTCCGACGCAAACAGCTTGGCCTGCGAAGCCTCCGACAGACACGGTTTGCCCGCCGTGCGCAGCCGCGCAGCGTGCAGGATCATCAAGCGCGCCGCGTTGATCTGCATCTGCATGTCCGCCAGCAGGTTGGCGATGCTCTGGTGGTCGACAATCGCCTTGCCGAACTGCACCCGATCACGGGCGTAACCCAGCGCCGCTTCAAACGCCGCACGGGCGATGCCCAATGCTTGCGCCGCGATGCCGATACGTCCGCCTTCCAGGTTGGAAAGGGCAATCGCCAAACCTTTACCGCGTTCACCCAGCAGATTGGCTTCAGGAATGCTGCAATTGTTCAGCGTCACGGCGCAGGTATCGGAAGCGCGGATGCCCATCTTGTGTTCGGTGCGATCGACGATGAAGCCCGGCGTGTCGGTCGGCACAAGAAACGCCGAGATGCCACGCTTGCCCAGATCCGGATCGGTCACCGCAAACACGATCGCCAGCTTCGCCCGCTTGCCGTTGCTGACAAATTGCTTGGCGCCGTTGATCACCCATTGCCCGTCGCGCAGTTCGGCGCGGGTGCGCAGGTTGTGGGCTTCGGAGCCGGCCTGGGGCTCAGTCAGGCAGAAGCAGCCGATCACCGCGCCGCTGGCCAGATCCGCCAGCCAGGTCTGTTTCTGTTCTTCGCTGCCATAGTTGAGCACCGGCCCGCAGCCCACCGAGTTGTGGATGCTCATGAACGCGCCGGTGGCGCCGTCACCGGCGGAAATCTCTTCCACCGCCAGCGCGTAGGCCACGTAGTCGACGTAAGTGCCGCCCCATTCCTCCGGCACCACCATGCCCAACAGGCCGAGTTCGCCCATCTTTGCCACCAGGGCGTCATCGATCCAGCCGGCCTTTTCCCAGGCTTGTGCGTGGGGCGCGATTTCGCCACGGGCAAAGTCCCGGGCCATGTCGCGGATCATGACCTGGTCTTCAGTCAATTCGAGATCGTGCATGGCTCAGCTCCCGCTCTCTGCGAAACCGTGGAAGAAACTCGCGACCTGTTCGGCGTGCAGCGCGGCCAGGGTCGGCGGATTCCAGCGTGGTGATTTGTCTTTGTCGATCAGCAGGGCGCGCACGCCTTCGATCAGGTCGCCGCGTTCGAACCACTGGCGATCCAGATGCAGTTCGAGGGCGAAGCAGTGTTCCAGGCTCAGATGGCGGCCGCGACGGAGCATTTCCAGGGTCACACCCATGGCCAGCGGCGAGCGGGTTTCCAGCAGGTCGGCGGTGGTGGTCGCCCATTCGTGGCTGTCGGCGACGGTCACGGCGCGCAGTTGCTCGACGATGCTCGGCACATCTGGCAAGGCGAAGAAGTGGTCGATGGCCGGGCGCAAGGCTTCGAGCGGCGCATCCGGCAGGGTTTGCACGGCGTGGCGGGCCAGCAGGTTTTGCAGGTCTTTGAGCGGCGTGTCGTGCCACTCCAGGTGATCGAGCTGTTCGTCGAGGATGCCGAGTTTGCTGCTGTCCAGATACCAGTCGGCGAGGCCGCAATACAGCGCATCCGCCGCACGGATCTGCACGCCGCTGACGCCCAGATAAATCCCCAGTTCACCGGGAATCCGTGGCAGGAAATAACTGCCACCGACATCCGGGAAATAACCGATCGCCACTTCCGGCATCGCCAGACGGCTCTTCTCGGTGACCACCCGCAGGTCGGCGCCTTGCACCAGGCCCATGCCGCCGCCGAGGACGAAACCGTCCATCAGCGCCAGCACCGGTTTGCGGTAGTGGTGGATCGTCAGGTCGAGGGCGTATTCCTCGACGAAGAAATCTTCGTGCAGCGTGTCGCCGCTTTTGAAACTGTCGTAGAGCGAGCGAATGTCGCCACCGGCGCAAAAGGCTTTTTCGCCGGCACCGCGCAGCACCACCGCGTGGATATCGGCATCGGCGGCCCAGGCGTCCAGATGCTGCTGGAGCTGGCGCACCATGTCGAGGGTCAGGGCATTGAGGCCGGCGGGGCGGTTGAGGGTCAGATGACCGATGTGATTGCGAACCTCGGCCAGCACTTCGTGCGGCGTGGCATCCATGGACGAAGTCCGCGGGGATGAAGCCTGAGCAGTCATCACTAACTCCCTGCTTTTATTGTCTTTATTCGAGAAGCTCGCGCGCGAGCGTTAGCGGATCGTAACAGTGCAAATTTGCCGTGTACAACGGGGATATGTGCACGGGCTGTCTGCATTTTTACCTTAGGCCAAATGCACGGGATCGCGGCTTCTTTTCAATCGACAACGCTGACAGGTACAGGCTCCGGACTCAGCGGAACACCTGGCCAATGCTGCGCCGCTTGGCGTGCAGTTCACTGTTATGAATCAACTGTTCCAGATCCTCCGGCGTGACATCGATGAACGCCTCCATATCGGCCAGTGCCCGTTTCAGATCCTCGGCCGTGATGGCCTGAATATCCACTGGCGCCACGGCCGGCGCCGGTTCGGCAGGGCGTTTCGGGTAGCGGATGCGGGTGAGGTTGTTGTAGGCCAGGGCGGCCAGCAGCAGGCAGGCGGCGCTGAGCATCACCGGTTCCAGGGCTTTCCAGTCCATGGCGATGGTCATCGGGTCGGCCAGCACCATGGTCAACGCGACGGCGCCGGCCGGCGGGTGCAGGCAGCGCAGCCAGCACATCAGGATCAGCGCCATGCCTGCGGCGAGGCACGCACTGCCGAGGGTTCGGCCGAGGACGTGGGCCACCAGCAACGCGACGACGCCCGCGCACAGGTAACCGCCGATGATCGACCACGGCTGGGCGAGGGCGCCGGACGATACGGCGAACAACAGCACCGCCGAAGCGCCCAGAGGGCCGATCAGGTGGTAGGCCACTTCAATGCCGAACACCTGACTGCACGCCCAAACACTGAACAACGTGCCCAGGGCCATGCCGATGGCGGCGCGGCTCCATTCGGTGGGGCGGGTGTTGATGGCGGCGGGCAACCAGCGAGCGAGCATGCAGAATCGATCCTTTGCGAAATTCAGGGCAAAAAAAAGGACTTGTCCGTAAACGCGGAAAGTCCTTCGAAGTGTTCCAACTATTGGGGGAGGAACGCGCACAGTGTGCCAAGCAATCTCGATGCTGACAAATTCATATAAATGCAGTTTCAGTGCATTATTTGTGAAGTAAAGCCACGCGCCGCCCACTCATGAAACACAGAAACCCGCCCATCGCCGTCAGTGCGCTGAGGGCGTAGAACATGGTCGGCGCCGGCGTATGCATCAGCAGAAAGCCGCAAATCACCGGGCTCAGCGCGCCGCCGAGGGCCGCCAGGTTCTGCGCGCCGTAATAGCTGCCGCGCAGTTCTTCCGGGGCCAAAGTGTCGACGAACAGAAATTCCGACGGGTAAATGATCATCTCGCCGAGGGTGAAGATGAACATCGCGATGCACCACGACACCAGGCTGTCGGCCAGGCTGAAGCCGATCAATCCAACGATGAACAGGCTGGTGCCGGCGGCGATCCAGTAGCGCAGTTTTTCCCGGTTGAGGAAGCGGCCGATCTGGTACTGCAGCAGAATCACCGCGATGGCGTTGCAGGCGAGCAGGGCGGCCATGGTTTGCAACGCGCGTTGCGAATCCTCGACCACCAGCAGGTATTGCGACAGGTACAACGTGAAACGCCCGTGAACCACGGTGCTGAGCAGACAGCCGCAGGTGAACATGATCAGCGTGCGGTCGTTTTTCAGGGTGATGAGGGTTTTCAGGAAGCTTTGCGGCTGGCCGATGGCGGCGACCGGGCTGGCATCCTTGGGAATCCCGATCATCAGGAAGATGCTGCCGAAAGCGATACCAGCGGCAATCAGGAACGGCGCAATCGGGTAGACCCCGGCGATCACCACGCCGAGCATCGGGCCAGTGGCGTAGCCGATGTTGGTCAGGGTGTAGCGCAGGGAAAACGCCTTGGCCCGCTGGCCCATGGGCAGGTTTTCACTGAGGATCGCCTTGGAGCCGATCAGGAACAGCGCCGAAGCGGTTTCGGTGATGACCAGCGTCAGGGTCGTCAGATACAGGTCTTTGGCGAAGGTCAGCAGCACGAAGCCGATGGCGCTGGAAAGCATCGCCAGAATCAGCAACCGGCGCTTTTCCAGCCGGTCGATGATGTAGCCACCGTACAGCGCGAGCAGGGTGGCGATGAACACCGCGATGCCCAGCAACAACCCGACATCCTGTTGGTTGAGGCCGAGCTTGTTGCTCAGAAACAGCGTGAGCAACGGACTGGTGATGGCGCGGCTGACGACGATGGTCAGCGAGACGATCATCAGGCGGCGGATAACGAGCGAGTAGGTGGCCACGGAAAATCAAATGTCCTTATTCGGTTAACAGGTGCTCGAGATCGCGCACGGAATCCAGCGTTTGCAGTTGCCGCAGCTGCGCCAGTAACGGCTCGGCCTTGACCGGTGAAATGACTCGCAGCGCCAGACTGAAAAACTTCTCCTCCAGCGCCGCCTCGCTCAGCGGATTGCCCGGCGCGCCCAGCGGCACCTCGACACACAGACTCGCCTGACGCCCGTCGCGGGTTCGAAGAATGACCAGCGGCTCGCCATCCTCCGACAGTCGCTCATCCACTTCAAGGCGAATGCGCGTCAGCCAGTGGGTGATTTGCGGATCGTTGCGCGGCTGCTCATCGTAAGCCTCGAGGCGGCAATGACCATGCACCAGTCGCGCGGCGAGGGCGTAGGGCAGACTCATTTGCGCGGCGGCCAGACTGCGGGTGTCGCGGCCGCCGCACATGTCGAGCAGAAACCCGCACAGGTTCACCTGCACGTCTTCCACCTGATCGGCGCCGACCTGCAATTGCTCCAGCAACAAGCCGAGTGCATCGATGGCCGAATGGGTGCCACGACACGCGGCGTAGGGTTTGATCGAACAGCGCGCGAGCTTCCACACACGCCCCAATTCGGCATCCAGCGCATCCGGTTGCGCGCTGCTTGGCGCCAGGGTCTTGAGAAAACCACCCCAGACATCCTCGAACAATACCGACGGCCCGCTGACGCCTTCACGGGCAAAACGCGCCGCGAGCAAACCGCCCTCGGCCGCCCGGCCGCTGTGCAGTTTCTTGCTTTGCGAACCGTCATGGATGAACGCCCACAACCCGCCGCTGAAACTGCCGGCGATGCCCAGCGCCGACACGGTTTGCCCGACATCCAGCGCAAAGATCCGCGCACAGGCCGCCGCCGCGCCGAACACGCCGCAAGTGGCGGTCGAATGCCAGCCGGCGCCGTTGTGCGCCGAATAACTGCCGCAGGCCTCCAGCACCCGCCGGCCGATTTCGTAGCCGATCACCACGGCGGTGATGAACTCGCGACCGTCCACCGGCCGATCCACCAGCGACAGTGCCGCCATCACCGCCGGAAGCACCACCGCGCCCGAGTGATCGCAACCGCCGGTGTCGTCCAGCTCCAGCGCATGGGCGGCGATGCCGTTGAGCAATGCCGCATGCCCCGCGCCGACCCGCAACGATGAACCCCAGACCAACGCAGTGCCGGGTTCGGCGCCGAACACCTGCCGCGCCTGAAGCGCCACCGCGCTGTCGGCCCCGGCCAGTGCTGCGCCGAAGGTGTCGAGAATGTGCCGCTTGGCCTGTTCCACCAACGCTGGCGGCAGGTCTTCAAAGCGGGTCTCGACGCAAAACTGCGCCAGCCGCTGCATGCGTTCGGTCATACGAGGTAGTCCCGATAATGGCGCTCATACACCGACGCCGGATGATCCTGCGCAACCGGCACCGCCGTCTGCGCCCACCACTGCGCGACTTCGGCGCCGGTGGCGATCCACACGTCGTCATGCTGCTGAATGCCTTGCAGCAATTCCCGCAGCACGCCGATGCGCCCCGGTGTGGCGATGATTTCCGGGTGCAGGCGCAGCACGTAGCACAGGCCGAAGCGGTGGAACCCGGCGAAGTCCATTTGCAGGTTGCCCAGGGTGTGGCTGTAAGAGGCGATCCGCGATTGCGCCGGCGGTACGGCCGGGCTCAGGTTGAAGGCGAAGTAGGGTTCGTCTTCCAGTTCGTAATGCAGCGGCAACTCGACCACTTCGGGCGCGGTCGGGTGCAAGAACGGCAGGTCATCGCCACGCCATGAGGAAGACCAGAGAATGCCGTGATCTTTCAAGGCTTCGATGAAGCCCGGCGCGCCGTTACCCGCCGGAATCCGGAAGCCGGTTGGATGCACGCCGGTAAGTGCTTCCAGCGCCGCACAGCCCTTGGCGACTTCCGCGCTTTGCGCCGCCAGATCCAGCGTGTCGTAATCCTGATGGCGGTAGCCGGCGCTGGCGACTTCATGGCCGTCAGCCAGGATCGCGGCGATGTGCTGCGGGTTTTCTTCGGCAACGATGCCGGGCACGAACCAGCTGCTGCGCACTCCGAGTTCCCTGAACAGGCCGAGCAAACGTTCGACGCCCCGTTGCGTGCCGTAGCGCCACACCGACAGCGTCTTGTCGCGCCCGGCGACTTCCGGGGCCTGGGTGAGAATGCCGTGGATGTCGTTGTAATCGACGGTCAGCACCACCGCGCAGCGTTTGCCGGCGGGCCAGAGGTTGTCAGCGTCAGCCATGGTGATGCTCCTTCAGCCACCAGCGGGCGACGTCGCGGCAGGTGGCGAACCACACGTCATCGCGTTGGCGCATGTGTTCGAAGAGTTTCTCCAGCAACAGGATGCGCCCCGGTTTGCCGGTGATTTTCGGGTGGAACAGGGTGGTCAGGCACAGGCCTTCGTCCATCGCGCCGTCGTACTCGCGTTGCCAGTTGTCGAGGGTCAGCTCGTAGCTGGCGGTGCGGTCGAGCCCGGACGGGAAGTTCGGTGCGCGGGTGTAGGCGAGGGAGGCGTAGTCGTCCATTTCCCAGCGGCCGGGGATCTCCACCAGCGGTGTGTCGTGGCCGGGGACGTTGACCAGATACGGGCGATCGTCGCCGCGCATGCTGCTGGAATAGATGACGCCATTGTCGGCCAGCATCGCCGGGGTTTCGGCGCGCCAGTCGCCGGACGGGGTGCGAAAGCCCTCGGCGCGGATGTGCAGGTATTGCCAGAACACGTCGCGGGATTTGTTCATCACGGCCTGCTGCTGGTCCAGCGTCAGGGCGTAGAAGGATTCGTGTTTGTAGCCGTGGTAGGCGACTTCATGACCGCGCTCGACGATGGCCTGGCACTGTTGCGGCCAGTTTTCCACGACCCAGGCGGGGACGAAGAAGGTGGTCGGGATCTTGAAGGTGTCGAGCAGATCCAGCAGGCGCGGCAGGGCGCGGTAGGGGCCGTAGCCGCCGAAGCCGAAGTATTCGGGTTTGTGCCAGATCGAGCCGTTAAGCATGGCATCGCCGGTGGGGCCATCGAGGTCGAAGGCCAGGGCGAGGCAGGCTTTGTGCTGGTCGGGCCAGGTGGGTTGGGGTGATGAAGACATCACAGCGCTCCGATACTCATCTGTAGGAACTGCCGAAGGCTGCGATCTTTGTTCGGGACGCAGAGCGTCCCCGGCTGCATTCCCACGCAGAGCGTGGGAACGATCAATCAAAAGATCGCAGCCGGGCATCCGTGGCGAAGGTTTACTTGCCCGCGTTAATGGTCACATCCTTGATCGCACCCAGCTCCAGATCCCACTTCTTCAGAATCGCGTTGTAGCTGCCGTCATCCACCATGCTCTGCAGCGCCACTTTTACCGCTTCACTGAGCTCAGGCTTCTTCTTGCTCACACCCAACCCGGTGAACTGCACGGAGATCGGCTGGCCGACCGTTTTGTACATGTCCTTTTCCTGGGTCTTGAGGTACGACAGGGTTTCGCTGCCCTGCATTGCCGCATCGATGCGGCTCTGGCGCAGTTGCGCACGGGCGTCAGCCGAGCCTTCGGTGCCGATCACGTTGATCGCAGGTTTCCCGGCGGCTTCACAGTTGGCCTTGCTCCACTCGGCGATTTCCGCCGGGAAGGTGGTGCGGCGGCTGGTGCCGACTTTCTTGCCGCACAGGTCGATGATCTCGTTGGTCGCGGCGTTCTTCTGCAAGGTGTAGAACTGCGGGCCGCTGGTGAAGTAGTCGACGAAGGTCACGCTGGCCTGACGCTCGGCGGTGTCGGTCATGCCCGACAGGACCATGTCCACGCGGTCGGTGGTCAGGGCGTTGATCATTTGCTCGAAGCCGGTCTCCTGCCACTTGATCTTCACCCCGAGGCGTTCGGCCAGGGCGTTGCCCAGGTCGTAGTCAAGGCCGGTGAGCTTGTTGGTGGCCGGGTCCTTGAAATCCATCGGCGGATAGTTGGGCATGATCGCGACGACGATCTCGCCTTTTTCCTTGATGCTGGCCGGCAACTCGGCGGCCACGGCGACACCGCAAGACATGAGGGAGGTGAGTACTGCTGGAATGACGAAGTTCTTCATGGACGTTCTCTTATGAGTGTTGTGAAGGCCAAAGGGGCCTCAGGTTCGAACGGCAGAAATGAAGCTTTGGGTGCGCGGGTTTTGCGGACTTATTAGTATTTCTTCGGGGCTTCCAGCCTCCACGATCTGCCCGCCGTCCATGAACACCATGCGGTTGGAAACCTCCCGGGCGAAGCCCAGTTCATGGGTGACGACGATCATGGTCATGCCGGTCTGCGCCAGATCGCGCATCACCGACAGCACCTCACCGACCAGTTCCGGGTCGAGTGCCGAAGTGGGTTCATCGAAAAGCATCAGCTTGGGTCGCATGGCCAGCGCGCGGGCAATCGCCACCCGTTGCTGCTGACCGCCCGACAGTTCAATCGGGTAGCTGTTGCGTTTGTCGGCCAGGCCGACCCGGGCCAGCAGCTCCAGGGCTTCTTCGTGCGCCTCCTTGGGCGAACGCTTGAGCACCTGGCACGGGCCTTCGATGATGTTTTGCAGCACGGTCATGTGCGGGAACAGGTTGAAGCGCTGGAACACCATGCCGGTGGCCAGGCGCTGGCGGGCGATCTGCGACTCGTTGAGTTCGTGCAGCTTGTGCCCGACCACGCGGTAGCCGACCAGTTCGCCATCGACCCAGAGGCCGCCCTTGTCGATCTTTTCCAACTGGTTGACGCAGCGCAGCAGGGTGCTCTTGCCCGAGCCCGACGGGCCGATGATGCACAGCACTTCGCCTTGCTCGACCTCGATGTTGATGTCCTTGAGCGCGTGGTACTGGTCGTAATATTTGTTCAGGCTCACGGCCTTGACGATGTTTCTCATGTTCGACTCCTCAAGAACGCTTGCCGGCGCCGCGAGCGAAACGACGCTCCAGACGGCTTTGACCAAAGGACAGGACGGTGACGGTGGCCAGGTACCAGATACCGGCGACGATCAGCAGCTCCATGACCCGGGCGTTGGCGTAGTAGATGTTCTGGGCGTTGTAGAGCAGTTCCGAGTACTGGATGACGCTCGCCAGCGAGGTCATTTTCACCATGCCGATGAATTCGTTACCGACCGGCGGAATGATGATCCGCATGGCCTGGGGCAGGATGATCCGGCGCAGCGCCTGCAAGCGCGGCATGCCGATGGACTTGGCGGCTTCGTACTGGCCGGTGTCCACCGACAGCAGGCCGGCGCGCACCACTTCAGCGGTGTAGGCGCCCTGGTTGATGCTCAAGCCGAGCAGGGCGGCCACGAACGGGGTCATCAGGCTCACGGTGTCGAGTTCGAACAGGCCGGGAATGCCGATGGTGGGGAAGATCAGCGCCAGGTTGAACCACAACAGCAGTTGCAGAATCAGCGGCGTACCGCGAAACAGCCAGGTGTAGGTCACGGCCACGTAGCGCAGGATCGGGTTGGCCGACATGCGCATGATCGCGGTGATCACCCCGAACACGATGCCCAGCGCCATGGCCAGCACGGCCATGATGATCGTGTTGAACAGGCCCCACATGATCGCTTCGGAGGTGAGGAACTGGCCGATGTACGACCATTCGATCTTGCCTTCGGCGAAGGCCCGCACCAGGCCGATGATGGCGATGACGATCACGGTGGCGAAGAAGATCCGCCCGTAATAACGCCGTGGCACATGCTGGTACTGGGTAATGTCGAACTGGTTTTCCGCCAGTTTGCGCTCCGCCTGGAGTCGTTCTGCCTGAGTCTGGCTCATGGTGTTTCTCCGTACACTGTACTTGTCGATCAACCCCCTCCCGATGGGAGGGGGACCCGGCTTAGAGGCGGAAGCCCTGGTAGTTTTCGGTCCACTGTTGCTGCGCGGCGAGGGCGGTTTTCAGGCGGCCGATCTGCTCGCGCACCTGTTGCGGTGCGGTGCCGCCCCAGCCGCTGCGTGCTGCGATGGCGGCTTCCAGGGTCAGGCTGTCTCGCACGTCTGCCGTGAGGCGCGGGTCGATCTCGGCCAGCAGCGCCGGCGAGGCTTCCCACAATTCGAGGTCGTGTTTTTCGCAGGCCTGCACCAGCGCGCCGGTGATTTCGTGGGCCTCCTTGAACGGCACGCCGCGCACCGCCAGCCAGTCGGCGACTTCAGTGGCGAGGGTGAAACCCAGCGGCGCCTGACGCCGCAGTTCCTCGACGTTGACGGTCATGGTCGCGACCATTCCGGCCATGGCCGGCAGCACCAGCAGCAAGGTGTCGACGCTGTCGAGTACGCCGTTCTTGTCTTCGCTCAGGTCGCGGTTGTACGACAGCGGCAGGGATTTGAGCGTCGACAGCAGGCCGGTCAGGTTGCCGATCAGACGCCCAGCCTTGCCCCGCGCCAGTTCGGCGATGTCGGGGTTTTTCTTCTGCGGCATGATCGAGCTGCCGGTGGCGTAGGCGTCGTCCAGATCGACCCAGCGGAACTGGCGCGACGACCACAGGCAGAACTCTTCGGCCAGACGCGAGATGTTGATCCCGAGCATGCTGGCGATGAACAGGAATTCGGCGACGTGATCACGGCTGGCCACGGCGTCGATGGAGTTTTCGCAGACCCCGGCGTAGCCCATTTCCCTGGCCGATTGTTGCGGCTGGCGAGCGATTGCGGAACCGGCCATGGCTGCGGCACCGAGGGGCGACAGCGAGGTGCGCGCGTCCCAGTCCACCAGGCGTTGCACGTCGCGCAGCATCGATTGCGCGTGGGCCAGCAGGTGATGGGCGAACACGATCGGTTGCGCCTGCTGCAAGTGGGTGAAGCCCGGGCAGATGCTTTCGACGTGCTGCTCGGCCTGATCCACCAGCGCCGTTTGCAGGGCCAGCACTTCCACGGCCAGGGTGCGCACGTGATCACGCAGGAACAGGCGCAGGTCGTTGGCGGTCTGGTCGTTGCGTGAACGGCCGGCGCGCAGCTTGCCGCCCAGCGCGCCGAGGCGTTCGGTCAGCAGGCGCTCGATGAAGGTGTGAACGTCTTCGTCGTCCAGCGTCGGGGCGATGCGCCCGGCAGCGAAATCGGCACCGATGCCGTCCAGGGCTTCGATCATCGTGCGGGTTTCCTGCTCGTCGAGCAGGCCGGCACGTTGCAGTTCCCCGGCGTGGGCCTTGGAGCCGGCCAGATCGTACGGCGTCAGGCGGAAATAGCGCTCGGGGCAACGGGACAGGGCCGCCAGGGCTGCGGACGGGCCGCTTTTGAAACGGGCACCCCAGAGACGGTCGGTGGTTTGAGACATTGGTTGTTTTCCTCGTCGGTAACGCGAACTGAAATCGGTGTGCCGGGCCCTGAAATCGCGCTGGCTATTCAGCGAACAGCAGCGGACAGAATCAGGCCAAAGCAGTTTTCAAGAGGGCAGTTGCAAAGAGACAAGAGCTGATCGAAGTGTCAGCTTTTAATGTTTGGCGATCAGTGAGTTGGCACTGATGTTCGGGATTTTCTGGCGGTTGCCAAGGCTGGTTTTCTGTGATCATTATTATTAGCCGGCGATGTTTTTGTTGTTGGACACAGATTGTTGAACATTGCGCCAGAGGTAAATCAGCATTATGGAAACCCCACTTTCCAATTCCGGAAACCCACCGGTCAAAACCGCTCACCGGGCACCTTTGGCCCTCAGCGGACTGGATTTCAAACTGCTCAAGGTGTTCAAGGCGGTGGTCGAGGCCGGCGGCTTCAGCGCGGCGCAAAACGAGCTGAACGTGGGCCTGGCCGCGATCAGCAAGCAGATCTCCGACCTGGAAATCCGCATCGGCATGCGCCTGTGTACCCGGGGGCGCGAAGGGTTTCACCTGACCGAAGAAGGGCGTCTGGTGTATCAGGCGTCGATTGATCTGTTTGCTTCGGTCGACAACTTTCGTGACCGGCTTAGTTCGGCACAGAACGAACTTATCGGCGATCTAGGAGTGGGGGTGATCGATAATACGATCAGCGACAATAATTCGCCGTTAGTTGCCGCGCTTAAAAAGATAAATGAACATTCACCGAAAGTAAGGTTTCAACTTCAGGCGACTCAGTTGGATGAAGTAGAAAGAGGCGTGGTCGAGGGTCGCTTAGTTGCCGGAATAGTCCCGGTTTATCAAAAGCGTGAAGAGTTCGATTATTACCCGCTCTATGAAGAACGCTCGCAGGCTTACTGCGCTGTCGGCCACCCGTTGTTCGAGATGCCGGCGGAGCAGATGGGCGGCAACGTGCTGCAGGATTACGAGTGCATCAACCACCGCTACGCGATCCATCGCGACAAGCTCAACTTCGCCCGCTACGACAGTTTTTCCGCCTCGGCGACCCAGGTCGAAGCGGTGGCATTGTTGATCAAGACCGGGCGTTTCGTGGGCTTTCTGCCGCAGCATTACGCTGCCACGCTGGTGGCCGCCGGGCAGTTTCGTGCGGTGTGCCCGGAGCTGATCCACTTCGACACGCCGTTCAATCTGATCCTGCGGCACAACACCGTGCGCAGTCCGTTGGTCAAGGCGTTCGCCCAGGCGCTGGGGGTCGATCTCAAGGCGACGGCGTAAGGATCAGACGCATGGCGCAACGTCGCTCGCCGGGCAATCCGTGAGCGATTTCATCGCGCAATACATGGTTCAGACGTGCGTCGCTGTCGTCGGCGTTCAATAGCGCAAAACCCATGCGTTGATAGAACGGCGCATTCCACGGCAGATCGCGAAACGTCGTCAGCGTCACCGCCCGAAGTTGCCACAGACGCGCCTGTTCAATCGCCGCCAACAGCAACTTGCGACCGACGCCCCGGCCCTGAAAGTGTTGGCTGACGGACAGTTCCTCAATGTGCAACTGTTGGTCGACAGTCACCGCCCTTAAAAAACCTGCAAGTTGCCCGTCGTTGTTTTGCGCGACCCACAGTGCGCCCTGTTCAATGGCCGGTAAATGCGCCGAGGCCTGGGGCACGGCGGCATCTGCCAGCCAGGCCAGTGATGGGTCGAGGCCAAACAGCGCGGCGGCCGAACGCTCGATGGCGGGGAGGGCGATGGCATCGGCTGCAAGGGCCTGTCGCACGGTAAAGGTCATCAGTCAGCGGTCCCTGTCGAAATCACGTCGCGCAGGTTAAGGCGCCAGCCCCAGCAACACATAATCGTTTTTGTCGAAACGCCCGCTCAGCACCGGTTGCAGCGCAGCGAGCGGCGTGCCTTGCAGGGCCTGATAGTCGCTGCGATCCATCATCAGCCACGCCGGTCCCTTGAGCGCTTCGAGCGCTTGCGCGGTTTCAGTGAACAGCGGTTGCAGATCCTGATCGACGTTGACCATGAACTTGATTGCCTTGGCGTCCTTGCCCATGCGGTGCAGCACCAGCGGCGCGGGTTGCTCGTGGATCCGCGCGAGTGCCGCCTGGCTGAAGGTTCGCGTGTCATACAGCTGGCGCTCCACCGGCTCGAACACCAGCGCGTACGCCGACCAGACCGCCAAAACAGCGCTGAATGCGAGGATTTCGGTTCGCCAGCGCGACAGCCACAACCGCGACAACGCGGCCAGTTGCAGCAATGCCAGCACGATCATTATCAGCGTCAGATCGGTCAACGACTCGGGAAACCGTCGCTGCGCCACCCACAACAAGACGATCAACAATCCAGGAATCAACAACCACAATCCCTGCATGCCGACGCGCAGCCAGGCAAACACCCGACCATGCAACACCTGAAACGGATACGCCGCAATAATCGCCGCCATGGGCAGCATCGGCAGCAGATAGCGGGCCTTTTTCGCCTGGGGAATCGACAGCCCGACCATCACGATCAATCCCGCCGCGGCGCAATACTGCACCAGGCGCAAGGCCGGGCCGCGTTGCCGGGGCTTGCTCAGCCACACCGCCGCCAGCGCGAGCAAGGCCAGCGGATACGCCAGCGCATAGTTGCCCAGAGAACTGGTGAAGTAATACAGCGAACCGCTGACGCCTTCGCTGCCGTCCATGCGCCCCATGAACTGCATGCGGATCACGTCCTGCCGAAACGCCGGCCCGCCGCTGACCTCCGCCAGCCACAACAGCAGCCCCACGCAGGCCGCCAGCAGCAGCGAAGCCAGCACGCCGAAGGTCAACAGACGCGACCACTGGCGATCCAGCAGGTAGTAACTGCAGAGCATGCCGCTCGGCACCACCAGCCCGATCGGCCCCCGAATGCCGAACCCCAGCAGCAACAGAAGGAACACCAGCGGCCAGCGCCGACCGGCAGCGAAATGGTCGTGGGCATAGCCGAGGTAGAACACCGAAAACGCCACGGCGGCGAGCATCAGGTCCTGCGACACCGCCCGAGTCTCGGTGATGAAGGTGCTGGTGAGCATCAGCAATGCGATGCTCACCACCGCCCAACGCACGGATGAGGGCGCGAGCAAGCGATACATCAACGTCACGATCACCGCGCCGGCGAAAGCGCTCGGCAGCCACGCCGTCAAGCTGTTGACCGTCCCGAACGGCAACGACAACAGCCAGATGAACAGCGTCGACAGCGCCGAATAATCGGCGTACGGCTCACCGTAAGTGGTGGGAAATACACTGGGCCCGTGGCGCAGCATTTCCTGGGCGAACAACACGAAGCGCGAGTCGAAACCGATGGGTGCCTGCCCGTACACGCCGGCGATGAACAGCAGAAACGCCAGCAGCCCTGCGATCAGGGACTGCCGGCGCCGGGCGGGAGACAGCGCGATCAAGCCACGTCCGAAGCGTGCGGCCATTGCTGCAACGGAATCGGCAGGGTGCGCGATTCGCCACGGCCCATCGGGAAGTAATGGAAGCCGTTGCGGGCCAGGCGTTCGGCGTCGTACAGGTTGCGGCCGTCGAAGATCACCGGAGCCTTGAGGCGTTGCTGGATCAGGTCGAAATCCGGCGCCTTGAACTGCTGCCATTCGGTGCAGATGATCAGCGCGTCGGAACCGGCAAGTACCGATTCCGGGGTGCCCATCAGCATCAGTTTCGATTCGTCCGGGTACAGATGCTGGGTTTCCTGCATCGCTTCCGGATCGAACGCGCGCACATTGGCGCCGGCGGCCCACAGCGATTCGAGCAGGACCCGGCTCGGCGCATCACGCATGTCGTCGGTGTTCGGCTTGAACGCCAGGCCCCACAGGGCGAAGGTTTTGCCGCGCAGTTCGCCCTTGTAGAACGCGTTGATGCGCTCGAACAATTTGTGTTTTTGCCGCTGGTTGATCGCTTCCACCGCTTGCAGCAAGTCGCTGGAGCAGTGCGCCTCTTCGGCGCTGTGAATCAGCGCGCGCATGTCCTTGGGAAAGCACGAACCGCCGTAACCGCAACCGGGGTAGATGAAGTGATAGCCGATACGGCTGTCGGCGCCGATGCCCTGGCGCACCGACTCGATATCCGCGCCCAGGTGTTCGGCCAGTTCGGCGATCTGGTTGATGAAGCTGATCTTGGTCGCCAACATGCAGTTGGCGGCGTACTTGGTCAGCTCGGCGCTGCGCAGGTCCATGAACATGATGCGGTCGTGGTTGCGGTTGAACGGCGAGTACAGGTCGCGCATCACGTCGCGCACTTCTTCGCGCTCGCAACCGATGACGATCCGGTCCGGCCGGCGGCAATCGGCGACCGCCGAGCCTTCCTTGAGAAATTCCGGGTTGGACACGATATCGAACTGCAGCAGGCGCCCGGCCTTGACCAGGGCTTTGTCCAGGTGCGTGCGCAGGGTGTCGCCGGTGCCGACGGGTACGGTGGATTTCTCCACCAGAATCAGTGGCTGTTCACGGTGCCGGGCCACCGCGTCACCCACCGACAGCACGTAACGCAGATCGGCCGAGCCGTCTTCTTTGGACGGGGTGCCAACGGCAATGAACGCGACCTTGCCGTGCTGCACCGCGAGTTTTTCATCGCAGGTGAATTGCAGGCGTCCGGCGTCCAGGCCTTCGCGGACCAGACTGGCCAGCCCCGGCTCGAAGATGCTGACATGACCCTGGCGCAGCAGCTCGACTTTTTTCTCGTCGATGTCCATGCACACCACGTCATGGCCGACCTCGGCCAGCACGGCGGCCTGCACCAGGCCGACATAACCGCTACCAAACACTGTGATTTTCATGGCGAACTCCTCAATTCGGGCGCACGGGCCGGACGAGTGTTGATGGTGATGACCCCGAGCATGACCAGCGCCACGCCCAGTGATTTGGAGAAACTGAAGGATTCGTTGAACAGCGGCAGACTGGCCGCCAGCAGGTACACCAGCGCGTAGCTGATACTCAGCAGCGAATAGGCCCGGCCCAGCGGCAGATCGCGCAGGGCGGCGAGCCAGCAGAGCATCGACAGCGCATAGGCGAAGATCGCCGCCAGCACCACGACCAGCGCGACTGAGTCGACACTGGGCAGGGCCAGCCACTGATCCGGCCGGGGCAGGCGCGTCATGCTCCAGCGCATGCTCAGTTGCGCCACGCTGACCAGCAGCACGCTGGCCAGGGCGAAGAAGATTCCACGGCACCGGTTCATGACTGTTGCCCCAGCAGCGCCACGCCACCAATCACCAGCACCACACCGAACCAGTGCTGAGCGTCGACGGGCTCCCTGAATACGAAGCGAGCGATCAGGGTGATGATCACGAAATTGAGGCTGAGCATCGGATAGGCGATGCTGACCGGCAGGCGCTGCAACACCAGCAGCCACACCAGCAGGCCCGCGCCGAGGGCGAGCAGGGCCAGCCATAGCCACGGCGAGCGCAATTTGCTCGACCACGACAGGCTCGCGCCGCGCCAGCTCTCGACGGCAAATTTCTGCGCGACCTGGCCCAGGCAGGTCAGCAGGCAGGCGAGCAGCAGCAACCACAGGCTCATGACGCCTCCTGCGGCAGGATCATGATCACCAGGTTGCCCTGCTCATAACGAACGCCGTCCTTGGGCAGTCTGTCGAGTTCGTCCAGTTCGTCTTGCCCCTTGACCCGCATCACCACGCCGACCGAACCGGTCTTGCGGGCTTGGCGCATCCACTGCTGCACCTGATCGGGATCGACCCGTTGTTGGATGCCGTCAGGATAGGCAAGGCCATATTTCAATTCGCCTATCGTGTTGTACAGCGCCACCTGCGGGCGTTTGAGGCGCCAGGACAGGGCCGACGCGGCGCCCAGGTCGTTGCTCAACAGGTGAGCGGCGCTCGCCAGTTCCGCTTGGTGGGCGAGGACGAACTGGTCCGGCATCTTGTTCGCCACCACCGATTTGGGCAGTGCCGCCGGCAGCAATGCGATCAGCAGCAGACTGCCCACCGCCGGCGCCGCCCAGCATTGCAACGGACGGAAGGCTTGCAGCAGGTTGCTGATGATCCAGCCGGTCAGGGCGATGAACACCAGCACCAGACTGTGCAATTCGTGGTCGTACAGCGGACGCTTGAGCTGCACGTAAACCAGCCCGATCAGCGTGACGATGCCCAGCAACAGATTCAGTAGACCATTGAGGCCCAGCGCCCGGCCTTGCTCCAGACGCAAGCGATCGGCCAGCGCGTGGCCCAGCAGCAACGCCAGCGGCAGCAGGCACGGCAGGATGTAGGTCGGCAGCTTGCCGTTGCTCAGGCTGAAGAACAGCAGCGGCATCAACAGCCACAGGCCTAGAAACGCGATGCCGGTTTCGCGGCGGGTCTGCCACGCTTGCTTCAACGCTACCGGTAGCATCCCGACCCACGGCAAACTGAACGCCACCAGCAGCGGCAGATAGAACCACCACGGCGCGTCATGCTGGGCATCGTCCCCGGCAAAGCGGCGGATGTGCTCGTGCCAGAAGAAGAACCGCCAGTAATCCGGTTCCTGACCGTGCACCGCCAGCATCCACGGCAGGCTGACGATGATCGCCACCGCGATGGCCACCGGGCCGTACAGCAGCAATTCCTTCCAGCGTTTTTGCCAGAGCATCCACGGCAACGCGATCAGCACCGGCAGCAACCAGGCGAGAAAACCCTTGGTCATGAACCCCATGCCGCAGGCCAGACCCAGCACCGCCCAGCCGGCGATCCGCTGACCATTGGAACGGCTGTCGAGGGCAAACCACAGCGCCACCAGACTCAGGTTGACCCAGAAGGTGAATTGCGGATCGAGGTTGGCGTAACCGGCCTGGCCGGCGACGATGACGAAACTCATGTAGAGCAGGGCGCAGACGAAGCTTTTGCGCGGGTCGTTCCACAAACGGCGGGCGATGAGGAAGCACAGCAGCACGCTCAACCCGGTGCTCAGGGCCGAGGCAAACCGCACGCCGAACAGGTTCTGGCCGAACACGGCCTGCCCGAGGGCGATCATCCAGTAACCGGCTGCCGGTTTTTCGAAGTAACGCAGGTTCATGAAATGCGGCGATACCCAGTTGCCGCTCAGCAGCATTTCCTGGCTGATTTGCGCATAACGGGTTTCATCGGGAATCCACAAACCGTGGCTGCCCAACGGCAACAGATAGGCCAGCAGGAAAATCCCCAGCAACAGCGGCAATGCCCAGCGTTTGCTCATGCGCCTTGCACTCCCAGCCAGCCTTCACGGCCTTCGAGGGCTCCGCGGTGCACGCGGCCAACGGGCAAGGTGTTGAGAAACTCGGGCAGCAAATCGCCCAACGGTTGGAAGTGAATGTTTTGCTGGCGTGCCTCGGCCAGCAGTCGACGAAAATCATCGGCCATCAGAATCCCTTCTACTTCGGCGTGAATGGTGTAGACGTTGAGGTTGTCCGGGCGGAACCGGTCGAGGATGAAGGCGTTGAAATCCTTCGCCGCCACGCTCGGCCCGACCACTTCATCGAAGGTCGGCAGGTCCACCGGAATCTGCGGCGCACCGACCGAGCCGTCAGACAGCAATGGGCGAAACAGCCGTTGCCCACGGCAATCGCTGTTGTAGCGAAAGCCGAAGGCCTGTTTGGCCTCGATCACACGTTCGTCCGCACGCCAACCGGCGGCGGCCGAACACGTGACCTTTTCGCCGAGGATGTCGCTCAAGGTGTCGACGCCCTGACGGATCTGCTCGACCAGTTGCGCATCGCTCCAGCGCCCGGCATTGACCTGCCAACCGTGGTGATCCCAGGCGTGCAGACCGACTTCGTGGCCGGCGGCCCGGGCCTGACGCATCAGGTGCCCCAGGTCGCGGCCGATCGGCTTGCCCGGCCAGGCCGTGCCCGCCAGCAGGATGTCCCAGCCGTACAGGCCGGCGGCGTTTGAGCGCAGCATCTTCCACAGGAACTGCGGGCGGATCAGGCGCCACAGGTGCCGGCCCATGTTGTCCGGGCCGACACTGAAGAAAAACGTCGCCTTGATCTGCGCTTCATCGAGGATTTCCAGCAAGCGCGGCACGCCTTCACGGGTGCCGCGAAAGGTGTCGACGTCGATGCGCAAACCGGCCTGCATCAACGCTTGCTCTCGATTTCGGCCATGGCCTCACGCAGGAAGAAATCCAGCGTGTTGCCGATGGTCTCGCGCATTTCCACGGTCGGCGTCCAGTCCAGCAGGCGCTTGGCGTTGGCGATGCTTGGTTTGCGGTGCTCGACGTCCTGGTAACCGGCGCCGTAGAACGCCTTGCTTTCCACGTCGCGGAAACCGGCGAACGGCGGGAAGTTGGAACGCAGCGGATGAGCCTCGAACTGGCGCAGCAGTTCTTCGCCCAACTGGCGAATGCTCGCTTCGTTGTCCGGGTTGCCGATGTTGATGATCTGGCCGTTGCAGACGTCGTTGTCGTTATCGATGATCCGCGCCAGCGCCTCGACGCCATCGGCGATGTCGGTGAAGCAGCGTTTCTGCTCGCCGCCGTCGAACAGACGAATCGGCGTGCCTTCCACCAGATTGAGGATCAACTGGGTGATGGCGCGCGAGCTACCGATGCGCGCCGAATCGAGGCGATCCAGGCGTGGGCCCATCCAGTTGAAGGGACGGAACAGGGTGAAGTTCAGGCCCTTGGCGCCGTAGGCCCAGATCACCCGGTCCAGCAGTTGCTTGGACACCGAGTAGATCCAGCGCTGCTTGTTGATCGGGCCGACGATCAGGTTCGAGCGGTCCTCGTCAAAGTGCTTGTCCTGGCACATGCCATAGACTTCCGAGGTCGACGGGAAGATCACGCGCTTGTTGTATTTGACGCAGTAGCGCACCAGTTTCAGGTTTTCTTCGAAGTCGAGCTCGAACACCCGCAGCGGATTGCGCGTGTATTCGATCGGTGTGGCGATGGCCACCAGCGGCAGGACCACGTCGCATTTCTTGATGTGGTACTCGATCCACTCCGAGTGAATGCTGATGTCACCTTCGACGAAGTGAAAACGCGGATGGCTGCGCAGACGGTCGATGGCGTCGGAGCCGATGTCCAGGCCATAGACTTCGTAGCGCTCGTCACGCAGCAGGCGCTCGGACAAATGGTTGCCGATGAAGCCGTTGACGCCAAGGATCAGCACCCGCGTGCGACGCGGGCCACGACCGGACTCGGCACCGCGCAGCAGCGAACCGTCCACCAGGCCGAGTTCATTGGCCAGTTGCGGGCCGCTCAGGTACAGGCCGTTGTCGTTGCGCTGGCCGGCGTTGATCACCAGCGAGTCTTCACCGCAGGCGATGCGCAGCGGATCGACACTGATGACCCGGCCCGGCGCCTGGCCTTCGTTGCCCTTGACCACGTCGGCGCTCCACACGATCAGCTTGTGCTCGCCCACGGCGCAAAAGGCGCCGGGGTAAGGCTGAGTCACGGCCCGCACCAGGTTGAACAGTTGCTCGGCCGGTTGCGCCCAGACCAGTTTGCCGTCCGCCGGGGTGCGACGGCCGAATACCGTGGCCTGGGATTCGTCCTGCGGGGTTTCCCGCAGTTTGCCGTGCAACATCGCGGGCAGTGCATCGCGCAGCAGGTCGCTGGCGGTGATCCGCAGTTTGCCGTGCAGGCTCAGCGCTGTGTCGCTGCGTTCGATGGCCACGCGTTGCTGGGCGAGGATGGCGCCGGCGTCGGCGCGCTTGACCATGCGGTGCAGGGTGACGCCGGTTTCGGTTTCGCCGTTGACCAGTACCCAGTTGGCCGGAGCGCGGCCACGGTAGCGCGGCAGCAGGGAGCCGTGCAGGTTGAACGCGCCTTTTTTGGCCAGCGCCAGCAGCGGCTCGCTCAGCAGGTTGCGGTAGTAGAACGAGAAGATGTAATCCGGGTCGAGCTTGGCGATCCGCTCGATCCACAGCGGATGGTTGGCGTCTTCCGGTGCGTGAACCGCGATGCCTTTGTTGGCGCACAGTTGTGCAACCGAGGCGTAGAAGGTGTTCTCCTTGGGATCATCGGCATGGGTGAATACCGCCGCAATGTCATAGCCACTGTCGAGCAGGGCTTGAATGCCGGCGCAGCCAATATCGTGGTAAGCGAAGACAACGGTTTTTGCGCTCATGAGAGAACCTGATCGGACGTGGAGTTGGAAGTGAGGCCGTCAACGGTGATGGCGGGGGCCGGCGTGGCGGGATGGCCGCGCAGGACTTTTTCAATGAAGAAACGTGGACGAGCGCGCACGTCGCTGTACATGCGGCCCAGGTATTCGCCGAGCAGGCCCATGCCGATGAACTGGCCGCCAGTGAACACGAACAGCACGGCGAACAGTACGAACAGGCCATCGCCGGCCCATCCGGCACCAAAGGCCAGGCGCATGAAGATCAGCGCCGCCGCGAACAGCACGCCGAGCCCGGCCATGGCGAAACCGACGATGCTCAGCAGGCGCAGGGGCGTGGTGGTCATGCAAGTGATCAGGTCGAACATCAGGTTGATCAAACGCATCGGGCTGTATTTCGAATCGCCGTGTTC
This sequence comes from Pseudomonas sp. GW456-12-1-14-TSB6, assembly GCF_059424205.1. Classification (NCBI taxonomy): domain Bacteria; kingdom Pseudomonadati; phylum Pseudomonadota; class Gammaproteobacteria; order Pseudomonadales; family Pseudomonadaceae; genus Pseudomonas; species Pseudomonas sp. GW456-12-1-14-TSB6. The sequence goes on from NZ_JBWKZE010000001.1 coordinate 166,694, forward strand.
GCGCTCGGCGTGGGCCACGGTGATTTCCGTGGTGTGGCGGGCGAAGCTGTTGGCCAGGATCGGAATGAACGTGCTGCGTTCGCGGCAGGCGAGCATCGCGTCGATGATCGTGCGGCGGTAGGCGCGGAGCATGCAGCCGTAGTCGCTCATCGCGACGCCGGTGGAGCGCTGCACGGCGAGGTTGATCAGTTTCGAGGGGTAGCGACGCAGCGCCGAATCCTGGCGATTGCCGCGTACGGTGCCGACCACGTCAAAGCCTTTTTCAGCCTCGGCCACCAGGCGCGGGATTTCTTCCGGCGGGTTCTGCAGATCGGCGTCGAGAGTGATCACCACGTCGCCCTTGCACTGTTCGAAACCGGCCATGATCGCCGCGTGCTGGCCGTAGTTGCGGTTGAGGATGACGGCCACAAACGGGCTGTCATCGACCGAGGCAGCGTCCTCGAGCAGTTGCGCGGAGGCGTCGCGGCTGCCGTCGTCGACCAGCACGATTTCGTAATCATGATGCAGTTGCTGGCAGGCGGCCTGGGTACGGCGCAGCAGTTCCGGCAGGCTGTCTTCTTCGTTGTAGACCGGGATGACGATCGACACGCAATGAATCGGATAAGGTCTCACGGGCGTTTCCCCATCAGGTGTTCAATGGCCCCGACGACCCGGTCCAGATCCTGGTCGGTCATGTCGGGAAACAAGGGAATCGAGCACAGCCGTGCCGAGTTCCACTCGGTATCGGGCAGGGACAGGTGCGGATCACGCTGGCGATACCAGGTGTGCAGGTGGGTGGCGATGAAGTGGATGCCGGTGCCGATACCTTGCTCCTGCAAACCCTTCATGAAGGTTTCGCGGTCGATGCCGCAGCGTTCGCTGTCGATACGCAGGATGAACAGGTGCCAGGCGTGGGTTTGCGCGTAGGCAGGCACCGCCAGCGGTTGCACCGGCAGGCCTTCGAGTTTTTGCAGGTATTGCGTGGCCAGCTCGGTGCGGCGGGTGTTGATTGCGTCCAGGCGCTCGAGTTGCACCAGGGCAATCGCGGCGTTGATGTCGGCCAGGTTGTATTTGAAACCGGGCTCGATCACCTGGGCCTGGGGTTTGCGGCCGTGGGTCAGGCGGTCGTAGGCATCGACACCGAGGCCATGGAACTTGAGCATGCGCACGCGGTTGGCCAAGGCTTCATCATCGGTGACGAACATCGCGCCTTCGGCGCAGGTCATGTTCTTGATCGCGTGGAACGAGAAGATCGCGGTGCCTTGCGAGCCGACGTGACGACCCTTGTAGCGGGTGCCAGCGGCGTGGGCGGCGTCTTCGATCACGGCGATGCCATGCTTGTCGGCCAGCGCGTAGAGCGGGTCGAGATCGAACGCAGCGCCGGCGTAATGCACGGGAATGATCGCTTTGGTGCGCGGGGTGATGGCGGCTTCGATGCGCGCGGCGTCGGTCATCAGGGTGTCGCGGTCGACATCGACGAACACCGGCGTGGCGCCGAGCAGGGAAATCATGTTGGCGGTGGACACCCAGGTCTGCGACGGGGTGATGACTTCATCGCCGGGGCCGACTCCCAGCGCCAGTAAAGTTACATGCATGGCACCGGTGGCGGAGGAAAGTGCCACGGCATGCCGACTACCGACATAGTTGCCGAAGTGTTCTTCCAATGACTGATTCTTCGGCCCGGTGGTGATCCAGCCCGAACGCAATACTTGTTCGACGGCGGCAATTTCTTCTTCACCGATACTGGGACGGGAAAACGGGAGAAACGCTTGACTCATAAGAACCTCGGGGCGACAGCCATCCTTCAGCCAATTGTCTGAAAAACACGTGTTTTCAAGGGTTTGAAGTACCGCCCGGGGAATGCCCGATTGACTTTTGCGTCCCCGGACGGCACGTTGTGAGCCATTCGGGGCCCACTGGATGCAATTAAGGTTATGCGCGTTTTTGTGAAAGGAACATGAAAAAGCGGTTGGCGAATCGTCTATCTGAAACTTATACAGCCACCGTTCAGACTTCTTCCGTTCATCGGCGTTTTTAGTAGAAAAGTCCTACAGAAGTGTCCCGTCTTATTTAAGTTTTGTTGCCGTTTTTAGTTGTTTTGTTGAACTGTTTCTTATTCAAGGCCGTTTCGTTTGATTGACTTGTCGAGTACTGAATCCTCACCCTCCAACAGCAATCCGCTGACTGTTTATCTGGCGCGCCTGGCGCCCTCCAGCCAACTGACCATGCGTTACGTGTTGCAGGACGCTGCCGACCGCCTCGGGTTCGAAGACGTGAACCTTGAGGACATTCCCTGGCACGGGCTGCAACCGGATGACGTCGTTGCGCTAGTCGCTGCATTGCGCGCGGACAACTACGCACCGAACACTTCTTCGCTGTATGTAAACGCCATTCGCGGTGTAATGAATGAAGCCTGGCGCATGAGCCTGATCAGCCAGGAACATCTATTGAAAATGCGCTCGGTCAAAGGCATTGCCGGCACACGACTGTCTCAGGGGCGCAATTTGAAGCGCACGCTGATTCATGAATTGATGGAAGTCTGCGCCGCCGATCCACGGCCACAAGGTTTGCGCGATGCGGCGGTGATTGCACTGTTGTACGGCACCGGCATGCGCAAGTCGGAGTCGGTGGATCTGGACCTGAATCAGGTGGATTTCAGCGAGCGCAGCCTGTGTGTCACCGCCAAGGGCAACAAACAGCTGATCAAGTACGCGCCGGCCTGGGCGTTCGCCAAACTGAATGCCTGGCTGGAGTTTCGTCGTTCGGAACTCAAGGAGGGCGAGAGCGACGACGCGTTTCTGTTCAACCGCATTCGCCGTGGCAGCCACATCACCCGCGAGCGCATCACCAAGCACGCGATCTATTACATCGCCCGCCAGCGCGGCACCCAGGTCGGGGTGAAGATCATGCCCCATGATTTCCGGCGTTCGTTCATCACCCGGGTGATCGAGGAGCATGACCTGTCGATTGCCCAGAAGCTCGCCCACCACAGCAATATCCAGACAACCGCCAACTACGACGTGCGCGACGACAACGAGCGGCGCCGCGCGGTGGATCGTTTCGACTTGTAGGCAGTGCGGTTTCGATCAGGAGGCGGGCGGGCAGCCGCGTGAGCCGGCGGACGCCTGGCTGATCAACGCGGCCAGACGTTTGACGTTGTTCTGCTGGGCCGCCACCAGATCGTCAATGCTCGGCCCGGACGGGGTTTGCAGCAGCGAGCGACAGGCGAGCAGCGCGTCGTCGCCGGTGTTGGCCTGGCGCAGGCGCCATTTGACGTCGATCAGCCCGTATTGCCCGGGAATCGAATCGAAGCGTTGCACATCGATGCGCACCGAGGTTTTGCGTGGGCCGCCGGCATTACTGAGCTGATCCACCAGTGCGCTGCGCAATTCGTCGCTGAGGCTGGCGCCCCACCATTCGGTCTCGAGAATCGCCAGGCCGCTGTTGCCTTGGCGGATCACGATTTGTGGCCGGTCGACCTGCGGCGGCACGCTGATGCCTTCGATGGTGATTTCCGAGCCGGCGCGGCCGGTCATCGGTTGCGTCGGTGTCAGGGTGTGAAAGCTGATCGGGGCGCTTTTACAGGCGCCCAGCAGCAGACCGATCGCTAGCACGGTGAACTTCAGCTTTAAAGCCATGGGACAGCTCCTGTGCTCAATTGCGCGGCGGCCCTTTGAGGTCCAGCGGCGGGGCGTTGTCGGGGCGGCCGCGAATCAACGATTCCGGATGCCGGCCCAGATAATCGGACAGCTCACGCAGCGAACGGGACATGCGCCCGAGCTCGTCGAGGGTCTCGGTCAGTTGTTCGCGTTGCGGCGAGTCTTCGGCCAGGGTCGAACTGGCCGACTGCAGGGTCTTGCTCAGGTCGGCGAGGGTGTTCTGCACGCCGGGCAGGGTCCTGGCATTGAACTGGGTCAGGCCTTTGCGCAATTCCACGAGGTTGCTGTCGAGGTTGCCGGCAATCCGTTCCACCGGCAGTTTGTTGAGCTTGTCGATCATCGCTTCGAGTTTTTCCTGCAACTGTTCGAGGCTGCCGGGGACGGTCGGAACGCTGATCGGGCGAGCGGTGGGGTCAAACGCGACTTTTTCGGCTTTGGGGAAGAAATCCAGCGCGATGTACAACTGGCCGGTCAGCAGGTTGCCGCTGCGGGCCTGGGCGCGCAGACCGTTGTCGATAAAGGTGCCGATCAGGCGCACGGCGGCGGCTTCGTCGTCTGGATTGTGCTCGAGTACCTTGAGCATCTTGACGTGAGCCTGGCCGAGGCGTTGCGGGTAGATCACGATGCCGACGTTGAGCGGGAAGCTGCGTTTTTTCGGATCGAAGTCCAGGTTGACGCTCACTACCCGGCCGATTTCGATGCCGAGAAACTCCACCGGTGCGCCGACTTTCAGCCCGCGCAGGGCCTGATCGAAACGCAGGGTCAGGTATTGCGCCTTGCCGTTGGGCGGGGCGAGGGCGGTTTGCTGGTCGTCGAACAGGTCGTAGGTTCTTTCTTCGGCGGCGGCGACATCGTTGGGGCTGTACTCCGGCGCGCGGAAGGCGATGCCGCCCACCAGCAAGGTCGACAGCGATTCGGTTTTCACCGCAAAGCCGTTGGCGCCGACGTTGACGTCAATCCCGCTGGCGTTCCAGAACCGGGTGTTTTCCGTGACGTAGGCGTCGTTCGGCGCATGGATGAACACCTCGATGTTCACTCCTTTGCCATCGGCATCCAGCGCGTAGGCCACCACCTGGCCCACCGGGATCTTGCGGTAGTAGACCGGCGAGCCGATATCCAGCGAGCCGAGGTCCGAGGCGTGCAGGTTGAAGCGTTTACCCGGCTCGCCGTAGGTGATCGGCGGTGGATTCTCCAGGCCTTTGAAGTTTTTCGAGCGCGAGTTGGACTGACCGATGTCGGCGCCGATGTAGTCACCGGACAGCAACGTGTCGATGCCCGAGACACCGCCCGCACCGATGCGCGGCCGGACGACCCAGAACTGCGAGTCTTCGCGGGTGAAGGTTTCGGCCTGCTTGGCCAGTTTGATGGTGGCGTTGACGCTTTTTTGGTCGTCGCTCAGCTCGACGTCCGTGACCTGGCCGATCACCACGTTGCGGTATTTGACTTCGGTCTTGTTGGCGGTCAGGCCGCTGCCGGTCTTGAAGGTGACGGTGATGGTGGGGCCTTCCTGCATCAGGTTGTGCACCACCAGCGAGAGGCCCACCAGCACCGCGACGATCGGCACGATCCACACCAGCGAAATGCTGAAACGGCGGGTCTTGACCGGCGCCTGGCCGGGCGCTCGCGGTTGATCGGCGGCTGACGACTCCATCCATGACCTCCAGGGTGTGTTGGGCACTGAGCGTCAGGAACGCAAAAGCACTTCATCAATATAGAAGTGCTTCGCGATAGAGCAAATGCGCAGGCCGCTTTAACCGGGAAGCGTCATCCCAGCAGTTCCCGCAGGCGATACCAGAACATGCCCAGTGCCAGCAGTGGCGAACGCAGCGCCGGGCCGCCGGGGAAGGTCATGTGCGGCACGCTGCTGAACACGTCCATGCCCTGACTGTGACCGGCATGAATTGCTTCGCCCAGCAGCTTGGCGCACCAGTGGGTGACGTTCAGGCCATGGCCGGAATAGCCCTGGGCGTAGAACACATTCGGGTGCTGTTTCAATCGACCGACCTGCGGGAAGCGATTGGCGGTGATGCCGATCTTGCCGCCCCATTGATAGTCAATGCGCACATCCGCCAGTAGCGGGAACACCTTGAGCATCTTCGGTCGCATGTAGGCAGCGATGTCTGCCGGATCCCGTCCCGAATAATGGCAGGCACCGCCGAACAGCAAGCGCCGGTCCGCCGAAAGCCGGTAGTAATCGAGGCCGACTTTCTGGTCGCACAACGCCAGGTTCTGCGGAATCAGCTCGGCGGCGCGTTCCGCCGACAGCGGTTCGGTGGCGATGATGTAGCTGCCGGCGGGCAGGACCTTGCCGCTGAGTTGCTGTTCGAGTTCGTCCAGATGCGCGTTGCAGCCGAGCACGAGACTGCCGGCGCGCACGCTGCCGCTCCGGGTGCGGACTTGAACGGTCGAACCGTGGAGGATTTCCAGCACCGGGCTCTGCTCGAAAATCCGCACCCCGAGGGACGCTGCCAGCCGCGCTTCACCCTGCACCAGATCCAGCGGATGCAAGTGCCCTGAACCCATGTCGATCAGGCCGCCCTTGTAGACTCCCGCGTTCACCACTTGCTGACGAATCAGCTCAGGGGCAACCAGCCGCGTTTCATGGCGGTAGCCCAACTGCGCCAGGCTGTCCTGCTCGGCCTTGAAGGCTTCGAACTGCGCCGGGGTGTTGGCCAGCTCGCAGAAGCCCCAGCGCAGGTCGCACTCGATGGCGTTGTCGGTGATGCGCTGGCGCACCAGCTCCACCGAGTCGATCCCGGCCCGGTGCAGGTAGCGCACGCCTTCGCTGCCGACATGCCGGGCGAAGCCTTCGACGTCATGACCGATCCCGCGAATCAGCTGCCCGCCATTGCGCCCGCTGGCGCCCCAGCCGATGCGCCGGGCTTCGAGCAGAATTACCGAAAGCCCGCGCTGCGCCAGTTCAATAGCCGTGTTGACGCCGGTGAACCCGCCGCCGATCACGCAGACATCGGCGATCAGATCGCCCTCCAGTTGCGGATAAGGTGTGCTGGCCCGGGCCGACGCGGCGTAATAGGAGCGGGCGTGTTCCTGGGTGTACTGATTCATTTGTTCGACTTCACTTTGCTCCAGGACCGGGTCATCAGACGCATGATCGACTGGGGCGGGGTAGAGGAGATGTAGAGCTTGTCGAGGACTTCCTGGGATGGATAGACCTCGGGATTGTTGACCAGCTCCGGATCCATGTATTGCTTGGCCGCCGGGTTCGGGTTGGCGTAGCCGACCGAGGCGCTGACCTTGGCGATCACTTGCGGATCGAGCAGGTAATTGATGAAGGCGTGAGCTTCCCTGGTGTTGCCGGCGTCGGCGGGAATCGCCAGCAGGTCGAACCACAGGTTCGCGCCTTCCTTGGGAATCGAGTACGCGATGTTCACGCCGTTCTTGGCTTCCTTGGCGCGGTTGGCGGCCTGGAACACGTCGCCGGAATAACCGAAGGCCACGCAGATGTCGCCGTTGGCCAGGTCGGACACGTATTTCGAGGAGTGGAAATAAGTGATGTACGGCCGGATGCTCAGCAGTTTCTCTTCGGCCTTCTTGTAGTCCTCGGGTTTCTCGCTGCGCGGGTCCATGCCCAGGTAGTTGAGGATCGCCGGGAACACTTCATCGGCCGAGTCCATCATCGACACGCCGCACTGGGTGAGTTTCTTCAGGTTCTCCGGTTCGAACAGCACGGCCCAGGAATCGATGTGGTCGATGCCCAGCACTTGCTTGACCTTGTCGACGTTGTAGCCGATGCCGTTGGTGCCCCACAGGTATGGCACCGAGTGCTCGTTGCCCGGGTCGTTTTTCTCAAGCAGGGCCAGCAGTTTCGGGTCGAGGTTTTTCCAGTTCGGCAGTTGCGCGCGGTCCAGTTTGAGGAAGGCGCCGGCCTTTACCTGACGGGCGAGGAAGTGGTTGGACGGCACCACCACGTCATACCCGGTACGCCCGGCGAGCAGTTTGCCTTCGAGGGTTTCGTTGGAGTCGAAGACGTCATAGATCACCTTGATCCCGCTGGAGGACTGGAAGTCGGCGAGGGTGGTTTCGCCAATGTAATCGGTCCAGTTGTAGACGCTGACCTGGGGTTGGGCGAAGGCACCGGCACTGCATGCCAATGCCAGGGTGGCGGGAATCAGGGATTTCAACAGACGCATATCGACACCTCTTCGATTGATCTTCCCATGCTGATCGTTCCCACGCTCCGCGTGGGAATGCCTCAATGGACGCTCCGCGTCCGCTCTTGGGACGCAGAGCGTCCCGGGCTGCATTCCCACGCAGAGCGTGGGAACGATCGTTGGGTTGGGTTGTTTTTATTTTGGTTACACGCTCAGCAACAGGAACTCCCGCTCCCAGGAACTGATCACGCGCTTGAAGTTTTCATGCTCGGCGCGTTTCACCGCGACGTAGCCGCGCACGAACTTGCTGCCCAGGTATTGCGCGACGGTGTCGCACTCTTCCATCTGGGTCAGGGCTTCTTCGATGGTGATCGGCAGGCGCAGGTTGCGGCGCTCGTAAGCCCGGCCTTCGACGGCGGCGCTCGGTTCGATGCCTTCGACCATGCCGATGTAGCCGCACAGCAGGCTCGCGGCGATGGCCAGATACGGGTTGGCGTCGGCGCCGGGCAGACGGTTTTCAACCCGCATCGCCTCAGGGCCGGAGGTCGGCACCCGCAGGCCGACGGTGCGGTTTTCTTCGCCCCATTCGACGTTGACCGGTGCCGAGGTGTCCGGCAGGAAGCGGCGGAACGAGTTCACGTTCGGCGCGAACATCGGCAGCACCTTCGGGATGTACTTCTGCAGACCGCCGATGTGATGGCGGAACAGGTCGCTCATGCTGCCGTCGGCATTGGCGAAAATCGGCTGGCCGCTGGCGATCTCGACCACGCTCTGGTGCAGGTGCATGGCGCTGCCGGGCTCATCGCCGATCGGCTTGGCCATGAAGGTTGCGGTGACGTTGTGCTTGAGCGCCGCTTCACGCAGGGTGCGTTTGAACACGGTGATCTGGTCGGCCAGATCCAGTGCATCGCCGTGGCGGAAGTTGATTTCCATCTGCGCCGGGCCGTCTTCGTGGATCAGCGTGTCCAGGTCCAGGCCTTGCAGTTCGCACCAGTCGTAGACGTCTTCGAACAGCGGATCGAACTCGTTGGCGGCGTCGATGGAGAACGACTGACGACCGCTTTCGGCGCGACCGGAACGGCCCAGCGGTGCCTTCAATGGCAAGTCCGGGTCTTCGCAGCGCTGGGTCAGGTAGAACTCCATTTCCGGCGCCACGATCGGCTTCCAGCCTTTGTCGGTGTACAGCTGCAGGACTTTCTTCAGCACGTTGCGCGGCGACAGTTCGATCGGGTTGCCGAACTTGTCGAAGGTGTCGTGGATGACGATGGCGGTCGGCTCGATGGCCCACGGAATCACGTATACCGCATCGCTCACCGGCTTGCAGACCATGTCGATGTCGGCCGGGTCGAGCAGGTCGTAGTAGATGTCGTCGTCGACAAAATCCCCGGTTACCGTTTGCAGCAGCACACTTTCCGGCAGGCGCATGCCTCGCTCATGCAGGAACTTGTTGGTCGGTGCGATCTTGCCGCGGGCGATGCCGGTCAGGTCGCTGACCACGCATTCCACTTCGGTAATCTTGTGATCTTTCAGCCATGTGAACAGCTGATCGAAAGGGGCATTCATAAAGACCTCGTCGTTGGTTTTGTTGACGCGGGGGAACGCGATTTCATCTTTCGCAGGCTTCCCCTGTGGCGCGTTGACGACTATCTTGGGCGGGCCTTGCCGTTCCATCTATCCACTTTCAGCAGCACCAAAGTGCACCAAAAGAGTGCGCAAGGTTCCCCATGACGACGTGCAATCCGCTTCAGGTTCAAGCGTTCAACACCGCCGATGTCACCGAACAAATCCGCGCCACGCCGGGTTGGGTGCAGCATTACCAGCAGATGTCGCCAGGGCATTTCGCGGGGCAGATCCGCTATCTGGATTTGCAGGGAGTGGAGGTTTACGAAGAACAGATGAACACCCGGGTCGAGCAGAATTTCAGCGCGCCGCAAGGGGCTCTGGCGTTCTGTTTCGATCGCAGCGACAACGCGCTGTATCTGCTCAATGAAGAGAGCCGCAACATCTGGATCACCCCGGAGAACTACCAGGAAATCGCTGTGGTGTTCGGCCCGGAATTCGTCCAGCGCAACGGACTGGACATGGCCCGGCTGGAGGGTTTGTTCATGGCACCGCTCAATGGCGCGCAGAACGGATTGTTCAGTCGCTGGTTAAGCTCCACTCTCACGAAGTTGTCGCAAGCCCTTGATCTGCCGAGTAAAGAGGCACTGACTCAGCAGCTATTGGAGGACTGCCTGTTCATCCTCGACAACGCGAGCGTGTGTCTGGACGGCGGCGGTTTGCAGCGTCGCGCCGAGGAGCGAATCACCCTCAAACGCGTGGGCGAGTGGGCGGCGGATTCGCCGGAAGAAACCCTCAATCTGCTGGAATTATCGCGGGTCGCCGGGGTTTCCCTGCGCCAGTTGCAGCAGACCTTCAAGGCCTATACGGGGATGTCGCCAAGCCAATGGCTGCGCTTGCGCAGGCTCAACAGTGCGCGGCGCGAATTGCTCAAGCGTTCGCCCGCGGAGACCACCGTGGCGGAAGTGGCGATGAACTGGTCGTTCTGGCATTTGGGGCGTTTTTCAAGCAGTTATCGAGCATTGTTCAAGGAGTTACCGAGCGAGACGTTGAAGCGTTCATCGTCCTTGTAACGGGTGCTCTGCGCCACAAACAAAAAAAGGCGGGAGAGGTTTCGGTATTCACCGAAGCCTCTCCCGCCTCTTTTTCATCTGCCGATATTGCCAAGCCTGTTGCGTTACCGGCTAACCAACTCTGAGACGCTTGAAGGAGGACGAAAGGGATCTTTTCATCAGTCTGGCCATCGGGGTTTCTATTTCCTTATGGATGACATGGGACGCACCTATCATCAAAGCGATGGTGCCCCAGAGCAGCACGTGTGGATTGATGGTCGGATAAGCGATGTTGAAGATCATGAAGCCGATCATTTGATGCAGCAGGTAAAGCGGGTAAGTCAGTGCGCCCAATGCTGTCCAGTCGAACTTCCCCACGGCTGACGTCTTATGCGTCGCGATAAAAAGGAAGGTCATGAAAAACAGGGCAATGACGCCGCAGATGATCAAGGAGTCGTAGTCAGTCGAATATTTCAGTTCAATCGACTCGGCCCACTTGATCGCGTTGAAGCTGGCCAATGCCTGCGCGGCTGCCAGCAGGGAAATACGGGATTTGGTAAACCCCTTGTCCCAGATGATGTAGAACGTCGCGCCAGCGATGAAATAGGCCGCGTAGTCGGTGATCAGGACCGAGCGCAGTTTTTCGAAAGCAAAGACTTCCGCTGCGGCCGAGATCAGCAGCCAGAGTACGAGGAAGGTTTCTATTTTCTCTATCTTCTTGAAAGCCAGCAGGACGGCGATCATCAGGTAGAACTTTATTTCGACGAACAGAGACCAGTAGACCCCGTCTATGGGGGGCACACCGAGCAGGTCGCCTAGAAAGGTCAGGTTGATCAGGTATTGATAGAAATCGGCCGAAAATCGTGGCTGCCCGATGGCCAGCGTGATGAGAAAGGTGATCGTGCAGCACACCCAGAACGCCGGGCAGAGGCGGATGACCCGAGAAATGAAGAACACTTTGAGGTTGTTGCTCGAAGCGGTCATCAGGATCACGAATCCGCTGATCATGAAAAACAGTTCGACGCCCAGATACCCGTATTTGGCAACGTCAGCCAAAAGTGGATAGGGCATGACCGACATCTCACCCCTCGCATAGCCGCGAAACGCATAGTGAAAGATCACCACCGCGAACGCCGCAAGAAAGCGCAGCAAATCCAGTTCTGTCAGCCGTCGGTTGTTCATGTGCATGCGCTCCGGGGGTGTTCGCGCGAATTGAAAACTGACGACTGTGCCGAGTGAAAATCGACTCAAGGCGAAAGCTATGACGGTTGGGGCGGCTCATCGTCTGGCCCCAGGCCTGGTGTGAGGGTCAAGGATTGCGTTGCCACATGCGGATGTAATCGACTTCAAAAGTGGAGGGCAGGTCAGCATCGTCGACCACGCCGAACCATTTCCACATGGCCTCGCTGTCGAAGACGATCTGCATGGGGAAAAAGAAATAATGGTTCTTCGATTCTCTGACCAGCACACCATCGACGTACCAGCGCAGGGTATCGGGCTGCCAGTCGAAGCCGTAGACATGAAAGTCGCCGGCCAGCCGCCAGGGACTGGTCCAGGTGCTGCCGTTGGCTATATGTTCGGTGCTGTGCGGTGTGGCCCAGAGGTGGGCGTTCATGTTGTAGGCGCGGTCTGAAAGCGCATTTTTGGTCTTGCCGCCGATTTCAAAAATGTCGATTTCGGTGGCGTTGTCAGTCATGCCCGTCCAGGCCAGCCAGAAGGCGCTGGACGCTGCGGAATTCATGGGTTTGGCCCGCGCTTCGTAGTACCCGTAGAAGCCGCGTTCAAGGGTACGCACCATGGCTGAGGTGTAGTCCTTGAAGCCGAGCTCGACGTATTTCTGCGGCAGGGTTTCCCTGCGAAAGACAATGTTCAGGTTGCCATTGCCGACACTGGCGTTGCGCTCGGTGAACAGCGCCGGCTTGCGGCCCAGTGACTCATTCCCGACAGCATTGTTGACGTGCCAGCGTGTGCGGTCGAGGGTGGTGCCATCGAACTCGTCGGACAGCTTCGTGTTGAGCACCCATTGACCGGCATTGGCCTGATCGGACAAGGGCAGTTGGGCGTTGATGCGCGTCGGCAATGTCCCCAATGGACCGACGCGGGTCCAGGTGTCGGCATGCGTGGGGATGGCCACGGACCATTTGTCTGCCAGGTATTGAAAGGCGCGCTGGCGCTCGGCGAGCGAGGCGAATGGACGGTCATACACCAGCACTTCGGCGATGTCGCCGCGAAAGTTTTCCGAGTGACCGACGGCATTGCGCCCGACCCCGTAGGGGCCGATCGGCACGTCGTGCAGTTCAAGCACGGAAACCGTTGGCTCGTACTCCCCGGTTTGCGCCAGGCTGACCGCGAAATTCGGCAGCACGTTGTCGTTGCTGGCGGCCTGCGGGCGTGAACTGAACAAGCGTTGCCAGGGATCGACTCCGGCCTGTTCCGGCAACCGCCGGGACACGATCAGTACGGTCACAGATCCTTTAGCCGTGCGCAGGGCCCGGCCGAGTAATCCCGAATTGCCGTCGAAGCGCACCACCGCATGGCCATTGAGGCTGTTTCCTATCCACTGTGGCGGTGAGCTGGCGTCAGCGACCGTCGCGTCATTGGCCTTGCCGGATTTGTCGCTCCAGCGCTGGAGCCGGTTCTGCGCATCCAGGGTCATCGCGGATGAGTCGGCCGCGTCCAGCCACAACACGAGGCCGGTGGTCGGTACAGGCGCTGGCGCCTGCGCGGCGTTGCTTGCCAGCGCAACCGAAAACAGCACGACCAGCAGACATTCCTTGAGCATCGGCATCACTTCACCGCAACGGGTGCCGGAATCTTGAATGACGATTGATACCCCTGCGGATTGCACGACTGCCAGCGCCAGCTATCGGTGATCATCTGTTCCAGGCCGCGCTGCGCGCTCCAGCCCAGTTCGCGTCCCGCCTTGGCCGGATCGGCCCAGCACTTGGCGATGTCACCGAGACGTCGAGGGGCGAAGCGGTACGGAATGCTGATGCCGGTGATGTCCTCGAAACTGTGGATGATCTGCAGCACGCTGTAGCCGACGCCCGTGCCGAGGTTCCAGAAGTGAATGCCATTGTCGTGCTGCAGCACTTGCAGGGCCTTGAGGTGACCGATGGCCAGGTCGACCACGTGGATGTAGTCGCGCACGCAGGTTCCGTCCACGGTGGGATAGTCGCTGCCGTACACCGTGAGTTCGGGTATCCGGCCTATGGCAACCTGGGTCAGGCAGGGCAACAGGTTGTTGGGGCGGCCGCTCGGGTCTTCGCCGATCATTCCGCTTTCGTGGGCGCCGATCGGGTTGAAGTAACGCAACAATCCAACGCTCCAGCGCGGATCGGAGTTGCACAGATCCGTCAGCAACTCTTCGATCATGAGCTTGGTGCGGCCATAGGGATTGACCGGTTTGCCGGTGCCGAAATCTTCGGCAATCGGCGTGCGCGTCGGCTCCCCGTACACTGTGGCTGACGAGCTGAACACCAGCCGGAATACGTTATTGCGGGCCATCGCCTGACACAGGCCAAGCGTGCCGGCAACGTTGTTGACGTAGTAGTCCAGCGGCTTGCGCACGCTTTCCTCGACGGATTTGAGACTGGCAAAGTGCACGACGGCGTCGATGTCGTATCGGCTGAAGATATCGTCGAGCAGGACCGGGTCGCGAATATCGCCCTTGATGAAGTCGACCCGGGTCAGGGTCAGTTGCTCGAGGCGCCGGATGCACTCTCGACAGCTGTTGCACAGGTTGTCGAGCACCAGCACCTTGTGGCCGGCGTTAATGAGGGCCAGAGCCGTATGCGAGCCGATGTAGCCGGCACCGCCAGTAATCAACGTGGTTTTGCGCATGGTGAGGCCTTCCTGTCTCAGGGCTGAACTCAGCGGGAGGTGAAAACCGATTTGAATTCCTGTGGCCAGTGCGGGTGCAGGGCGCTGTAACCCACGGCATAACTCAGTGCGCCGAGTACGACGCTGCCGATCAAATGCAGGTAACCCTGGAGACCCAGCTGCGGTAGCACCAGCAGCACGGTTGCCGCCATGACCAGGGAAGCGATCACGCTGCGGTAACTGGCTTCGAAAAAGCCGCGCCAGCTGTAGCCGATCGCCGTGTTCAGGCCGCGGATTTGCAACGGCGTGATGACCAGCATGCGCGCCAGCAGAGCGACGGCTGCAGCCATGCCGCCGTACAGGTTGCCGAGGGCGTAGACCAGCGCCAGGGCCAGCGCGGTGGTCAGCACTTCAGCCTTGATCGTGAGGTGGCTGCGGTTGACCGCCACCAGTGCGGTGGTGGCGTACATGGCGCTGTTGCCGATGGCGGCGGTGCAGGCCAGCACTTGCAGCAGCGGGATGGCCTCTGCCCATTTGGCGCCGAAGATCAACAGGATCAGGTCGCTTGCGGTGAGTGCGAGTCCGATGAACAGGGGCGTCAACAGAAAGCCGCTGACGGCGGTTGAATCGCCAACGATCCCGATCAATCGTTTGGGCTCTGCGCTGCGCCGGGAGAACGCCGGCAGCGCGTAGCTCAGCAAGCCGTTGTAGATCGCGGTGCGTGGCAGTTCGATGATGCGCATGGCCATGTTGAACATGCCGACCGCGTTCGCGCCGGCGGTGATGCCCAGAACCACATTGACTCCGCGCTGCAGGGTTTGCGAGCTCAGCGCGTTGACGGCAACCGGTGCGCCTGACCTCAACAACTCGCGCAGGATCGGGCCGTCGATGTGAAAGGGGATGTGGCGTGGGTCTGCGCGCATCAACACAATGATCGACACCAGTTCCATGATCAGCGCCTGGGCAATGACCGCCCACGCACCCAGTCCCCAAAGCGCCACGGCAATCCCGCCGACACCACCCGCCACTTTGCCCAGCAACGTGCGCGAAGCCAGCATCTTGAAGTTACCGCTGCGGCGCATCTGCGCCACATAGACCCGCGCCATCATGGTGAACAGGATCTTTATCGAGGCTATCGCCGTCATCCATTGCAGCAGCGGGTCGGGGGTGTACAGCATGACCGCGCCGGAAATGACGCCAATGCTCGCCAGACTGACCAGCACCGCCGCCCAGTAGGCGGTGCTGATGTGCTTGTCCTCCAGTCGCTCAAGCCGGACCAGCGGGTCTTCGAGCACTGACGAGTACACCAGACCGATCAACTCGACGATGGCGATGATTACCGTGCCCACACCCAGCTCGGCAGGCGACAGCAGCCTGGCGTAGGCGACAAAGGTAATCATCGACAGCAGGATCAGGCCGAATTTCTCGGTGAAGATCCAGGTCAATGTCGTCAGACGGTGGTTGGCCATGGCGGATACCGTATCAATGAGCCGTGGTTGACGCCGTTGCCTTGCGCAAGGTTCTGGCGCGGGCATACAGGTAGCGCAAGGTCGGTTTGCCGCTGGCGAAGATCAGGGCCTGCCAGGAGCAATCCAGCATTCGCCGGTACACGCCGAGGACCTGGTCATGCTCGCCACGTCGGGAAAACGCCTCAAGAAAATCGGTGTGGTTGCCCAGCACGAAATCGATCCGCTGCTGCCGGGTCAACTGCGCGCCGTAACGGGCGAGGTACACCTCGATGAAGCGGATTTTGTTCTGGTAGTACTTTTTCGGATTCGCGGTCATGTTGCCGCCATTGACCGTGCGCTCCAGCAGCACCTCCGGCACCGTGTGGATCTCCCAATGCTCGGCGATCCGGGTCCACATGAAACGGTCTTCGGAATAACGCAGGCTGGCATCGAAGCCGCCGAGTTGCATGATCACGTCACGCTTGACCAGCGCGGTGGAAACGCCATTGACGACGTTGGCGTGGATGAAATCGTAGAAATGCCGGCCGTTCTTCAACCGGTCGTCCCGCTGACGTCTGCCATCGCTGTAATTGACCTGCGCATAGCAGTCGATCAGCCCCACCGGTCGACCCTGTCGCGTGAGCTCGTCATACAGTGCCAGTTGTAACTCCAGCTTTCGCGGATGCCATTGATCATCGGCGTCGAGCATTGCCACAAACGTCTCTTCAGAGTGGCGCATCCCATGATTGCGGGCGCTGGCCTGGCCTTCGTTGGTTTGCTGCAACAGGGTCAGGCGAAACGGCGCGGCGAAGTCTCGAACCCGTTGTGGTCCGTCATCGGTGGACCCGTCGTCGATGACGATGACGTGATCGGGCAGTCGGGTTTGCCGGGCCAGGGAGGTCAGTGTCTGCTCGATGCTGTCGGCGCCGTTGTACATCGGGATGATGACGCACACCGAATCTGCTGAAGGGGAGGATTGGTTGGGCACGGTGATTCTCCTTGGGTTACGCGCGGGCGGAATCGCGCGGTAGTGCGCGGCCCGACGAGCGCTGACGCAGCGCTGCCGGTGAGGATTCGGGGTAGGTCGCGTGGTGGTGCCGGAAGGTCAGGGCCAGGGTGCAGAACACCAGAAACTCGGCGGAGCGGTAGTTGGGAATCACGTACGCCACATAATTGGTGACGGCGAACAGGCCGATGATGACCAGCGCACTGGCACGAAACCGGGCTGCCTGATTCGCCGTCACCGCGCGGTATTGCTTGAACAGTGCCTCACCCAACATCAATGCCAGCGCCGTCAACTGGATGAGGCCGCCGTTGAGCAGGGTCTCCATGTAACCGCTGTGGGCGTTGCCGATGTAACCCCAGCGGGTGATGAACGCATCGGCATCGGGACTTGCCCAGAAGGCGCCGAAGCCGTAGCCCTTGAGTAACTGGCTGTCGATGAAAGGCGCGAGCAGTTCCCAGATCAGGGTCCGATCGGTCAGTGACGGATCGCGCCCGGCCATTTCCAGCAGCACCGCAAAGTTGCTGTACAGAAACAGGCAAACCAGCAGGTAAAGGAGGGTGCATCCGAGGAACAGCAACTGTGAGCGATTGATGCCCAGGCGGATCATCGTGAGGAAGTACCAGTAGCTGATCGTGCCGGAAATAATCAGCGCTACACCGGTGGCTGACTGGGCAAGCAGGATCGCGACCAGCGAAAAGAACGAACAGAAGAGCGCCCAGCGATTGCGCTGCCGGATCATCGGCAGCAACAGCATGATGGCGATCGCATTGAGTCGGGCGCCGGCATTCTTTTCGGCGAAAACGCCTTTGAACGCGCCGTCGCGAATGCCCCCGGAGAGAAACGCCACTTCAGGCATGACCACGGCGAGCAACAATCCGATCAACGCCGCGATGCCGATAGCGCAGCCGAGCATGAAGGCGATTTTTTCAAGGGAGTAGTTATAGGCAATGAAGCCTGCAAAAAACACCACGCCGAGCAGGGCGATAAACCGCTTGAGACTGAGCATCGGGTCGTGGGACCAGCCGATCGATGCGATGACACAGAGCAGGAACACCAGCAGAAAGAAATTGCTGCGATAAAAGGTCTTGCTGAGGAACACCTTGTTGCGGATGAAAAAGAACAACGGCACCAGCAACGTGATGAGGCCGCAGATCTGATTGGCGACATTGCCTTCGAGGTCCTTGTTGATATCGCCGAAGCTCGCGGCACTGCCCAGACCCAGGACAAAGGTAATCACCTGGATGTAGAACAGGATGCCGAACAGCGTGAAGGCGTCGCGCAGTGTCGAATAGCGGATCGTCAGGGGGCTCATGATGACGGGTCTCCAACCAGTGCGTTGAGGTAGGTCTGCACTGCACTGGCACTCATGAATCGTGCGGCCGCATCAAGGCGTGATTGACGCTGCAGATCGCGGGGTATGGACAGTTGCTCGGCGATGGCCTGCGCCAGGGCGATCGGATCATCGACAGCAACCAGCGGCGCCACCAGACCGCCGAGGAGGATGTCTTGCGGACCATGGGGGCAGCGGGTCGCCACCACCGGCGTACCCGTGGATAACGCCTCGACCAGCGCGTTGGGGCTGCCCTCGAAACGCGACGACAGCACGAAGCAATCGGCTGCGGCCACTTCTGCCAGGGGATCGTTGGCATAGCCCGGCAGATCGAAGCGTTCCGCCAACCCCAGCTGTTTCGCCTGTTCAAGCAGTTCGGCCCTGAGGACGCCTTCGCCAAAAATGATCAGGCGGGCATGCTGATCCGGCAGTGCGGCGAACGCTGTGATCAGCGTGTCGAAACCTTTTTGTGGCGCCAGACGCCCCACGGCGACGATCACGGTGCCGGACTTTTCCAGCAGCCAGCGGTGGCGGGGCGGTCCCTGTGTCTTCTCGCGAAAGTCGTTGTCGAGCACCGGGTTGTCGGCAATGGTCACGTCCCGGCGTCGGGCGAGGGTGGTATCGACCAGATCCTGGGCGACGCCGCGCGAAACACAGATCACCGGATTGGGAATCAGCCGATACAGCAGCGGCGCCACCCGATACGCCATGCGCACCATGAAATCGGGGTTCACGTGCCGGTCATGGGAAAAAGCATTGCGCTCGCTGACGTGCAGCCGGGCCAGCGTGCCGGACAGTGCCGCCGCGATGATCGCCACCACGTTGACGTGGGTGAGGGCTGCCAGCTGGGCGTCAAAGCGATTGTCACGCAGAAATCGCGTGAGTGCCGGCACCGCACGGACGCTGCGCGGGCTGTGCAATTCGACTTTTTTCACACGCGGATCGAGATGCGCTGCGTGAAGGCCACCGCCGGTGAGCATCAGCAAGGTCACGTCGTTGCCTGCATCCACCAGCGCTTTGGCCAGGCGCGCCATCATTTTTTCAGCACCGCCGGCGCTGAGGTCATGGAGGATGATCAGTAACTTTTTCATTGATTCCAGACCTGGTAGTACGCCTGCGCCGCGTACTGACTGGTGTACGGGCGCAGGGTGGCAGTGAGCGTCTCTTCGCCGGGGGCGATGGCATGACTTGAGATCAGGTTGCGCAGCATTCCCTCGGCCAGTGCCTGTACATCGTTGACGATCACCAGTTGACCGAGTCGGCCGTGGTCCAGCAGTTCTCTGGGCCCGGTCTCGCAATCGCAGGCCAGCACCGGCGTGCCCAGCGCCAACGCCTCGATCAGCACGGTCGGCATGCCTTCTTGCAGCGAACTCAGAATGAACAGTCGGGCGTGCCTGAGCACGGGATAGGGATTGCTCATAAACCCGCTGAAATGCACCCGTTGTGCGATACCCAATTGCCTGGCCTGGGTGACCAAGGCTTCGCGCAACGGGCCATCGCCGACGATCACCAGATCCGGCAGCGCGGCGCTGCGCAGCGCCAAGGCGTAGGCATCGAGCAGCAGATGAAACCCTTTGGGTTCGACCAGACGCCCCAGGCTCAGCCAGTAGTTGCGGGGCAAGTCGGCGGGCCGGGGCGCCCGGGCGGCTTGAAACAGTTGATCGGTGACGACCGCGTTGGGGCAATAACGGATGCGCTGTCGCCCCCAGGGCACGGCGTCTGCGAGGGTCTGGCGCAACGCCGAGGACACCGTCACCACCTTGCCGCTGCCACACAGGTACAAGGCGTAGAGAAAGCGCAGGCTTGAGGGGCCGGTTTTCTGTTCGCTGCAATCGAGGGTCGCATGGCGGCTGTAGATGACTTTGCAGGCACTGCCCAGGGTGGCGAACCACGTGCAGAGGTTGGCCTGCTCCTTGGCGGAAATGAGATGGGTGACACCTTCGTGCCGTATGAGCCGGCGCAGCAAAACGATGGACTTGAACAGGCCGACGAGGCCGTTGCCGCCACCGCTGTAGCATTGAATGTCCCGGGTGTCGGGCATGTCTGCGTTCATGACGAAAAAACTCACCCGCCGACCGTCCTTGAGAAACTGCTCGGACAGCCGCTGCTGAACGCGCTCGACGCCACCGCCGGGCTTGAAATCCTTGAGGGTAAACAGGATGTGCATGGTCATTCCCCAACGCTGATGGCGACTTTGTGTCGAACGATCATGTTCAGCAGGTGCAGGAAGTTGCTCGGGTAATCGATGAGGTAGCGTTTGATCGTGTGGGGCTCGCGGTACATGCGATAGAACGCGCGCAAGTGCAGGCGATTGATCAACGCCGGGTAGT
The DNA here is from genome assembly GCF_059424205.1 of Pseudomonas sp. GW456-12-1-14-TSB6. NCBI lineage: Bacteria > Pseudomonadati > Pseudomonadota > Gammaproteobacteria > Pseudomonadales > Pseudomonadaceae > Pseudomonas > Pseudomonas sp. GW456-12-1-14-TSB6. Next base: position 186,992 of record NZ_JBWKZE010000001.1, read on the forward strand.
ACTGCCGCGTGGCCAGAGCTTCCTGGCGGATGAACCCGCCACAGCTGAAGGCGACCCCGCGAAAGCCTGCGCGCAGGGCATCCTGCTCGAACTGCTCTTGCCGTCCGGCGCCCAGGCCGACGATCAGAATGTCCGCTGCGCTGCGACAGATGTCGTACCGAATGTCTTCGGCCTGGGAAGCGTCGAAATAACCGTTGTGATAGCCGGCGATGCTCAGTTGCGGATAAAGGCTCTTGATCTTGCTGATGAACAGGTCGAGTTCGGCTTGTCGGGCGCCGACGAAATAAACCCGTTTGCCCTGTTGCTCGGCGCTGCGCAGCACAACGTCGGCGATCGAGGTGAAGTCGAAGCTGACCCGGCCAATCGGTCTGCCGGTGATGCGAGACATGAAGGTCGACATCAGCATGCCGTCGCAAAAATAGGCAACGCTGCTCGGGTTCTGCTCGAAAAAACTGCCGATCGAGGCAAAGTTGATGAAGGAATAGGCCTGGTTGGCCTCCAGCAATTTCGCCGAGTACTGCCCGACTATTTCCAGTTTGAACATGGCGCAGCTCCTTTCAGAGGACTGAAGGGGTCTGCCGACCCACGGAGACGTAGGTGAACCCACGTTTGCTCAAACGCTGCGGATCGAACAGATTGCGCCCGTCGAAAATCAGCGGCTGTTTGAGCAACCGGCTGAGCTGGTCGAAATCCGGCGCCCGGAACGATTGCCACTCGGTGACGATGATCAGGGCGTCGGCATTTTTCAGCGCCGCTTCCTTGGTGCCTGTCAGCGTCAGGTCATCGCGCGAGCCGTATAGGCGCTGGGCCTCTTCCATGGCTTTGGGATCAAACGCCTGCACGCTGGCGCCCGCTTGCCACAAAGCCTCCATCAGTACCCGGCTGGGGGCTTCGCGCATGTCGTCGGTGTTGGGTTTGAAACTCAGCCCCCACAGGGCAAACGTCTTGCCGCGAAGGTGACCGTCGAAGTGATCGAATACCTTGCGATAGAGACTGGCTTTCTGTTCCTGGTTGCGCGCCTCCACGGCCTTGAGCACCCGGGCGTCAATGTCGACACCGTTGGCCGCCTGTATCAGCGCTTTCACGTCTTTGGGAAAGCACGAGCCGCCGTAGCCCAGACCTGGGTAGATAAACTGGTAACCGATGCGCGGGTCGGCGCCGATGCCGTGGCGCACTTTTTCAATGTCGGCGCCGAGCCTTTCGGCGAGGCAGGCCATTTCGTTCATGAAGCTGATTTTGGTCGCCAGCATGCAGTTGGCGGCGTACTTGGTCAGCTCGGCGCTGCGAACATCCATGACGATGATTTTTTCGCGGCTGCGATTGAACGGTTCATACAGTTCGCGCATGACCTCTTCGGCACGCGGGCTGTCGGTGCCGATGATGATCCGGTCCGGACGCATGCAGTCCTCGACCGCGCAGCCTTCCTTGAGAAATTCCGGGTTTGAAACCACGTCGAACGTCAGATCGCCGCGACCGTTGTCGGCCAATACTTGCTCGATACAGGCTCGCACCCGATCGCCCGTACCGACGGGCACGGTGGATTTGTCGACGATGATCTGGTGCCGATCCATGTTCAGCGCGATGGTCTGCGCCACGCTCAGCACGTATTGGAGATCCGCCGAACCGTCTTCGTCGGGCGGTGTGCCGACGGCGATCAACAGCACATCGCCATGGTGAACGGCGTCCACCAGGTCTGTGCCGAACCGCAGCCGGCCGCTTTGGTAGTTGTCGCGCACCAGGCTTTTCAGGCCCGGTTCGTAGAGCGGCAGCGTGCCCTCTTTCAATGCCTCGACCCTGCCGGCGTCGACGTCGACGCAGAGCACGTTGTGCCCAACCTCGGCCAATGCAGCACCCTGGACAAGGCCTACGTAACCAATACCGAATACGCTCACATTCATGGTCGAACCTCAGATCGTGGTGACGGTTATCAACGGTCGGGCAGGGGACGGCAGAGTTGGGGCGGGCTTAGTAGATGTTTTTCGAGAACAGGGTGAAGGGGGTCTTGATGAGGATTTTGATGTCGAGCCACAGCGACCACTGGTTGATGTAGTTGAGGTCCTGGGCGACGCGCAGCTGCATCTTTTCCACGGTCTCGGTTTCGCCACGATGGCCGGTGATCTGGGCCAGCCCGGTGATCCCCGGCTTGAGGCGATGCCGGGCCATGTAGGCGCGCACCTTGCCGGTGTAATAAAGGTTGTGGGTGACGGCATGCGGACGCGGGCCGACCAGCGCCATGCGGCCGGACAGCACGTTGAACAGTTGTGGCAATTCGTCGATGGAACTGCGGCGCAGAAAACCGCCGATCGGCGTCAGGCGATCATCGTTGCGGGTGGCCTGCCGAACCTGCTGGTCGTCGTGGACGTGCATCGAGCGAAACTTCCAGACCTTGATCACTTCGCCGTTGCAACCGTGACGGTTCTGCTTGAACAGCACCGGGCCGGCGGAGGTCAGCTTGACGGCGATGGCCACCACCAGCAGCACCGGGCTGAGCAGAATAATCGCCAGGGCGGCGAGGCTGCGTTCAAACAGATCCTTGCAAAACAGGCTGGCAGGGTGCGAGCTGATCAGGCTCTCGTTGAGGTAGATGGCCGGCATTCGCTCGATTTCCGAGATCGAATGGTTGAGCAACACCATGCTGCCGAAATCCGGGATCCACACCACGTCGACGTTCATGTCCAGCAGGTCGATGTAGAGCGCTTCGATGGTGGCGGCATGGGCCATTGGCAGCACGATATAGACACGACGCACTTCCAGGCCCGTGATGATCTCGCGGATGGCGGAAACGTGGCCGAGCAACGGCAGAATGCTGGGTGCAGGGCCGCAGCTGTCCTCGGCGGCAATGAAGCCCAGCACCAGCGCGCGGTTCGGTCGGGACAGTTTTTTCGCCAGTTCATGGGCCGTCGGGCAGGTACCGATGATCACCGAACGGCGTCCGTTGCAGACCTTGCGTGAATACAGGCGGGCCAGGTAATGCAGGGGCAGAAAGCTCAAGGCCTGAACCACGAAACCCAGCACCGCCCAGACCATGATCACCTGGCGTGAATAAATGGCGCTGGTCTGGGTGAAGAACGCAATCGCCGCCAGTACGGCCAGCAGGGTCAACCACCCGGCCAGCAATCTGCCGAGCCCGACCAGCAGGCCATGGCGCTTGTGGTAGACCTGCATCACGCTGTAGATCGGCACCGAGCCGAGCACCGTCAGAATGATCAGGATCCGGTATTCGCTGGTCAGACTGCCGACGCGCCAATGCACGAGCAATATCAACAGCGTCGTCACCAGCGACAGCGCGCACAGCCACTGGCCCCAGAACGTCAGGCCTCGGCGGTGTGTCATGTGAGCGGTATAGAGCGATGTCATGGGCTTAACCTCGAGACAGCATTCATGCATCAGCGCGAATCGAGCAGGCACGGCGTGCCTCCCGATGGCTTTTCCGTAGCTCGGCGGAGGTGAAGCGAGTGGTGCGTTGGCAGAAGAGGGCGTAGCGGCGGGCGTATGCGCCCGATGGTTACCTGGGCGCGAAATCGTAGTTATAGAACGCCCGGGAGTGGTGGTAGCCGTACTTGCGCGCCTTGCGCAGGTCGACCTGGTTGAGCACCGTGCCGAAGACCGGCACATGGCTTTGTTGCAACATGGCAATCCCTCGCTGAACCTGGCTGATCGAGGTGCTGTCAGCCTTCACGACATAGATCACCGCGTCCGAATGTTTTGCCAGCAGCAGCGCGTCACTGATCATCTCCGCTGGGGGAGAATCGATGATGATGTGGCGATAACGTGACCTGAGCGCTTCGAGCATGCGCGCCATGCGCGGCGAGCTGAGCAAATCCTGTGGCGGTGGCTGAACCGGGTTGAGCGGATCGCCAGGTGACGGCAGGCGCGGCGCAACGAACATATCCAGCGACGGCGGCAAGACCTTCCCGGCCGGCAGCATGTCCAGATTGCCCACTGAAACAATGCAGTCTTCAAGCCTGGCCGTGCCGGCAATGACATTCGCCAGTCCGGGGCTGTCCGGCGGAAAATCGAAGTTCAGCGACAGGGTTGGCTGACGCATGTCGGCATCGATCAGCAGCACGCGTTCCAGCGGTGTCAGCGAACTGGCGAGGTTGGTGGCGATGGTGCTTTTGCCCTCGCCGGCAACCGTGGAGGTCACGAGCACCACTTGTGACGGTTTTTCGCTGCTTTGCAACATCAACCAGGTGCGCAGGTTGCGAATGGTCTCGGAAAAACGCGGGTTGTCGTTGTCCTCGAACAGGCGCGCCAGTTGCCGACGACTTTTCTTTATCACCAGCGGCACGACGCTGAGCAGTGGAACATTCAACACGCTCTCGATCGATTCATCGGTTTTGAAGGTATTGCTCAGACTCTCGAAGAGCAGTGCCAAACCGACGCCGATCACCGCCGCAATCAGCCCGACGATCGCGACAATCAATGTCTTGCGCGGTTTGCTCGCGTCGACGGGAACGATGGCCGGGTCGACGATGCGCACTTTCGTCGAGTCCATGTCGGCGGTGGCCGTGGTTTCTTTCAGGCGTGTGACGAAGGTTTCATACAGCGCGCGCGTGCTGTCGACCTCACGCTGGAATTCGCGCAACTGGAACTCTTTGCGCGCGATGTCCTGGATTTGCGCCTTGTTGCTGTTGAAGGATTGACGCAGCGACGCTTCACTCGCCGTGGCGAGCTGGTATTGCCGCTCGATACCGGCCACTACTTGCTGCACCTGCAATTGCAGGCTGGTGGTGGCGGTGCGCAACTCGGTTTGTGCGGAGATCAGGCTGGGGTGCTTCGGACCATAGCGCCCGGCCAGTTCATCAACCTTGGCCTGGGCCACCGCGCGATCGGCCTGGAATTTCTGCACCAGGGGGTTGCTCAAGACCGCCGGCACGCTGGACAGTCGGCTCAGATCGCCGTTGCCCAGGGCCTTCGCCTGCCGGTACTCGCTCTCGGCTTCAGCACGGTTGCGTCGGGCGTCGACCATGCGGTTGCCGGTCATTTCCAGTTCGTTGGCGCTGATGGTGGCAACGCCGCCAACATCCACCAGACCTTGTTCTTCGCGGTAACCCTGCAGCTTTTTCTCGGCCGCTCGCAGGTTGTCGCGCAGCTTGATCAGACGCGTGTTCATCCAGGCCGTGGTGGTTTGCGACGATTTCTCGCTGGTATCGAGCTGGCTGTCGGTAAAGCCCTGAGCCAGTGCGTTGGCCGCCGCCGCTGCCAGAACAGGGTCTGGCAACTCGACTTCGATTTCGAGCAACTGGCTTTTGCCAACGAACTTGACGCTGGTGTGCAGCATGAGGTTCTGCGTGACCTGATTGAAGACGTCTGCTTCAGTGAGTGGCTCTTTCTTTTGCGGTAGATATCGACCTAGCCCCGGGATCCATTGATCAAGGTCCAGATCGGCCAGCCATTGGCGCGGCGCAAACCAGGACTTTGGCTGCTGGCGCGGATCGGTGACCGGGTGAGTCGTCAGCCCGAGTTTTTTCACCGCGCGTTCGGCGAGGTCTCGCGATTGCAGGAGCGCCTGCTGAGTCTGCAAGTAATCTGTGGCGTTGCCGCCTGAGTCCTTGACTTGCTGGAACGACATCAGCGGAGGTGTTTTGTCGTTGAACAGCAGGGTGGTGCTGCCAATGTATTGCGGTGTGATATTGGAGACCACCACGGCCGCCAATACGCAACTGAGCAGCACCAGCCAGCCGATGCGCCACTTGGCGCGCCAGATGATCCTCCACAGATTGAGCAGATCCAGGGTGTCCTTGTCTTCGGCGTGCTGCGGATGCAGATGCGCTTGAAGAGGACGTTCGACGTAGTTGCTTGGGCTGTTGTCCATGATCAGAAAAAGCCTTGTGCAATGGAAATGGTGTCGCCGGGGGCGATCGTGGTGCTGCGTGAAATGTTATCGGTGACGCTTTCGCCACTCTCGCTGCGCAAGATGGTCACTCGCTTCATCGAGGCCCGCTCGGTCAAGCCACCGCCCAGTGCAATGGCTTTTTCCAGTGTCAGTCCGGGCACGAACGGATAGCTGCCGGGCTTTTTCACTTCGCCATTGATGTAGAACGAGCGGTATTCAATCTGGCTGAGACTGACTTTCGGGTCGATCAGATAACCCTGCTTGAGCCCGTCGACGATGATTTTCTCGACCTGGCTGGGGGTCAGTCCCTTGGCGGAAATCTCTCCCAGAAACGGATAGGAGAAGGTGCCGGCATCGCTGAGTCGGATCTTTTTGATGCTCAACTCCGGTTCACCGAAAACGATGATTCGCAACACGTCGCCGGCAGCGAGTTTGTATTGCGTGGCAGGATCTGCCGCATGGACGTGAGGCAAGAGAAACAACGCGAACAAAAGGACAAGTGTGCGAGTGTTCATGTCGAGACCCTCTTAAAGGCTGACGTTGAAGCTGATCTGGAACACGTTGCGGGTGAAGCTTTCGTTGTCGGCATCGGAATCGTTGTCGCGATATCGATAACCCAGTTCAATATCCAGCCAACGGCGCATGGCGTACACCACGGCCAGGTTGTAGTCCTGAAGATTGTCGGTACGGCTTTGGCCTTCGTAGACATAACGCCCGTAGCCGGCCTGTGCCACCGTGGTGATCCGTTCGGTCCAGCCGTGACGCCAGCCGACCTGGGTGAACGTGGACTTCACGGCATCCGCGCCGTCGTCACCCTCGGCGAGGGCCTGGCGAGCGACGAAGGTGAATGTCGAATAGGTCCGCGGTTTCCATTGCAGATCGACTTGCCAGGTCGGGTTGTCGAGGTCTTTGGATTCGCTGTTGTCGAAGTTCTTTTTCTCGTAACCGACGCGGACTTTACCCGTCGTGCGTGCCGTGAAATCCCATACGGCACCGGCCATGACGGCGTCGGATTTACTGCTGCGCGGGCTGTTGGCCTGCTGGTAATCAAAGTCGGTGTGGTTATATTCCACCAGACCCCGGGTGTTGCTGCCGATGCGGTGATACCAGGTGCTCGTCAGGGCAGTGGTATTGCGTTCCTTGTCGTCGTTAATGCCATCGGCGTTGTCGTAGCGCAGTTGTGCGTAACTGGCCCCGAGATCGATTTGGTTGTCAGCGCTTTTCGCCCCGAAGGTGTAGAGACCGCCCACCCGTTTGTTGTTGAGCTTGTCGTTGATGCCTTCGACCGCCGTCGATTCCGTGCGCTCCCATTTCCGGTACTCGGCGTCGAGCTTCAGACGATGCCGGTCAGTGAACTCCATGATGCTGTCGGCACGCACGCGTTGTGCCGTGTTCGAGGCATCCGACTCGTCGTGATAAATGTAGCGAGTGGGTTGCCAGATCAGTCGCGTGGCACTGTTGCGATCCTCGGCCTTGAGCTCAAAAGAAGGCGCCAGCTTGGTGACCATGGAGGACTGTTTGCTGTTTTCCAGTTCGCGAAAGTTGTCGTCATAACTTTCTGAAAACAGGAACGATGGCGTGAAGTCGAATCCATACACATCAATGGCTTGCGGATTGATGCTCCAGGCCATTTCGGGATAGAGACAGGCCATCATCAGCGCGACAGGGCATCGTGACTTCAAAGCCATGTTATAGCTCCTGAGCAAGGGCATATAAGGCAAGTCGTTAGTTGTAGGGGTGAAAACCGGCTTGTTGTCGTTCAATCACGCTGAGTGGCAGGCAGACCGGCTGCTCACGGTTGAGAAACTGCAGGAGGATCATCACGCGGTCGGTTCCGTGCAATCCGAGGAACACGCCCTCCAGTGGCGCGAGCGGGCCGCTGACAATCTGTAGATTCTCTCCGGGTTTCAGCGCTTCATCCGGCCCCGACGTCATTGATTCGATGCAACGCGTACGCAGATGCTCGATGACGTGCTCAGGCACGGTCGCGGGACCATGATTGAATTCGACAAAGCGACTGACCCCTCGGGTGGAACGCAAGGGTGCCCAGTTGTCGTCACGACTGAGCTGGATGAACAAATATCCAGGAAAGAGGGATTCGTGCACTCGCTGGCGTTTTCCGCGAATAATGCGCTCGCTGACGAGTTGGGGATGAAAGACCACGTAATTCTGTTGAAGCAGATTGAGATGAGCACGCTCATCCTGACGTGGCTTGCATTGCAAAAGGTACCAATTTGGGTGGTCCGAGCTGATGACTGGCATGCTGGTAAACTCTGTAATGATCGAAAGTTTATGGCAGGCAGAAGCTCTATTGAGGGCTAAGTAAGGGCAGTCAGCGAAAGTGCTTTTTTATTATGGGTTATTGAAGTGTTTCAAACATGAATCACAAAGTGTTTCATTGGTGTGCATCGAGCAGTGAAGTTTCGCTCTGTTATGCGGCACCTCTGGAGGAATCATCGGTTCAACTTTTTAGAGGGCAAAGCTACCGCACGGTCTGTTCATTCAGGCTTAAGGTTAGGTAACTAAGTAGTTGTCCCTGAAGCGACAGGGCGCGAGTAAGTAACTGCTCGCGCCCTGCAAAAAAAACAACCTTGGTAGTTATCGGCCAGTCTTTCTGGTCTGTCAAACGTTAGCAGTCAAAAAACACGCCATCCATCCAGTAATGCTTTTGCCGATGGATAACTAACTGTTTTTTAATGACTTATTCTTTTGGCTGAACGGTAGAAACTTTTTCTGCCTGTTATGGTCGCGACTATTATTTAGATCGAAAGCTTTCCCCACTATTGGGTGCCGTTATAAAACCTGGACTGAATAAGTCATCCAGCGCTATAACTTATCGCCTGTCGGCTTGTGTGGAGCAGGGATTATGACCGTTCTTGTTACAGGCGCTGCGGGCTTTATCGGGTATCACGCGGTCAAACAATTGGCGCTGCAAGGCCAGGAAGTTGTCGGTATCGACAACCTTAACGATTACTACAGTGTGGATCTCAAACGGGCTCGGCTTGAACAGTTGAGCAGTCTGCAGAGTTTCAGTTTTGAAACACTGGATATTGTCGACAAGCCTGCCTTGATGGCGTTATTCAAAGCGCACGATTTCACCGAGGTGGTGCATCTGGCCGCTCAGGCGGGTGTGCGCTATTCGCTCGACAACCCGGATGCCTATGCGCAATCGAACCTGGTGGGGTTTCTGAATGTGCTGGAAGCCTGCCGACATTATCCGCCCGCGCATCTGATCTACGCGTCGAGCAGCTCGGTATACGGGGCCAACAGCAAGTTGCCATACAGCGTCGATGATGCGGTCGAGCACCCTGTCTCGCTGTATGCCGCCACCAAGCGCGCCAATGAGCTTCTCGCCGACAGCTATTGCCATCTCTACGGCTTGAAGGCCAGCGGCCTGCGCTTTTTCACGGTTTACGGGCCCTGGGGCAGGCCGGATATGGCGCTGTTCAAATTTACCGAAGCCATTCTTCAGGGACGACCGATCGACATCTACAACCAGGGTCAGATGGCGCGGGACTTTACTTACGTCGATGACGTTGTCGAAAGCATCGTCCGCCTGTGTCTGAAACCGCCAGCGCCGGAGAAGGAGGCGAGTGGCGTCAACCGGATTTTCAACCTGGGGCGCGGCAAACCGGTCGCGTTACTGGATTTCGTCGACTGCCTCGAACAGGCACTGGGCATAAAAGCCCAGCGCAATCTGTTGCCGATGCAGGCAGGCGATGTCATCAAGACCTGGGCTGATGTTTCGGCATTGGAACAATGGATCGGGTTTTCTCCGCGAGTGGAAGTTGCAGAGGGTGTGGCGCAGTTTGTGAGTTGGTATCGCCAGTACTATCGAATTTGAGCGGTGCTTCATGCGCCTGGAGTACGGTCATGAGGCGAGACCCACCCGGTTGTTGCGCATGATCGAAAAATTAAGCGCCGCAGCGACACACAGCCAGGCCAGATAAGGAAACAGGATCAACCCGGTGATCACATCCAGGCGCAGGGCCAGGACCACCATCACGGCGACGACCAGCCACAACAGGACGAGAATAATCATCGCGGCAACGATCCGCTGCGCACCGAAAAACACCGGCGTCCACAGCGTGTTCAGGGCAATCTGCGCCGCCCACAACGCCAGGACCATTTCGCTGCCGGGAATCATGGTCAAGCGATAGCCAACCCAGGCCAGCAGCAGATAAATCGTCGTCCAGGCCACCGGAAACACCCAGTTGGGTGGCGTGAACTTCGGTTTGTTGAGCTGCGCGTACCATTGGCCGGGCTGGAAAACCATGCCGGTGGTTGCCGCCGCACCGCACGCGATCAGAAAAATCAGGAAAGTCACCATTTCACACTCCTTGGCCGCAGCCCGTTTGCCTGGTTTGTTCCGCCGCAGCGGTCGTTCATTCGGATCTTGAGCACATCAGTTCACTGACCCGCGCCACCAGCGTGTCGACCGCGAAGGGCTTGGTCAGCACCTGCATGCCCGGGCCCAGTTGGGCGGCGCCGATTACTGCGTTCTCCGCGTAACCGGTAATGAAGAGGGTCGTCAGGTTCGGGCGGATCTCCCGGCCGGCGTCGGCCAGTTGCCGGCCGTTCATGCCACCTGGCAGGCCGACATCGGTGATCAGCAGGTCGATATGCACGTTTGATTGCAATACTTTCAGCCCGGCAACGCTGTCGCCTGCCTCAAGCAAGTTGTAGCCGAGATCGCCAAGCACATCGGTCAGCAGCGCGCGCACCGTCGGCTCGTCGTCCACCACCAGAATGGTCTCGCTGGCCTTGGGCACCACCGCCGGTGCGATGTGCTTGTCATCGTGGCTCTGCACGGGATCGCCACGGTGACGAGGCAGGTAGATGCACATCGTGGTGCCCCGGTCGACCTGCGAGTGCACGCGCACCTGGCCGCCGGACTGTTTGGCGAACCCGTAGATCATCGACAAGCCCAGCCCCGTGCCCTGGCCCAGCGGCTTGGTGGTAAAGAACGGGTCGAAGGCCTTGGCGATGACATCGGCCGACATGCCGGTGCCGGTATCGGTGACGCACAGGCACACATACTCGCCCTCGGGCATGTCCAGCGCGCCGGCGATCTCGGTGTCGACGATGCGATTGGCCGTCTCGATGGTGATGCGTCCGCCATCGGGCATTGCATCGCGCGCGTTGATACACAGATTGAGCAGCGCGTTCTCCAGTTGACTGGCATCCACAAGTGTCGGCCAAAGCACGGGCGAGCCAATGGTTTCCAGGAGAATGCTCGGGCCCACGGTGCGCTGGATCAGCTCGGTCATGCCGGTCATCAGCGTGTTGACGTCGGTCGGTCGTGGATCGAGGGTCTGGCGTCTGGAGAACGCCAGCAGGCGGTGGGTAAGGGCGGCGGCTCGCTTGACCGCGCCCTGTGCAGTCACCATGTATTTGTCGACTTCGCTCAAGCGGCCCTGACTGATCCGCGCGCCCATCAACTCCAGTGCGCCGGAAATGCCGGCCAACAAGTTGTTGAAATCGTGAGCGAGGCCTCCCGTCAGCTGGCCGACCGCTTCCATCTTCTGCGACTGACGCAGTTTTTCCTCTGCCTGCATCAACTCGGCGGTGCGCGATGAAACCCGTTGCTCGAGGGTGTCGTTGAGCGAACGCAACGCGGCAAGAGCCCGGTCGCGCTCCGCCTCGACGGTGCGCCGCTCCTCGACGTCGATCAGCACGCCGGGAAAACGCAGGGGAACGCCGTCATCTGCACACTCAACGCGTCCGTTGGCTTCGATCCACTGGAATCTGCCGTCCTCGCGCCGTACACGGTACTGGTGGGAATAGGCGCCCCCACGGCCAATGGCTTCGTCGATTGCCGTGGTCAGGCTATCGCGGTCGTCGGGGTGCACGCTGGTGATGACTTGTTCGAGGCTGAGGCCTTCGCGCCCCAGTGCCGGGTCGAGGTTGAACACCTGGGCGAAGCCTTCGTCGATGGCAAAACGGTCGGTCAGCAGGTCCCAGTGCCAGGTGCCGATGATGGCGCCGGCGGCAAGGGCCAGTTGCACTCGTTCGACGTTTTCCCGGGCAATTGCCTCGCTGGCGCGCAAGCGTTCCTCGGCGGCGCGCCGCTCGGTGACGTCGTTGAACAGGATCGCGATCTGCCGGTCGGCCGGATCGCCGACCCGCACCGCGCGTACATCGAACCAGCGTTCAAAGGTATTGGCGTAATTTTCGAAGTTCGCCGGTTCCCCGGTCTTGGCCACGTGGCCGTAGGTTTCGAACCAGAAGCGTTCAAGATTGGGCGCGAACTCGGTGACCCATTTACCGCGCAGGTTGACCCCGCACTGGCGCTCGAAGGCCGGGTTGGCCTCGACGAAGTAGTAGTCGACAGGCTCGTCGTTGGCGTCGAATTTGACTTTGACGATGGCAAACGCCGACTCGATGGTTTCCAGAATGGTACTGAAACGCTCTTCACTCCGGCGCAACGCCGTTTCGGCACTGCGCGAGCGCGTCAGGTCAAGCATCGCGCCGATCATGCGTTCGGCCTGGCCGGCGGGATTGCGAATCAAGTGGCCGCGATCGAGCACCTCGGCGTAGGAGCCGTCCTGACAGCAGAACCGATACTCCGCGCTCCATGTCGTGCCGTCGCCTTCGATGGCGGCGCGGATCGATGCCTGCACCCGCGCCTGATCCTGCGGATGGATCCGCGCGAATCGCCAGTCGCCACTGGGATCAACATTCTCCAGCGGGAACCCGTACGCCTGTTGCAACGCCTGGTTCCAGATGATCTGGTTGGTTTGCAGGTCCCAGTCCCACACCGCATCGCTGGTGGCCATGACGGCCAGTCGATAGCGTTCTTTTGTTTCGATGATGGCGCGCCCGTAGAGATGCTCCTGAGTACGGTCGCGGAGTATTTTCACGAAACCCAAGTGAGTCTGGTCTGCATCGTAAAGCGGCATCAGCTCGCCAGAGGCCCAGAATCGCTCGCCGTCCTTGCGCAAATGCCATCGCTCATCGTAGGCACGGCCTTCGACAAGGGCGCGCTGCATTTCCTGTTCGACCCGGCCGGCGGCGCGGTCCTCAGGTGTGAAAAAGCAGGCCGCGCTCTGGCCGCGAACCTCTTCGGCAGACCAGCCGAGCACGTTGGTCGCGCCGCAGTTCCACTCGGTGATGTACCCGGCAAGGTCGGTGACGACCATGGCAAAATCCACGGCACTTTCGAATACCGCCCGCTGCCGCGCTTCACTGCGGGCGAGCGCGGCTTGACTGGCGTGCAGTCGCGCCGTGATGTCGCGCTCAATGTCGACTTCATTGCTCTGCAGCGCGGCGCGTAATCGCTTGACCTCGCATTCGAGCGCTTCGCGACTAAGGTGTTTGAGGGTGTCCATCTCACCTTCTTGGTCAGGTTTTTCATGGGGTGGGTAAGCCCGTCAGGTGCAACCATCAGCGCGAAGCGGTGTGGCTCTGTGGTTGCTCATCCGTTGACAGGTTGCGTCGTCGTTAAGTTTCACTGATGAAGCAAGGTCGCTTCGGGTGAACGCTGATTTCAAATCGAATCGCCGTTATCCAGGCGCGCCAACAGTGCCTGGCCGCGTTGCCAGAGTGCCTGTTGCCTGGTTTGCGGCATGCGGTCGAGGTTCCTGTACATCATGGCCATGCGCTGATTGCCGCGCAGCAGTTCGCCGTGGCGCATCAGGAAATGCCAATACAGCGCGTTGAATGGGCAGGCATTGTCCACCGTGCTTTCGCTGACCTTGTACGCGCAACCGCGGCAGTAATCCGACATGCGATTGATGTACTGGCCGCTGGCGCAATAGGGTTTGGAACCGAGATAACCGCCATCGGCGTGCATGACCATGCCCAGGGTGTTGGGCAGCTCGACCCAGTCAAAGGCGTCCATGTAGATCGCCAGATACCACTCGCAGATCTGGCTCGGCGCGATGCCGGCGAGCAGGGCGAAATTGCCGGTGACCATCAGCCGCTGAATGTGATGCGCGTAGGCGTGTTGCAAGCTTTGCCCGATGGCGTGGCGCATGCAGTTCATTTGCGTGTCACCCGTCCAGTAGAACTCGGGGAGCGGCCGGCTGTTGCCAAAAGAGTTGCCCAGCGCGTAATCCGGCATCTTCAGCCAGTACACGCCCCGCACATATTCCCGCCAGCCAATCAGTTGCCGAATGAAGCCTTCGGCGGCATTGAGCGCAACGCTGCCGGCCCAGTACGCCGACTCCACATCACTGCAAATTTGCCGCAAATCCAGTAGGCCAATGTTGAGCGCTGCGCTGATGCGCGCATGAAACAGGAACGGCTCGTCACTGGCCATGGCGTCCTGGTAATCGCCAAACCCCGCCAGGCCATAATCGAGAAAGTACGCCCAGAGTGCCTGCGCATCGGCATGGGTGACGGGATAGTTGAAGTCATCAAGCGCACCGTAGTGCTGGCTGAAGCGCGCCTTGACCAGTGCCAGCACATCGAGGGTGATGGCGTCGTTATTGAAGCGTACCGGGTAGGGCGCTTTGACGCCTTTGGGCAGGGCCTTGCGATTCTCGGCATCGAAGTTCCATGCGCCGCCCACTGGCGAGCCGTCACCATTGAGCAGCAAGCGGCTCTTGCGCCGCATCTCACGGTAGAAAAACTCCATGCGCAGCTGTTTCTTGCCCTCGGCCCAGGCGGCGAACTCTTCGCGACTGCACAGAAAACGCGTGTCGGCGTGCCAGTGAATCGGCAAGCCGGATTCCTTCATCGAAAGCTCCAGCCGCCAGTCGCCACACTCGGTGATGTGCACTTGCTCGGCCTGCAACAGCGCTTGCCAGCGATTTAGTTCACCCGGCACCGAGCCGCTGTTTTGCGGGTCATCCAGGGTCACGTATTCAACACGTATGCCTTGGTCTCGCAACGCCTGAGCGAAATGGCGCATGGCGCTGAAGATCAGAGCAATCTTCTGTGGATGGTGGGGCACATGGCTGGCTTCTTCCATGACCTCGACCAGCAGCACCGTATCGCGCTCCGCATCGAGTGCCTGTAAGGAAGCGAGGTCGAAGGACAACTGGTCGCCCAGGACCAGGCACAAGCGGCGGGTAGTATTCATTTTTTGCGGTTCATTGGCTTGCTTCGGTGCTCTGGCGACGGAAGAACAAGGTCACCTGGCCGACCTCCACGCCGAACTTGGACATGCGGGTGCGGTTGATCAACGTGTCCTCGTCCATCAGGTACATCCAGTCGTCCATGCTCATTTCATAGGTCGAATCGTCGACCGGTACGTTCAGCCGATAGCGCCAGTGAAATGTGTTGCCCGCCATCTGGCCTTGGGCAACGCCGACTACATCGCCAGCGCGACCGCTCCAGCGTCCCTGGCCCTCGGGCGTCAATGTCCATACGCGGTGCTGGCGGGTGCCATCGCTGTACAGAAAGCGCTCGTCAAGTATCAGGTTGTTGCCTTCGCGACGGCTGACGATATTGACTTCGAAACGCTTGGTCACTTCGCCGCTGCGCTTCTGAAACATTCCCCAGGCCTTGACGGGCTGGCTGAAAAACCGATGCAGATCCAGGGCTGGTTGTTGATCGGCATAACGGGCGACGTCCACGCTGGTGCAGCTTGCGATGCTGAGCATCAGTGTCAGTAACAGCAGTAATCGCGTCATTGCCTTACTCCCTGATTGCAAAGGTGTCGAAGGCCAGGTTCGAACCATTTGCTTGTACGGTGGGCTGGACATGTACAGGTTTATCGTTTTCCCCGGCTGGTCTTGACGCTCGACTTTTGACGACGTCAACGAGAGTCTTACGGCGATGGCCGGCTTTGTTTTTCTCGCGGCAGCGCTGTACGTGAGGGCAAGCCATCGCGAAATAGTTGTACGTGGTTGGATGGTCTGTATAGGTATAAATCAAGATAGGCTGAAAAAAACCATCTGACAATATTTCTTCCCTCACGCAGGGCGCTTGCTGCGCCTTAACGCGATGCCGAACGTTTTGCCCTGGAAACAGCGGTTGGTCTGTCTGCCGGGCGAGCGCTGGTACTGGGCAATATCCAGCGCAGTGAACGCCGGCGCCGTGAGGCGCAGGATGCTCAGTGAGCATCCTGCGGGGATAGGAGTGGCCGACAGATCAATGCGCTGTCGGACTTGGCTGTGCACCGAATTGCGCAATGATGTGAGTACCCAGCTCCTCAATAACCTCCGCTGCCGGGCGCTTTCCGTATTTGAGATTCAGGATGACGTGATCGACGCCGATTTCCTCAAGCGACTCCAGCAAAAACCGCAAATGGTAGCGCCCGAGTTTGAACCCCAAATGAATGCGAGTGGGTGGCGTGGACGGGTTTTCATCAAGGTCGATGTAAAGCGACTGAGTGAAGGGCTTATAGACGGAACCACATTGCTTCGTGACCTCCAGCCGCCAATCTTCCACGACCAGTCTCTGCATGTTCGGTATGCGTGGATAGTTGATCCATCCGTTGCTTTCGCGCGCGATCCAATCCAGTGACTGACGGCTATTGCCGGTCACGAGCATTGGAATGAATTGGGTTGTCGGTTTCGGAATCAGATCCGCGCCGCGCATTTCCCCGGCGCTCCAGTGGATGGGTTCGAAACTGGTGCTGTGGGCTCGGCGAATCACCGCGTAGTGCTCGCGAAAGATATCCCCGCGCCTTTCGGGATCGACGCCAAAAGCCGAGAACTCCACCGGGCGGTCGCCGGACGCCACCCCAAGAATAAAGCGACCTGCGCTCAACTGATCGACGCTGGCTGACGCCTTGGCCGTGTGCAGGGGATGGTGCAAAGGGATGGCGATGGAGGCGGTGCCAAGCGCAATTTCCGATGTATGGGCGGCCATATAACCCAGGTAGACCCAGGGGGCGAAGACTTGGCCGACATCGCCGAATCCGGGATCGCGAAGCGGCACGTCACGAAACCAGAGCGCGCTGAAGCCCAATGCCTCGGCCCGTTTTCGCCAATGCGACCTGGTTGAGCATGCTCGGCGTGTCGCCGTCGAAGGCCTCCATGGGAAAGAACAATCCAAGGCTCAAATGCCCCGGCGTGAAGGTTCGGCTGAACCCTCGATGCTGCTGATAAGGAATCGTGCTCGGCCGATACATACTGATTTTCCTCAGTGGCAGAACGTGAACAGCGCCCCGTTGCCAGAGGTGCTGCGGCATCGGTCGCTTGGGAACGACAGGTGGGGGGACTGAGTGCAGCTTTGCCCATTGCGCCGTACTGCCGGTCGGGTGGACCGGATTGAGGAGCCAGTTGCTGGCGATATGCGCGGGCAGGTCCGGATGGGTGATAAGCGGACGGTAAAAGGAATCCTCTCCCGGCTCGATACCGTCAACTCGGAAACGGGCCCAGAGGTTACCTCATCAGCGTAGGCGGTATTGCCGTGTTGCGCCATTGTGCCTCGCACATCGTGGGAGACCTTTGCGACTTCAACCGATCACAAGCAGGTGGCAGGATTACGATCCATCGAGTCCCACTCGACATGACTTCGGTCATTGGGCGAATCATCGATGAATCTCGAGCGGTTCCAGCAAAGGGTGAAAGCTGCATGCCATCAGGCATGCAGGGCCGAGCGGGCAGGTTCAGTCTTGGAGATGGATTCAATCCGTTTCATTTTGCAGCCAGCAGTCGCTTGGCGGTAGCAAGGATTGAATCGATATTGAAAGGCTTTTCCAGGACAGCATTGAACAAGTCCGATCTCTCCATGCCGAGGTGGGCTTGTGCGCCGCTGATCAGAATGATGGGCAAGAGATGCGCTGAGGGCAGGGCGCGGACGGCCGTGGCGAATTCGAGTCCGTCCATTACCGGCATCATGAAGTCGGTAATGATCAGGTCAGGGCGCTCTCGCTCAAGTACCTCAAGCCCTTTTTTGCCATTGCTGGCCTTCACGACCATGAAGCCTTCATCCTCCAGCGCAAAGCCGAGAATGTCAGCGATCAAATATTCGTCGTCGACAACCAGGATGGTGGTCATGAGAATGCAACCTGAATAGAAGACCTAGGAAAATGAACCTGGCAGGGCTGCAGGATTAGGAACTGGCGGTTCATTTCTTGAAGCCTTTTTCAGATCAACGTCCTGGTCACGGATGACCACTTCAAATCGCGAAGGGTCATAAGAGCTATCTCTGACTTTAAGAATGGAAATGGTTCTGCTTAGTTCAGAGTCATTCTCGAAGAACCGCATCAGCATCAGATTGTCGACGATGCTGGACAGGTCAGAGTTTGGTGAACTGATCTCGGAGCCGAACAGATCTCGCATCTCCCAAGAGGCAAACACGGTCACGCCCCTGGAACGTAATTCGTTCATGAGGGCACTGTAAAAGTCAGTAATTCGGGCTGGATTCGTCGAGACGCGCGTCATGCCGCTAAGGCTGTCGATGAATAAACGCTTGATGCCCTTTTCTTCGACGATGCTCAGCAACCTTGAGCCCAGGCCGTCCAGGAGACCTTCGGTGGTCGGTTGCCACGCGATGCTCAACGCACCGCTTTCTTCCATGCCTTTGATGTCGATTCCTAGTGACTGGCCCTTCAGGCGTAACCGCTCCGGGCTTTCATAAAAGCCAAAATGCAGGCCCGGTGCCTTCACCGTCGACTCACCCAGGAATTTAAGACCTAGGGTTGTCTTGCCTATTCCTGACGGGCCCATGACCAGCGTCACGCTGGAACTGTGCAGCCCGCCACCCAGTATCGTGTCCAGAGAATGTATACCGCTGGGGATGCGCGTCATGTTGGCGCTGTCGGGCGAAGAGGGGTGGCTGTAGAGGCTTTCCAGGCGCGGATAAACCACCAGACCGTTCTCGGTGATTTCGCACTCGTGAAGCCCGGTCAGTGCCGCGCTGCCCCGGGTTTTACGCAGTTGAATACGACGTACCGAGCGGGTGCCATAAAGCTCCTCTCCCATTTCGATCACGCCATCCACCATGGTGTGCTCGGGGCTGCCGTCATCCAGTCGGGAACTGGTGAGAAACAACACGGTGCATCCAGCAAATGCAGCGTGCCCTTGCAATTCAGAGATGAACTTCTTGGTGTCGATGGGCGAGTCGGCTTTAGAGCGTGCGTTCAGCAAGCCGTCGACAACCATGACTGTGGCCTTCTGGCGGCTGATCTCACGCCTCAGCAGTTTTACGACTTCATCCAGACCTTCATTTTCCAGCGTATCGAATGCGCTGACGAACTGGATTTCAGCGCCAACTTTGGAAGCGTCGTAAAAGCTCAAGGTGGACAGAAACTGAAAAAGCCGGTCATGGGATTCGGCAAGCAGTGTCGCTACCAGAACACGGCCGCCATTGCGCGCATGATGGAATCCAAGTTGGTTGGCGAGGATCGTTTTGCCCGACCCTGGACGCCCCTGAATAATGTAGGAAGCGCCTGAGACCAATCCGCCCTTGAGCAGAGCATCCAGGCCTTCGATTCCACTCTGAAGGCGATTTAACTTTTCCACTATGCGACCCTGATCTTGAAATCATGCTGTTAAACCGAATGTACGGGATGCTAACGCCATTTGTGTGCCGGAGCTATCTGCACTTCACTGACGTTTCAGGCAGCAGTGCCGGTAAAGCTATTCATTCGCCGCTGAACATGCGTTGGAGCAGCAACGCAACTTACTCAACCTGGTTGCACACTCTTTTCCACCCTGGGCGGCTCCAGCAGTGTCAGCGGATGAACTACGCTCCTGAAACAACCCCCGCAGATTGAAGAAAACAGTACAAAGGGTCGATATGACCAGAAGGCTGGAGGGAACCAACAGGCCATTCTTCAGGATCCGGTTTCCCTGATGTTCATTGCCCGGAGTACGCTCCGTGAGAAACCAGCAGCGATGAGCCTTGGAGATGAAGGCTTTGCCTGATGCTGGCGGCTGGATCTCATATAGCCTAAGCGTAGCTTTTTATTCCCAAAACGAAGTTCATATTAATTTTATAGTGCGTTTTAATCTAACCAGGCATTTCCTGATTGGAGCATTCGCACTTGAAGATCCCCACACATTTGACACTTGGCCTGGCGCTCGCCGTCAGTTGCGCGGCAGCCTTCGCCGGGCCCACCCTCGATCGCGTGACGCAAAAAGGTGAGCTCACCGGTGTCCTGATGGAGAGTTACCCGCCGTTCTCTTTTCTCAATGACCAGAACCAGCTCGACGGCTTCGATGTGGATGTCGCTAAAGCTGTGGCCGAGCGCCTTGGGGTCAAGCTGAAACTTGAAACACCTTCCTGGGACGTGATTGCCGCGGGGCACTGGAACGGTCGATACGACATCTGCGTGTGCTCGATGACACCGAGCAAGGCGCGGGCCGAAGTGTTCGACTTCCCCGTGGAGTATTACCAGTCACCGGCGGTGATCGTGGTCAATGCGAAGGACAAGGACATCGTCACTGGCAAAGATTTGTCCGGCAAAAAAGTCGGTGTGATCAGTGCCTCGACTTATGAGGCTTATCTGAACAAGGACCTGGTCATTGAAGGCGCCGAGGACAAACCGTTGAGCTATCCGTTCGACAATGTCCAGATCGCCCCTTACGACAATGAAACCGTTGCCTTCCAGGATCTCGCACTGGGTACCGGCGTGCGCCTGGATGCCATGGTCACCAACCTGATCACCGCGCGCGAACGAATCGCTCAGGATCCGCGCTTCAAGATCGCCGGAGATCCACTGTATGCCGAACCGAACGTCGTGGCGGTCGAGAAGGGTGATCCGCAATGGAATGCGAAAGTCACCGAGGTCATCGCACAACTCAAGACTGACGGCACGCTGAGCAAAATATCCCGCAAGTGGATCGGTTCTGATATCAGCCAATGACAGCCATCAATCCGCATCCGGCCAAAGCGGCTGTCAGCCCGCAAAAGCAGCCGCCACTGACACGTCAGCTGTTCGGTTTTCGCACGCGCCTGTATCTGACGTGGGCGGCGCTGTCGGGTCTGGGCGTGTGGTTTTTCATGCGCTTCGATCTGAAGTTTTCGATCATTGCGGAAAAGTTGCCCAACCTGGTCGGCCTGCATCTGGGCCCGAACGGGTTTTTGCAAGGCGCCGCGCTGACGATATTCCTGTGTTTCTGCTCGATCTGGTTTTCGTTATTGCTGGGCTTTGTCACCGCGTTGGCCAGGCTGTCGAGCAGCGCCGTGGCGTTTGGTATCGCCAGCTTCTACGCCTCGTTTTTTCGCGGCACGCCACTGTTGATCCAGATCCTGTTGATCTATCTGGGGCTGCCGCAGTTGGGTGTGGTGCCAGGCGCAATCAGCGCCGGGATCATCGCGCTGTCGCTCAACTACGGGGCTTATCTCAGTGAGATTTTTCGTGCCGGCATCCTCGCGGTTGCCCCGGGTCAGCGCGAAGCAGCCGCCGCACTGGGCCTGAGGCCGGCCGCGACGTTCATCCATATCATCCTGCCGCAAGCCATGCGCACGATCATTCCGCCGACCACCAGCCAGTTCATTTCGATGCTCAAGGACTCGTCCCTGATTTCGGTCATGGGGGTTTGGGAAGTGATGTTTCTGGCGCAGTCGTACGGGCGCTCGTCCTACCGTTACATTGAAATGCTGACCACCGCAGCCGCCATCTATTGGCTGTTATCCATCGGTCTCGAACTGATCCAGCATCGCCTCGAACGCCATTACGGCAGGGGCTTCAAGCATCAGCGCTGAGCCATTCCGTTGAATGATTTCTTGCAGGAACCAAGATGTCCGATCCCAAACCTCTGCTTTTTGCACTCTATGAACAAGCCAGTGTCGGGTGCGGCGGTGCGCCGAGTCTGTGGACGCACCCGGCTGACGAACGCCTGGCGATCAACTCGCTGGGCTACTGGTCAAACCTGGCGCGGATTGCCGATCAGGCGCACCTCGATATGTTGTTCTTTGGTGATGTGCTGGGCTTCTACGATGTGCTGGGTGGCAACGCCGATGCGGCAGTGAAATGGGCGGTGGAAGCACCGGCCAACGATCCGTTGATGATCATTCCAGCGTTGGCGGCCGTGACGGAAAACCTGGCGTTTGGTGTCACGGTGACCACCAGTTATGAGCACCCGTTCACCTACGCCCGGCGCTTCAGCACGCTTGATCACCTCACCAATGGGCGAGTGGGCTGGAACATCGTCACCTCTTACCTGTCCAGCGCCGCCCGCAATTTCGGGCTGGAGCAAATGATCAAGCATGACGATCGCTATGAACGCGCCGAGGAGTTTCTCGATGTGGTGTACAAACTCTGGGAAGGCAGTTGGGCCGACGACGCCGTGGTTGCCGACAAGGCCCGCCAGCTGTATGCCAGAGGCGAGCGGGTGCGACCGATCAATCACGAGGGTGCGCACTATCGCGTGGCCGGGCCGCACCTGACCGCTCCGTCCCCGCAGCGCACCCCGTTGCTGATTCAGGCGGGCTGGTCGGGACGCGGTCGAGAGTTCGCCGCCAAGCATGCGGAACTGATCTTCATCGCCAAATCCAACCCGCAGGAAATCCGGCAGGGCCTGGAAGACATCTGGGCCCAGGCTCAGGCGCGTGGGCGTCAACGTGAAGACGTGAAATCGTTGACGGTGTTGCGCATCGTCACGGCCAAAACCGAAATCGAAGCCCAGCGCAAATACGACGAGCTGCAAAGCAACTATCACTTGCAGGCACAACTGGTCAGTTACGCCGGCGACACCGGCATCGACATCAGCCGCTACGCCGACAGCGATGCACTCTCGACGCACACCGAAGGCCTGACCTCATACGTCATGCGCCCCGATGGCAGTGGCAAGCCGCTGACGGCGGGTGATGTGAAAAAGCGCTTCGCCAGTGTTACCCGTGGCAGCGACCTGATTCTCGTCGGTACACCGCAGCAAGTCGCCGAGCGCATCGAAGAACACGCGCGAATTTCCGGCACCAGCGGCTATATGCTCAACCCATTGCTCAGCCCAGGCAGCCTTGAGGACTTTGTCGAACTGGTGATTCCCGAACTGCAAAAGCGTGGGCTGTACCGTACTCAACCGCAAAGCGGCACTTTCCGCTCGCGGTTACGGGCAGATCACTCCAATCACCTGCCTGACTCGGCCTATGGGGCTTCGTTCCGCTTCGACAAGGCGCTTTATGGCTGATGGCAGGCGTTGCCGGCGAACACCAGCCACCATTGATATAAAACTGCTGAGCCGTTTGCGAATCCACGGCGTGGATATTCGAAGATTGTGTTGTCATCCAACTAGCTCCTTAGAGGACTGATGGGGGCTGTTAACCGCAGGGACGGAGGGAGGTCAGAGCAACGCCGGGGCACCGGTATATCGGGTGCCCTGTGGTTTGAATAAGCTAGCAAAAGGGCTCAGTCGAAATATGCCGTTCTTGAAGTCGGCAAGGGATAATCTGCTGTATCTCAGGGGCTGACGTTGCTTCTGTGCGATCGAGCATCAAAGCTGATAGTCAGGTATTACTCACATCGATATTTTTTCATGTCTAAACTTGCCGAATTCCGCCAGCTCGAAAAACACCTCGCCGAACAGCTCCAGGCCCTCGAAGCCCTCAAGGGCGTCTGGCTGTCATTGACGATCCCGACAGCCTCGACGTGATGCCGACGATGTCTGTCAGCAGAACTGATGCACCTGCGAGCTCCATGCTCGAATAATAAACATTTAACGATATCTGAAATTCAACAAAACATAACAGATCATGGTTGCTGTTAGTCCGATCAATATGTACTCGATGCGGGGCAGGAATATAAATAGCCCTGCCAAAGACAACACGATCAAGGTGTTTTGCAGTATGTACTTCCTTATTTTAGGTACGGCTACGAAATAGCCATATTGCTTGCCCAGGAAAAACAAGGTCATGCCGATGATTGACATAATCTGAAAATCGCGTATCACAATGTCGTTCAGGATTGCATGTCTAATCAAATTGGCGAGGAGGGCCAGCCCTATAAATAGAAAGAGGTGCGAGTAGATCAAAGAGTGCCCGCTCATACTGCTATCATTTTTGCTCAGCAGGTAAAAGCTATCAAAATAGATCCACCAGATACTGCAAATCATGATAAAGCCGGTGATTGCTGCCATTACATTATAAAGATCCCATTGAATGCCGGATAATCCTCCAGCAAGGCTAATGACTGACTCACCCAATAAGATGAGGGTGAGTAAACCTAGTCGTTCAACCAAGTGTTCCGTATGTGCTGGCAAAGGCTTTGATTTGCTCCAAAAAAATACAGGCAGCAGAATATCAAGAAAAATCCCAATGTAAGCGACAACGTAACGCACAGGTGGGTCAAAAAGAATGGATGTAAGACTAACCATCGCGCTAACTAACAGGGCAAAGCCAAGCCTGGAGGATAATTCGCTGCGGTAATCGATTTTACTGATGGATGAAATGTACATGATGCTGATGATGGCACGTATTCCAAAATAGCAGGAAATAACAAGCGGATAGTTTACTCCTGATTCCTCCCCGATCCGTGCAGACAACACAATCAGCAGCAACATTATAAATAGTGTGGCCAGGCGGTGAAGGCTGCTGTCGGTATCAAACCTGTTGGAGTAAATCGTGTGGCTGGACCAAACCCACCACAATGGAACAAAAAGCAGGATAAATGTCCACAGTTGCTCTTGTTCAAAATGGCCCTGGTGAACATGTCCGAGAGTGTGCGTAACCTTGCCAATTGCAACAACAAAAATCAGGTCAAAAAACAACTCTAACCATGTGGCGTGTCGATTTTTTTCATAATACTTCAAGGATTTCATTCGCTGCTGGCTCCGTATCGGCGGTCTGTATATGGCCAAATGGCGAGTGCGTGGCAGCGAGCCAATTGGATCGGGCAGATGCTGCCGTTCAACAGCCGTACATGCCGCCTCGATTACGGTTGGGAACTATCAGGCGAATTGATTATCCGGCCATTTCGTCAACTCACCAACGAACGCTCAATCATCTGACTCATTTCGGCGAACTCTGGAACCCCGTCATAGCGAAGCCCGTCAATGTAAAACGCGGGGGTGCCGTTAACGCCGCTCCGTACGCCGCCATTAAAGTCGGATTTTATTTTGGCCAGGTAAGTGCCTTCCTGCAGCGCAACATAAAGTTCTTCACTGGAGAGACCGTGTTTTAGAGCGATGGCCCGAAACAGTGGCATGCCCAATCGATCTTGATTCTCATACAGTTCGTCGTGAGCCTCCCAGAAGAGTCCTCGACTCCCTGCATATTCAGCGGTGACTGCTGCCCCCATGGCGTGCGGATGGGCGGTGGTCAGGGGAAAGTTACGGAACACGAAGAGCAAATCGTTGCGAAAACGCTGTTGGAGATTTTTGACGACCCAATACGCTAAACCGCAATAGGGACATTCATAATCGCCAAATTCCACCAAGGTGACTTTGGCATGCGCGCTTCCCTGGCGATGGTCGTTGGCACTTACCGGCACTTTGAGAGTGGCCATGTGATCACCTGTTAATTTTTGGTTGGCGTGCTTTGTGGCGCGTTCGCCAGTGCATCCAGCGCATCCAGAATGCCGTCCGCCCCTGGGTTGATTGCCATTGGTGAGATGTAGCTCCAGGTGATCACTCCCTCCTTGTCAATCACGAACAGTGCCCGCTTACAAACGCCCAGGTGGGAGTCGTACGCTCCATACCGTCGCGCCACAGCTCCTTTGGGCTCAAAATCGGCCAGCAGGCTGAAGTGGAAATTCCGATCTTTGGCAAATGCCTGATGACACCAGGCGCTGTCGACTGAGATGCCCAGGAGCGTCGCACCGTATTCTCTGAATGTGGGAAGCAACTGGTTGTACAAGGTCAGTTGATCGCCACAAACCGAACTCCAATCGGCGGGATAAAACGTCAGTATCACGGGATTTCCCTTCAGCTCGCGTAGCGACAATTGCTGATCGGGAGTCGCATACAGTAAGAAGTCGGGCGCTACGGTGCCGGCTGGCAGCGGCTCCTGAACCAGGTCGTCTTTCGTTTCCTCTGCATCACCAAATTCTGAAGTGTTCATTGCTTGAGCCCTGATAGATAGGAGTTTGGGGTCTACTCAGGGGGGGATGCGACTTGCCCGGCGGGGATAACTCCATCCACCATAAAGGGATTTATAAGAGGCAACGCTGCCACGATCTCAGCCTGAGCCTGAGTGTTTTCGGCAGCAAGACGTTCATATTCCGCGTCCAGAAGCACGACGACGCCCGCCGTGCTTTCGCGGTATTGAATTGAGGGCCAGGTGGGGAGAGCAGCGACAGGATTCGCTCTGGCTCACCAATGACTATAGTCGCTGTTGTCGCTTGTCGTAGTCGCCAAACGCGTTTTCGGTTTCCTTGGCAAGGCCTCGCGCGCTCGCTCTGTTGCCATACACCTTCGCGGTAAACGCCTGGTCATCTCATTACTGATCGATTCGCCCCGGCGAATTCGCAGCTCAAAGCGCTGCTCGATCACTCTGGTGATTCCATAGCCTCAATTGCTGATGAGTGGGTGATTTACCACCGGCGGTATTTCTGATCATGAAATCGATGTTCTTTGCGGGTTTGGCTGAGGTGCAGGAAGGGCTGGAAGCGGACGAACGGGATGGTGTCGTCATCATCGGCAATCGCAGTGAACGGCCTTCACTTGGAACGACCCCTGGGCCCGTCAGTCTATCTGTATCTACTCATTGGTAAGGTACAGCGCAATGGATAAGACAATCACTGTCGATCAACTGGCTACCACCGACCTCAGATCAATCAACGAAATATGGCTCGGCGAAACTCATACTCAACTTTGCCTATGGCGAGGTGAACAAGTCTTTACGCACGAGATGATGAGTGAGGGCACCCACGATCAGAATATCCAGCGCCTGTGCCTGCAGCTGGTCGACCCTGACGATCAAGCCGCAGTTGCCAGCGTTGAATTGATGGTGCGCGAACAGCTCAAAAGGATAGGGAAGGAAGGTGAGTTTTATCCGGCTGAGGAGGCGGATACTCATCGATAAGACATTCACAGGAAATCAATTCAAGGCCTGTTGAGGCTGTCCAGGTAAAGACCCAGCGCCAGTCCTTGTAAGTGCGGTCCGTGATTTATGGTGTAACCTTCAGCTATTACCCACATCGAGATTTTTTCATGTCTAAACTTGCCGAATTCCGCCAGCTCGAAAAACACCTCGCCGAACAGCTCCAGGCCCTCGAAACCCTCAAGGGTGATGCTGGCCTCAAGAAAGAAATCGAGTTCGAAACGAAGCTGCGCGACTTGCTCGCAAAATACGGCTACAGCCTTAAGGACGTGATCAACCTGCTTGATCCGCAAGCAGGTCGTCGCGCTCCAGCCGCCGGGTCCAAAGCCGGCAGTCGCAAGCCTCGCCAGTTGAAGGTCTATAAAAATCCGCACACTGGGGAAGTTGTTGAAACCAAAGGCGGCAATCATAAAACGCTGAAGGATTGGAAAGCAGAGCACGGCTCCGACACTGTGGAGTCCTGGCTGACCAAATGATTTTGGTTTGAACACAAAAGGGCCTGATTACGGCCTTTTTTTGTTTTCGATTTTTAGCTACTTGAGAGGAATTCCTTAGCTCTAATCAGGGTGTACGTGAGGCACCTTTTACTTGTCACCTTGGCAAGATATGTGAACTTTAGTGATACGCGAATTTCCATTGATTGAGAGTGGAGCCGCCTGACTTCCAGCCCGGTTCGGGCGTCAGGTTTGAACATCCCGCCTCGCGTCTTTGCCTTTATTGCATTGGTCGCGGTAGCCAACGGTGCACTTCTAACCATGATAATGGCCAGCCGCCTTACTTATGGCATGGCCTGCCTTGGACTTTTGCCGAATGCCTTGAGCAAGGTGCTGCCTCAACGACGCACCCCGTGGATAGCAGTGATCGCTACCACCCTTGTGGCAATCGGGCTCACGCTGACGGGGACGCTAGCCACACTCGCTGAAACGGTCGTCCTGCTCCTGCTGTTCGTATTTCTCAGTACCAATTTGTCCGTGTTGATCCTGCGCCGTGACGAGGTTGCGGAAGATCACTTTCGAGTACCTACGTGGGTTCCGCTACTTGCTATCGTCTCGTGCCTGGTACTGCTTGGTCAGCAAAGTCTGGAAACCTGGATGCGTGGAGGCGCGTTGATCCTGACAGGCATGCTGCTTTTCGCCTGTGCAAGAGTGGCACTGCCGGCGCCAGTGGAGCCTGGCTAGGCTTGCAAGCGCTTTCCCTGTCTACCGCAGCGTTAACTTGGCTAAGTTATACAAGTGCCAGGGCGAGCGGTTGTATGGGTGCATTCAATGCCTTGGATCGGCGGTTGTGAGCAACACTGGAACTTCATCAGAATCCCGCCTTACGCCGAGAGTTAATCAGGCTCTTGGAGCGAGCTGAACCATTCGGCATAAGGGGAATTGATGACCAGCCGCCGGTTGAAGTCCGGGCTTCCATCAGCCCACCAGACAGGCCCCCGTTCCCCGAGGGCCACTTTGGCCATTTGTACCTTTTCCCGAGCGCGCTTCAGTTGCGAAGCGTCTTGCGAACCCTTGGCGTTCTTGACCTCTCGTCGAGCGGCCATAAGCGTATCGACAAGACGCTGGCGCACATCTTCATCCAATGATGGGTTGGAACATCGCCATAGCTGGCCTTTGACAACAAAGTAGCGACCGTCTGGTGTCACTGGATGCATTCCCGTCTCCGACCGTTCAAAGAGCACTTCTCCAAAAATTCAGCAAGGACGGCTATCTCGGTTTTCGGGCAGGAAGGCGATTGGCTTGTTTGACTCCAAGCAGTATTCCCAGTACTAGCGCGGCGCCTGCCGCCAGGAGTATTGGATACGGATGTTTACCTGACATCCGGACGCCCTCGACTCCGGGTTGATCGCTTGCCGGGGCAGGTCGATGTCGTGATGACGATGGAGTAAGACGGCTTGGACTGGCAGTGGGGTCGGCGTCTGCCCTGTACGGCATTTCGTTCAAGGGCAATCGCGCACCGTCCGCGAGAGTCAGGGTGAGGTCTTCGACAGTGCCGGCGAGTCGATCGGGAAACACCGGCTCACCCGTGGGATCAAGCTCATCGTAATAAAATTGCTTTCCTTCCAGCCAACCGATGGCCGTCATCAATTCCGGGCCAAGGTAATATTTTCCGTCGAGGAAGAAACCCGGGAAATGTCGTGTGCGTTCGAGACTGTCTATGGTGTAGCGCTCGCCTGCCTTCATACCGGTTGCTGGATCGATCATGATGAAATCCTCAGATTCGCTGGTGTTGCGATAGAGGACGGGGCCTGGCGCAACGTTCCATCGAGATTACCGAAGGCTGTTCTTCGTCAGACCTTTTGAACCTAATTCGAAAACTGTTGCTCAACCGGGAAATGTTCGGGGTGGGTGAAATGAATGCTTTCAAGAATCAACTGACGCTTGAGCAGGAATCCAGATTGAAAGCCCTGGATGCCTGGCATCTTGCATTGGAGAACCGAGCGTTACGGATGGAGTGTCCCGATGCCTATCACGAGGAGCTGTTGCGCCAGTCTGATGAGATGCATCGGTTGGGTATGTTGAACGATACCGAATGGCGTGACCTGCGAAGGGGGGCAGATGCAGCCTATCTGCGTGCCGTCGCTGGTGAGGATTACCACTGAGGTCATCAGCTCATGTCTATTGCCGACGACACTGTTCACTACCTGCGCGCCAATGGTTTGGTGCTCACCACAGCGGAGTCGTGTACCGCCGGTAAAATTGTGACGCTGTTATCCGAGGTCGAGGGTAGTGGCGAGTTCATCGAGTGCGGGTACGTGGTGTATTCGCCTCAGGCGAAACAACGCCTCCTGCATGTCAAACCGCAGACCATCGAAACGTTCAACCTCACCAGCGTGGAAGTCGCGCGTGAAATGGCAATGGGCGCATTGCGCGACAGTACCGCCAACGTTGCCGTTGCTACAACGGGCATTCTCGGCCCGGACGATGTAGACGGTATCCCGGCTGGCACGATCTGCTTTGCCTGGGCGTTTCAGGTAGCTGATGAGTGTTGCGTGTTCAGTCACCAGCATCGCTTCTGCGGCGGACGCTGTGAAGTACAGAAATACGCCACCGAGTATGCGTTGCAGTACTTGACGCGTTTCCATCAGCGAGTTCTGCAAGGTGAGAATGGTGAGCCCGATGAGCGATGAGCGAAACCGTCCCCACTTGCGTAGCCGGAATTATCCAATACGCGAGGACATGGCCTATCAGTTGAAAGTCTGGATCTCCGTTATTGTCCAGGAAGACTGACTCGCAGGTTTCTAACAGCAAAGGGAAATCAGCACCCGTTGGTCGACAGGGCAGAAGGTTTTTGAAATTAACCCCGGCGCATTTGCTTCAGATGAATGTGGGTTGGCATTCGGTCTATTGCCGAGTGAACGGCAGCCCTGATGCACCTGAGGAGAATGTCATGTTCCTACATAACAAACGACTTCAATACACCGTGCGCGTTGCTCAGCCCAATCCGGGGTTGGCCAATCTTCTACTGGAACAATTCGGGGGAGCCCAAGGGGAACTCGCTGCAGCTTCACGCTACTTCACACAGGCGTTGGCCGAAGATGATCCAGGCAGAAAGGATCTCCTTATGGATATTGCCACCGAGGAGCTCAGCCACCTTGAGATCGTCGGGTCGATTATCGTGATGTTGAACAAGGGCGCCAAAGGGCAAATGGCCGAAGGTGTCGAGGAAGAGGGCGAGTTGTATCGCGCTATCAACGGGGCCGGCAACGATTCCCACATCACAAGTTTGTTGTACGGCGCCGGTGCTCCCTTGACCAACTCGGCAGGCGTTCCCTGGTCGGCGGCTTACGTCGATACCATCGGCGAACCGACTGCAGACATGCGCTCCAATATCGCCGCTGAGGCCAGGGCGAAGATCGTCTACGAGCGTTTGATGAATGTCACAGATGATCCGGGTGTAAAGGAAGCCCTCGGATTTTTGATGACCCGTGAAATCGCCCATCAACTGTCTTTCGAAAAAGCACTGCACGCCATCCAGCCTAATTTCCCTCAGGGCAAACTGCCGGGTATGCCTGAATTCACCAACGTTTACTTCAACATGTCTCAGGGCGAAGGCAGCACCCGCGGGCCGTGGAACGAAGGGGAGGACTGGGAGTTCGTAGAGAATCCAGCGCCGGCGGTGGATGGAGGCGAGGGCACCGCGACTGTGCAATTGAGCGCCGAGGATGAAGCGTTGCTCATGGACATGAAAGCCAGGACGATGTCCGACCCAGACAGCAATCCGATCACGGGTGCGGACCTGGGGGCGGGTGTGCAAGGCGAACCACAACCTTAATGACGCGACCGCACGCCGAAGGGCGTGCGGTTTTTCCAACTCAAGAAAACAGGAGGGTGCGATGTCCGAGCCGTTGACCTCATCTGGCGCAACACTTCGCTCACGGTTTGTTCGACTCTCAAAATCCGGATGGGGCGGGTTAGCCTTCTGGTCAATTCTGATTGGCGTGACGCTTTGCTTGCTGATCAGCGGGTACGGCGCCTTCGTCGGCGCCAACAAACAAAATCTGCACTTTGCATTTCTCGGCGGCATGTCAGGCTTCGCTGCGACGGCCATAGGTGCGTTGGCAGCGATTGCGTTACGCGATATCGCCGCCAGAACGCAGGACATCATGCTCGGCTTCGCTGCCGGGATGATGCTGGCCGCCAGTTCGTTTTCGCTCATTCTTCCGGGCATCGAAGCCGCCCAGGCGCTGTACGGTAACCAGTTGCTCGCAGCCTGTGTCGTCGTTGCAGGATTGGGATTGGGGGTAGCGCTGATGATCGGTCTGGATCGCTTCGTGCCTCACGAACATGAGAAAAGCGGTCGCCGTGGGCCCGAGGCGCAGCGCATCAATCGTGTATGGCTGTTTGTCCTGGCAATCACGCTGCATAACTTGCCGGAGGGGATGGCCATTGGAGTGAGCTTTGCCAATGGCGATATGAAGGTGGGATTGCCGCTAACCACTGCCATCGCCATTCAAGACATTCCCGAAGGCCTGGCTGTGGCGCTTGCGTTACGCGTGACCGGGATTTCAGCGCTTCGCGCTGCGCTTATTGCGGTGGGCTCAGGGTTGATGGAGCCCATTGGCGCGATCGTCGGCTTGGGGGTTTCGAGCAGCTTCGCATTGGGATATCCCATAGCGCTCGGTCTGGCGGCGGGCGCGATGATTTTTGTGGTGTCCCATGAGGTCATTCCCGAGACCCATCGCAACGGTCATGAGACACCTGCGACCTTGGGGTTGATGCTCGGTTTCGGGGTCATGATGTTTCTCGACACGGCTTTGGGTTGACCCTTTACCTCCCATCCATCATTGGACGGCGTGGTTGAAGAAACTGGAAGCAAAAATCCGACGGTAGGCGTCG
Organism: Pseudomonas sp. GW456-12-1-14-TSB6; assembly: GCF_059424205.1. Lineage (NCBI taxonomy): Bacteria > Pseudomonadati > Pseudomonadota > Gammaproteobacteria > Pseudomonadales > Pseudomonadaceae > Pseudomonas > Pseudomonas sp. GW456-12-1-14-TSB6. The sequence goes on from NZ_JBWKZE010000001.1 coordinate 218,990, forward strand.
CGATCCCACCTGCACTGCCTTTCAATTACGTGCAGCAAGGAGAAATCATGACAACGCACAGGCTAACAACGAAGGGCTTGCAGTTGAACGTGTCGATCTGCGGTCAAGGCTCTCCGCTGCTTTTGCTCAATGGTTTGGGTGGTTTGATTCGTACCTTCGATCCGCTGCGCAATGAACTTGACGACTTCATGACCATCACGCTGGACGTGCCCGGAGTCGGCAAGTCGCAAATGCCCCGTTGGCCCTTTCGCCTGCCACGCCATGCCGACGTGATTGCCGGGATGCTTGAGCAATTGGGGATCGACCAGGTCGATGTGTTCGGTGTGAGTTGGGGAGGTGCATTGGCTCAGGAGTTCGCTCTTCGTTACCCGAGCAGGGTACGCAGGTTGATCCTCGCGGCGACCTCTCCCGGCCCATTGCTGTTGATGAAGCCTGCAGACGTTATGGATTTTTTCCGCAAGAGTAAAAACACCAAAACGCACCAGCAAGAAAGATCCGGCCATTCAGTTCAGACGCTGCTGCGTTTCGGTGTGATGAAGGGCATGCTCTCTGTTAATCCGCGAACCTACTATTTCCAGCTCGCAGCCTTGATCGGATGGACAAGCCTGCTTCGATTGTCCCGACTGCTTCAACGCACGCTGATTCTTGCCGGCGACCGCGATCCGTTAATACAGGCGTACAACGGCCATGTCCTGCGCCGCACAATTGGACGTTCAGAACTTCGCCTTCTGAAGGGTGAGGGACATTTCTTTGTGGTGACCAGCGCTGGACGAACTGCCGTCCTGGTCCGCGAATTTCTTTGCCGCCCTTACGACGATGAAGAGAAGGCACCGAGGATCGCGAACTGAAACACCAAGGCTGGCCTGGAGCGCACACGCTCGTCTCATCAATAGTCACTCTGTACCTGATGCTATCACGCTGATGCTGAAGCAGCGCCTCACGCGTGCTCCTCAAGCCTGCGCACATCACCCAACGAATCACGTTGCATCGACTGCAAGTTCTTTTCAATGGTTTCGCACAGTGCTTCCATTTGAATCTGGTGTTCGCTGTGGCGAAACGGGCTTTGCAGATCGGTGCCGATGCGTTCGATGGCCAGCAGCATGAATCCCACCACGGTCGACGCCAGCGGCGTGAACCAGCCCAGGGATTCGACCAGTCCCACCGGCACGATCAAGCAGAACAGCGAAATAAACAGCCGCGGAAAATAGACGTAAGGGTAGGGCAGCGGGGTATTGGCGATCCGCTCCATGCCGCCCTGACTGTTGGACAGGTCGACCAGCGTCGACTCAAGCCGCGCCAGGCGAATACTGTCCAGATGCCCGGCCTTGTATTCCTTGGCGAGCAAAGTCGCGGAGCCGGTGAGGATATCGTTGGCAAAGTTATTGGTCGTGCCACTGCGGGCGAACTCTTCGGCGGGAATGAACGCCCGCACCTCGTCGGGACAAGGCTGGCCTTGCAGATGCGCGGCGAGGCAATTCACATACGCGACGTGGCGGCGCAGCAGGGTGGATTTGACCGGATTCACCTCGCCGCCGGCATCGTCCAGCAGCGTCAGCACCTGCCGGGCGAAGCTGCGGGAGTTGTTGATCATCGCCCCCCACAACGTCCGCGCTTCCCACCAGCGGTTGTAGGCGCTGCTGTTGCGAAAACTGATCAATACGATCAACGCCGAACCCAGCAACGTCAGCGGCATCAGCGGCAGGTTCAGCTTGGCGTTAAGGAACAGCATGAAGTCGACGGTGACGGCGATGTCCCACAGCAGCAACCAGAACAGAGACCAGCCCACGTAGCCCAGGGTCTTGATGATCAGGCGGTATTTTTTGACGATGGCAGCTTTCAAACGGAAACCTCGTGGCGAGCAGTTTGCTTAAACGCTTAAGCTCGGACGATGCCTGGCACCGGCAGTTCCCTGGTGAAGCAGCCAACCGTCAGTCAATCTGCGAATGCAGAAGGGAACGGACAGAGCGACCGAGCAAAAAGTTGTTCGTCCGCTCTCTCAAAGACTCTTGAACACTAGGCGGGGGGTTGCCGCGCTGCCGACACACTGGATCGTCGGTCCGCCCGCTCGCCGAGCCGCCATCCCAGCAGACCCCATAGCAGTGCACACAACGCGCCGACCAGCGCTGCCATGCCTGCACCTTGGCCGACCGCGTCCAGCGCGCTTTTCGCCCAGGCGCTGATGGCGTCACCGGCGCGGTAGACCACGGTGTCGATGACGTTCTTTGCCTTGTACTTGCTTTCGGCATCGAGCGGGGCAAACAGCATCTCCCGACCTGGGCGAACGAGGGCGTACTCACCGATGCGGCGCACGATCATCAGCGCGGCGATCAGGCCAAAGCCGGGCGCGAAGATCAGCCCGACAAACCCCGCGCACATGACCAGCGGGACCATTGCCAGCAACACGCCGACACCTAGCTTTTGGGCGACGCGTCCAGTGATGAACAACTGACAGAGCAAGGCGCCCGCCTGCACGACAAAGTCGATGATGCCGAACACGCGCACCTGCGACTCGCGGTCCGGGAAGTGGTCGGCGACAACACGTGCCTGCTCGGGCATCGATTCGAGAGTGGAAAAGTGGGCGTGTTTGAGTTCCACCGAGACGGCCGTGTTGTGCGTATCCCGCCTCAAGGACAATTGCTGACGTCATCGCACGATTTGAAAATCCAATCGGCCATCAACGGGCTGGGCATCGTGTATACCTTCGAGGATTTTCTGCGCGAGCCGCTATCCGATGGTCGACTGGTGCCGATTCTCGAGGACTGGTGGCAGGCCTTCGACGGTCCTTTTCTTTACTACCACGGGCGCCGTCACATGCCTTCGCCGCTCAGGGCGTTTGTAGATTTTCTGCGGGCCGAGCGGCAACTCGCAGAGAGCTCAAGCATCTTCAGCGCCGTGTCGTAAGGCCTGCATCGACCGCAACCTGCGTGTCCGCTCAGGGTCAATCCGCCCCAACGAACACTGCAGCAACCCAAGGCCGTACCATTTCCATGCTTCTGGCGGTGACGCCAAGACCTGCGCGCGTCGCTGCTTTGATGCCAATGGGAAGACCTAAGCTCATTCCAAAAAGATATTTATTTAATCTTTTTAAGATCGTTTAGCTTTTAGCAAAGGAAACGTGCAGCGTCTCGCTTGCGGCGTTTTTTTGCCTCAGGCCAGCCCTGTCCGCGGTCATGCCTGAGGCTCCTGTCCATTTTTTCTACCCTGAACGGCCACATATCTGGCCGTCAGCGGTTCGTTGCCCGGAGCCCTCGTGACACTTATTCAAACCTCTTTGGCAACGGTACAGATCGACTTGCCTGAACGATTGGCCCCACCCATCGACGATAGCGCCGAGGAGGGCGATGTTGTCCTCGAACTGCGAGGCGTCACTAAAGCTTATCTGCGCAAAGGCGGATCGCCGTTGCCGGCTGTCAACCATGTCAGCTTGAAGGTTCGACGCGGCGAAGTGCTGTGCCTGATGGGCACCTCCGGCAGCGGCAAATCGACCTTGCTTCGCCATATCAATCGTTTGATCGAACCCACCAGCGGTGAGGTCTTGATTGAAGGTCAGGCTATCAGCGGCCTGAGCCACAAAGCGTTGCGGGATTTGCGCTCGCGGCGAATCGGCATGGTGTTCCAGCATTTTGGTCTTTTGCCCCATCGCACGGTGCTGGACAACGTTGCGCTGCCTCTGGAGTTGCGCGGCGAATCCGAGGCCGTCCGGCACGCAGCGGCCACCCGACAGTTACAGGCGATGGGCCTGGAGGGATGGGGCGAGCATTATCCCCACGAGTTGTCCGGCGGTATGCAGCAACGGGTCGGACTTGCGCGGGCATTGGTGACTGATCCGGATATTCTCCTGATGGACGAGCCTTTCAGCGCACTGGATCCGACCATCCGGCGAGACCTGCAAAGCCACTTTTTGGCCTTGGTACGCGAGCGCGGGATCACCACGTTGCTGGTCACCCACGATCCTGCCGAAGCGGTACGTCTCGCTGACCGGATAGCGGTATTGCGCCAGGGACGTCTGGTGCAGTCGGGCACCCCGAAACAGCTGCTCGAGACGCCGGCCGATGCTGAGGTCGCGGATTTTTTCCGCGATTGCCTTCCAGCCGCACCGGTATTGCACGATGCCGGTGGCGCGGTACGTCAGGTTCCCGAAACGGCACCGAAGGAGCAACCGGTTCAGCCGGGCTTGCGCGGCTGGCAAGCCCTGTTGCTCGGGCCGGCAGCGCTGGCGGCGCGGGGCCGAGGCGGGTTGTTCTGGCTCGGGTTCGCCGCAGAACTCGCGGCCCTGGCCACTGCGGTGCAGGGCATTACGAGCGCATCCTGGATATCGGTCGTGGTGGGATTGGCCGTGCTGGCGGCCAGTCGTTTCACCGCGTATTCACTGGGCCGTCAACCGGTGCGGCGCGCCGTTTCGAGTTGGACGTTGCCGCTGGCGGTGCTGCTGGTCAGTCAGGCATTGGTGATCTGGCGGGTGTTGACGCCCGATACCACCCAGGCGCTTTTGCAGTTCCCGGCCAGCCGCCAGGCGCTATTACTGACTGCACAGAGTGTGGATGACTTTATCGGTTGGTCACAGGTGACGTTCGAGAGCGCTTTTGTCGGCGTGATCGTTGCGGTTCGCACGGTCATTGAAGGAATCGAATCCCTGCTCGGTTGGCTGCCCTGGCCGGTTTGCGCGCTGGCGCTGGTATTGCTGGCATGGCGCTCGGCGGGCCTGGCCCTGGCGCTCACCAGCAGCGCAGCGTTGTTGTATATCGGCCTGTTCGGGTTTTGGGAGCGGACAATTGCCACGCTGGCGCTGGTTGGTTCGTCGGTGCTGATCGCACTGGTGATCGGCGTACCCACCGGCATTCTGCTGGCGAAGCGGCCATTTGCCCGCAGGCTGCTCACGCCTTTGCTGGATGTCATGCAGACCCTGCCGACCTTTGTCTATCTGATTCCCGCTGTGGCGTTCTTTTCGGTAGGCAAGACCCCGGCGGTCATTGCGACGGTGATTTTTGCCCTGGCACCGATGATTCGTCTGACGTCCCTGGGTATTCAGGAAGTCCCGAAGGATGCCGTGGAAGCGGCAATCGCCCATGGAGCGAACCCTTGGCAAACCCTGGTGAAGGTGCAACTGCCGCTGGCGCGAAGATCCCTGTTGCTGGGGATCAATCAGACCATTGTCATGAGCCTGTCGATGGTGGTGGTTGCTGCCCTGATCGGCGCTGGAGGACTGGGTTACGACGTCATGACGGCGTTGCGCAATATCAAGGGCGGCGAGGGCGTGCTGGCCGGCGTGGCGATCGTGCTGTGTGCATTGATCCCCGATCGAATCATTCAATCGAGCTTGCGCAAGCAAGACCATCTGCATAACTGAACTGTGAGACTTATCGTGACAAAACATCTATTGCGTAACCTGAGTGCGGTTGCAGTGCTGGCTTCCCTGATCGTGCCGGCCAGCGTGATGGCCAAGGACAAAATTGTCATTGGCGAGCAGAACTGGACGGGGGCTATCGCCATTCAACACATTTTGGGTGAGGTGATCAAAACCCGTCTGGACGGTGATGTGTCGTATCTCGCCGGGGACGTGCCGGTGCTTTTCAGTGCGGCGGCCAAGGGCGACGGTTCTGTGGATGTGCTGACGGACATCTGGCTGCCCAATCAGTCGGCGGCGTGGGCCAAGTACGTCACCGGCGGCACCCGCTCACTGGTGCCCAATGCTCACCCTTATGCCGGCGAACAAGGCTTCTACATTCCCGGTTATCTGCAAGACAAGTACGGCGTCAAATCGATCTACGACCTGAAAAAACCGGAAGTGGCCAAGCTCTTCGAGCCAGTGGGCGGCGGCAAGGCCGAACTGCTGGTGGGGCCGGCGGGCTGGGAGTCGACCTATATCGGCCAGATCAAGGCCAAGGATTATGGCTTCGCCGATAAATTCGAATCCGTGTCGACGGAAGCCTCGGTGACCTACGCCAAACTGGCCTCGGCTTACAAGGCGCAACGGGGCGTGGTGTTCTACGCTTACACCCCTGACTGGATTTTCTCGGCCTATGATCTGCGTCGTCTGGAAGAGCCCGCGTTCGATGGCTACGCCCAGGACAACAAAAAAGAAGATCCTCTCTACAAGGCGGATGGCTGCTGGAAATTCGTCAGCCCGACCGTCGATCCCGACTGGCTGAACAAGAGCCACATCACCTGCGCCTTCCCGGATGCCAAGGTGTACGTCCTGGCTTCCACAGCACTGCAAAAGCGCGCGCCGAAAATTGCCGAGTTCCTGCACAACTTCTCCATCGACCCGGCACAGTTGAACGGACTGATCCAGAAGATCGAAAAGGAGAAACAGCCAGCAGACGTCGCCGCCAAGGCCTGGGTTCAAGCCAACCCTTCTACTGTTGATCAGTGGTTTGCAGGGCAGGCGCAGCAAGTGAGTTCAGCCCAATGACCAGAGCGAACGTACGTGTACTCGATGGTGGCATGGGGCGCGAGTTGAAGCGAATCGGCGCGCCGTTCCGTCAACCGGAATGGTCGGCCCTCGCGCTGATCGAAGCGCCTGAGTATGTACTGCAGGCGCATCAGGCGTTCGTGAAAGCGGGCGCCCGGATCATCACCACCAACAGCTATGCGGTGGTGCCTTTTCATATTGGCGATGAGCGATTTGCCGAGCAGGGAAGAGCGCTGGCTGAGCGCGCCGGACGACTGGCGCGGCAGGCCGCCGGCGAAAGTACCGATCCGGTCACCGTGGCCGGGTCGTTGCCGCCGGCACTGGGGTCGTACCGGCCGGATCTGTTCGATCATCAGCGTTCAGTAGCGATCCACCGCGAACTGATTGCCGGATTGCAGGCGCACGTCGATGTGTGGCTGGCCGAAACGCAAAGCTCCATTGCTGAAGTGCGTGCGGTGGCCGAAGCCCTCGGAACGAATCCCGCGCCACTCTGGGTATCATTCACGCTGTTGGACGAAGATGGCCGGGAACCGCGATTACGTTCAAACGAGGCTGTTGCCGATGCGGTTCGCGTGGCGGCTGAGCTGGGGGCCAAGGCGGTGCTCTTCAATTGCAGCCAGCCGGAAGTGATGGCCGCGGCCTTGATTGAGGCACGCGCTGTGATTGAAAACCTGGATCATCCTGTCGAACTGGGGGTTTATGCCAATGCTTTCCCCCCTGTCAGTGCCAAAGCCGAGGCCAATAGCGATTTGTTGGAAATTCGGCGCGATCTGGGCCCCGAGTCCTACCTGGACTGGTCGAAATCATGGGTTGCCGCAGGGGCCAGCATTGTCGGCGGATGCTGTGGAATCGGCCCGGAGCATATCGCCCAGTTGCATTTGCACCTGCACTATCAAAAGGGTGAGGAGGCCGCGCATGAGTGATTTTTCAGGCGACGTTCTGTCAGAGCAGGCGACATTCGGTGCCGGCTGCTTCTGGGGGGCGGAAGCCTCATTCCGGGCATTGCCGGGTGTGCTCGACACCCGCGTCGGGTTCGCGCGGTCAGACTTGGGCGATGCCACCCTGATCGAAGTCGTGCAAGTCGACTTCGACCCCCGACTCATTTCCTACAGCCGTCTCGTCGAGCACTTCTGGACACTGCACGATCCAACGTCAGTCGACCGGCAGGGTGCGGACGTCGGGGCGAAATACCGTTCCGCGCTGTTTTTCAACAGTGCCGAGCAGTCCCGACTGGCACTTGTCGCCAGGCAGCAGCTGGATGCCAGTGGCCAGCTGGGCAAGCCAGTGGCTACGGTGATCCTGCCACTGGGTGAGTTTCAAAAGGCAGATGAAGAACATCAGCGCTACCTTGAAAAGCATGGTGGTAGCGCCTGTTCCATTTGATGCATAGGCAACGCTTTTGCCGTCTGGGCCGGGGCGTTGCAATTGCTCGGCGAGGTACTGGCCGCGGGGACGCGGATCGATCTGCGGAAAAGTGCCGTTTCAGCTTTGCCGATTCTGGCGACCAGGTTGTCGGCTTGACGGCCGCTTTGGAGCCAGATGGCGTAACCGTCGAGAAAGCCAGAATCTCCTCGCAATAGAAAGCCTGGATCGCTCGCAGGTGCGCGGAGTGCTAAAGCACCAGAACACCAATGCCCTCAACGACCAACCCTATGGCTGATCTAGAAAGGAACGGATTAACGGGTTCAGCGCTGGCGCACACTCCTCTGGGACCCAGTGGCCACATCCAGGCAAAACGTGTGCTTCAACATTAGTAGCGTATCGTCGAATATTCTCAGGCTGCCGGGCTCCGAATCCGCCATTGCCACCCCCGCCAACGGCGAGAACCGGCATGGTCACTTTGGTCGTCGCTAATTTCTCGTTCTGCGCAATCGAACGGGGAAGTGCGCGGTAATACTCAAATGCGTGGTGGAAGGTCTGAGGCTTTGAGTATGAGCGGACGTAGCTGTCTATCAGTCCATCCGTGAGCGCTACCAAGCTTCTATGCTGCATTCGGCAGCAAAGGAGCTTTTTTTTCGGATGCATTGAAACGCTATTCAGCCACGGTGGTGCCATTGGACCGGTTCTTGATCCCGGGCAAGTCACCTAGCGCTGCCCTTAGCGAAATGCTTATTGCTGCGGCGCGTGCTTATGCCGCCCATCCTCAGCGGCGAGGCTGCTTTATTCGGTTGCACTGCAATCAGACGCCCGCTGCTTGTTGAATATCTTGTGATTGGTGCTGCTGGCGGTGAGGCGGCCTTAAGGATGCTCGAACTGTCGATGAAGAGTCGCCCCAATTAAGCCTTCTCCGGGCATTAAAAAATGCTAAAGCACTTTTCCGTTCTGGGCTCCGTGGACGACTGCTTTCGGCCAATAGCGGACAATCAGTTAACGCATTTCTTATGCACTTTGCGAAATTCAAAATCTGATCTTGGAGTCGCAAGGGGAAAAAGGGCGGGATTAACCCGCCCCATTTTTTAGCTCCGCACGAATGCCAGCAGATCTGCGTTAATCGTCTCGGCGTTGGTTGTCGGCATTCCATGAGGGAAGCCCGGGTAGATTTTCAACGTACTGTTTTGCAGAAGTTTGGCCGACAAAACCCCTGCATTTTCATAAGGCACGATCTGGTCATCATCACCATGCATTACCAGGACGGGGATCTTGATGCTCTTCAAATCTTCGGTGAAGTCGGTCTGAGAAAACGCCACTATCCCGTCATAGTGTGCCTGTGCACATCCCATCATGCCTTGTCGCCACCAGTTCAAGACAATGCCCTCGGAGGTCTTTGCACCCGGGCGGTTATAGCCATAGAAAGGCCCTGCAGGAACGTCGTGGTAAAACTGTGCCCGGTTGGCTTTCAGTTGTGCCTGCAAGTCGTCGAACACTGACTACGGCAGGCCGCCAGGATTGGTCGGTGTCTGGACCATCAGCGGTGGCACGGCACTGATGATGGCCGCTTTCGAGACGCGGTCTTCGCCATGGCGAGCGATATAGTGAACGACTTCACCGCCGCCGGTGGAGTGCCCGACGTGAACTGCGCCTTGTACACCCAGGTGATCAACTACGGCCGCGACGTCGTCGGCGTAGTGGTCCATGTCGTGTCCATCCCAGACCTGGCTGGATCGCCCGTGACCGCGCCGATCGTGTGCTACAACCCGGTAACCGGCACCCAGGAAAAAGAGCATTTGCGCGTCCCAATCATCCGCGCTCAGTGGCCATCCGTGGTGAAAGAAGATGACCTGGGCATCGCGTGGCCCCCAGTCTTTGTAGAAGATTTCAACACCATCTCTTGTAGTGACATACCCCATGTTCGTATCTCCTGAATGAAGTGGAGGCCTTCATCGAATCGCGTTCCGATCATGGCCTTGAGTTAATAGCATGCAGCCCTTCCGGTAGGCAGTTCAGAGTGCGTTGCTGGATTAGCCTGCGCTTACTCACGAACGCCATGACGACCAAGTCACACGGTGCGCTTGGCCGCTCGATGACTTTAGGTTTAAAGTCAACTTTAAGGTCAATAGATTTTTCAGGGTGATGTATGAGAATAGGCGAACTGGCGAAAATCAGCGGACTGGCACCGTCACGCATCCGTTTCTATGAGGCCAGTGGCTTGATCAGCTCCGTTGAGCGCAAGGCCAATGGCTACCGGGACTACGCGCCCGATACCGAATGGGTACTGGAACTCATCACCGGCGCACAAGCGGCAGGTTTCTCATTGGAGGAGATTCGGCAACTGATGCCGATGAATGCCAGTGGCTGGCGGCACGACGAGTTGCTCACTGGACTTAAGCAAAAGGTGGAAGAAATCAGCGTTCTGCAGGAGCGGCTAGCGCAAAACAAAGCTCAACTTCTGCTCGTCATCAAGGGCATCGAAGATAAACCCGAGGGCATGGCGTGTGGGGATAATGCTCAAATGCTGATAAATCGTCTGCGTGAAGAGGGGGTTGGCAAAGCTTCAGATAGGCCCGCGGTAACGTCTTCTACAAAAAAACACACCCGTCAGGCTTCCGGAGCCTGACAGGCGCAAAAGGTCTCAGCGCTCGCCAATCAGGCTGGCGAGTGGCTTGGGCGCATAAAGCGCACTCTGGAACTCTGGCACGTATTCGTACTTCATCATTTTCCCCAGCTTCAGGGCACGGAGGTAATTCGACAGACTGCCGTCGCCCAGCGTGAGGGTGACCGAATCAGCGTCGCGGCTGGAGCCGTGACTGAGCTGGCGGGAAACCGCATACCCGTATGCCAGTTGGCCCTGATGATCGAGATTGGTGAAGCTGCTGGTGACGATGTCGACATCGCGAGAAAGGTTGTCGAGTTTCTTCGCTTTGAAGGACACGTCGACTTTTCCGGTCTGGCTGTCGGTGATGTCATAGACCACAGATTGGGCATCTTCTTTGCGGTCAATACCGGTCAGCCATTTAGGCAGGTTGTAACCGACGACACCGCGCACCCGTGCAAGCTCGGTATTGACCGGCAGCTTGAGCACATAGCCCCAGAAGTCGCCAGACATCGACTGGCCAATCAGTGTGAACGGGCCCAGATTGGCTTTGCCTGGCTTGTTGGTAATGATCGACACGGCCACTTCGTTATAGGCGTCGTTATCACAATGCTCATAGGTGTAAGCGGTAAACGCAATCAAGCCGCGACCCGGCCAGATTTGCAGGGGGTGTACGGTTGCCAATACTTCCGGCGGCATCAATGCCCGAAGTGTGTCCAGGTCGGCCGTGTAGACAGCCGTTACCCGACTGTTCTGGTAATAAAAGTTCGGAGAGTATGACTCGAAGCCAATGTCTACCTTGTGCTTTTCCAGTCCTTTGAACCAGCTCAAATCAACACCCGGCAGTTCTGCTGCAATCACCGACAAGGGAGGATTCGAGCGATAACGGTCGTACAAGCCGCCCTTGACGACCGGCACTGTGTGGCCTGCGATATCGATTGTGTTGGTTTCAGTCGGGCTGAGCATTTCAGGCGTCCCCGCCAACGCATGGTTGGCAATTGAGCTGAACAGCAATCCTGTTAATACGGCGCTTGCGAGTTTCAATCGGTCTTTCTCCGGGTGGTGGGAACTACTTGAGGGTTCAGCGAGCTACGTTGTCGCCTGAGAGCACCGCCATCACGGCTTCAGCTACGGCTTTGGGCGATTGAGGGTTCTGGCCGGTGACAAGCCTTCCATCAGTGATGGCGAATGACGTGAATGGCAGCCAGCCTTTGCGGTACCGCGCGCCTTGGCTCACCAACTTGTCCTCAAGGAAGAAGGGCACCTGGCTTTTCATGCCGGAGAACAGCTCTTCGCGATCAGAGAAACCGGTGATGTTCTTCCCTTTGATGATCAACTGGCCTTGTTCATCCTTCAGATCCAACAGACCCGCAACGCCATGGCAGACGGCCGAGACGATGCCACCCTGGTTGTAGATAGTTTCGGCGACACGCCGCAGGTCGGGATTATTGGGGAAGTCCCACATCACCCCATGGCCCCCGGTGAAGTAGATGACGCTGAACTGGGACGGATCGACATCGGCGATCGGCAGTGTGTTTTGCAGGCGAGCGCGAAAGGCAGGGGACTGCAAATGCTCTCGGGCGGCCTTGTCCATGTACAGCCAACCGAGGCTGCGCTCATCTAGAGGCACCGCACCGCCTTTGGGACTGGCAAAAACTGTGCTGTAGCCAGCTGCCTCCACTACGTCGGTGAAATGCGTCAGCTCAGTCAGCCACAACCCCGTCGTATCGGTTCGTGAGGGATAGCTGGAGTGGTTGGTCAGAATCACCAGAATTTGGCGATTTTTGGCAGTCATTGTGGAAGGGGCGGTGTCAGCATTTGCAAATGTCATGAAAGCGCTACCTATCAGTACCAACGCATAAGAAACAAAGGTCTTGAGCATCATCCGGGTTCCATCAATCAAGCAGGTCGGTGCATGCTCACCTTAAACCTCGCTTTAAGGTCAACCCCGCCGCTGCAAATAATTTCCACTGGTAGCTGCTCACTTCAACTTGACCCTCAACCTGACTTTAACGCTAGCGTCTGATGCTGAATGAGCAAGGCAATAACGCTCGTCACTAATCCACTCGGGAGCCATGCATGAGTCAGCAAGACAACCTTGATACGCAGATGAAATGGATGATTTATGGAGCCAACGGCTACACCGGCGAGTTGATCGCTCGTGATGCTGTAAAACGTGGGCTTAAACCTGTGCTGGCGGGACGTAGCCGAGACAAAGTTGAAGCCCTGGCTCGGGAGTTGGGTCTTGAAGCTCGGGTGTTTGGACTCGAAGACGAAGTACGTTTACTTGCTCAGATCAAAGGCCATGGCTTGGTTCTGCATTGTGCAGGGCCGTTCTCAGCGACCGCCGTTCCGATGATGGAAGCATGCTTGCGTGCCAATGCACATTATTTGGATATCACTGGCGAGATTGCCGTATTCGAGCACGCTCAATCCCTGAATGAACGTGCGCGGGCGGCGGGCGTGGTCATTTGCCCAGGCGTCGGTTTCGATGTGGTTCCTACGGACTGTGTAGCCGCTGCATTGAAAAATGCGATGCCGGATGCCACGCACCTGGCATTGGGTTTTGATTCGCGCTCAAGTTTTTCGCCCGGTACTGCTAAGACTTCAATTGAGGGTATGGCGCAGGGTGGCAAGGTTCGCCGTGACGGCAAAATCACCTCGGTGCCGCTGGCCTACCGGGTGCGTCGCATCGACTTTGGTGCCGGAGAAAAGCTGGCAATGACTATTCCATGGGGCGACGTTTCCACTGCTTGGCACACCACCGGCATTGCCAACATCGAAGTTTTCATCCCTGGTTCCGCAGGCATGATCCGCGGCGCCCGGTTTGCTAATTGGATTCGTCCGTTGCTGGGTTTGTCGTTCGTGCAGCGGTTGCTCAAAGCACGAATTGGAAAAACCGTGGTCGGCCCCGATCAGGAAAAACGCGCAGATCAAGGCACCTATGTTTGGGGCGAGGCTCGCAACGCCCGTGGTGAGTGCAGAACCGCGCGCCTGCATACCGCGAACGTCTACAGCCTGACGATCGACGCTGCATTGGCGGTGGTTGATTACCTGTTGCAAATGCGTCCGACTGGCGGGGCTTACACACCCGCACTGTTGTTAGGTGCTGAGCTGGTGACGCAATTGCCAGGATCTGGCGCGATGAACATCGACTGATTCGGAAAAAAGATGTTGACCTTAAAGTTGACTTCAATCTTAAGGTGGCCTCATATCCAGTTGAGGACTGCCCCATGAATGTGTTCGACACCCTGATGCTTCCAAACGGTTCGTCTATCAAGAACCGAATCGCCAAAGCCGCCATGGAAGAGAACATGGCGGACGCCGATCAGGCACCCTCCGAAGAACTGATGCGTCTCTACCAAGCGTGGGCCGATGGTGGTGCAGGCCTGATCATCACCGGCAACGTGATGGTCGACGGCCGCGCCATGACCGGACCGGGTGGCGTAGTTTTGCAGGACGATCAGCAACTGGCCAAGTTCAAGCGTTGGGCACGTATTGGTCGATCCGGCGGTGCGCAGTTCTGGTTGCAGATCAACCACCCAGGGCGGCAGATGCAGTCCAATCTTGGGCAAAAAACATGGGCACCGTCGGCCGTGCCGCTGGATTTGGGCAAACTGTCCAAGCGTTTCGCCACGCCTCACGCGATGACCTCCGGCGTGATTAAGGAAGTTATCCAACGCTTTGCGAACACCGCGCGCCTCGGCGAACAAGCCGGATTCACCGGCGTGGAAATCCATGCTGCCCATGGCTATTTGTTGAGCCAGTTCCTTTCGCCGTTGACCAACCAAAGGACGGACGAATGGGGCGGTTCCCTAGAAAATCGGGCGCGCCTGTTAATCGAAATCGTCAAGGCGGTCAGGGCTGTGGTTTCTGCGGATTTCGCAGTGGCGGTCAAGCTCAACTCCGCCGATTTCCAGCGGGGAGGGTTTACCGCCGATGATGCGAAGAAGGTCGTTGAGCTGCTCAATGGCCTTGGTGTGGATTTGGTGGAATTATCCGGAGGCAGTTATGAAGCGCCCGCTATGCAGGGGGAGGCGCGCGATGGTCGCACGCTGGCTCGCGAAGCCTACTTCGTCGAGTTCGCCCGTGATATCCAAACAGTTGCCAGAATGCCGGTAATGGTCACCGGTGGTATACGTCGCCGCGCGGTGGCGGAAAACGTCGTGCAGAGCGGCGTTAATATGGTTGGGATCGGAACAGCGTTAGCCATCGATCCCAACTTGCCTCGGGACTGGCTGCTGGGCAAAGACAATGCTCCGCAATTGCCGCCGATTACCTGGAAAAATAAAGCCGTCGCATCCTTGGCAAACATGGCGGTAGTGAAGTTTCAGTTGCGCAAGCTGAGTCGCGCGAAAAAGCCCGATCCGAACGTTTCACCGCTGCGTGCGCTTATCCTGCAACAGCTCGGTATGGCACTTCGCACTCGTCAATATCGACGGTGGGTGGAAACCGTTTGATGTGCGCCGGTAAGTTTTGTATTTGAAGAGCTAAGTTTTGTCGTATCGGTCATTACTAGCAGGAGCGTCCGCTATTGGCCGATTGCTGCCTGTCGCGTGCGCTGCAATCGGCAAGAAGCGGTTATTCAAAATCCACCAGAATGCACTCTCACATACTCGGTTTTTTGATTAGCTCATCCCAAGGAGGCGTGGGAGGGAACAGCTCCACCAGGTATGCAATGAACGCTTTTACGTTTGGGCTACCTCGACGGCTTTCTGGCCATAAAGCAGTGATAGAAAATCGCTCTACGGTGAATTGTGGGAGGATCGGAACCAGTTCTCCCCGGCGCACATACGGCGCAGCCACATAGTGCGGTGAGATACCGATACCGCCCCCCGCAGCTATTACCACAGCAACCGCATCGCTGGCATCGACTGTAAAAGCTGTATTTGGCGACAACTCAAGCTGTTTACCATCCGCCTCATAAGGCCATTTCAAACTCTGCCCCGTGCTCTGATACCGAAAATTCACGCATTCATGACCCGCAAGGTCTTCAGCCGTTACCGGAGTGCCTTTGCGCTGTAGGTAATGAGGTGATGCGAATGCACCGATCCGATGCGGGCCCAGCGGGCGAGAAATCAGTCGCGAGTCGGCAAGGTTGCCAACCCGAACCGCGACGTCGATGCCTTGTTCAATGATGTCGGAATACTGATCGCCAAGCCGCAGATCAATAGCCAGGTTCGGGTATTGCTCGCGAAATCTTGGCAGGGCTGGCGCGAGAATATTCAGGCCAATCGGCAACGGCGCGGTGACTTTCAACACGCCCGAAGGCTCGGCGCGGGAGGCGACGGCGGCCTGATCGATGTCTTCGACTTCACGCAGAATCCGCAACGCCCGTTCGTAAAGATCGCGGCCCTCCGGGGTGAGCACCAGTGAGCGTGTGGTGCGGGTGAACAGCATCAGCCCGAAATGCTCTTCGAGCCTTTGCACGCTTTTGCTGACGGCCGACGGTGATACCGACAGTGCCCGGGCTGCAGCCGTGTAGCTGCCCAGCGAAGCCGCTCGTGCAAAGGCGATGAGCCCAGTTAAACGATCCAATCCGATTTGTGCCTTCATGGCACTAGTAAAGCGACTTCTGCCCTGATTATCAATCTTCATTCCAAGTCGTAGTCTTTGCCCATCGAACGCCACTCGGGTGTTCCAGACGGAGACTCAAGCATGAACATCACCCAAACCCTGCCATCCTCACTCACCGACAAAACCGTGGTCATTTTCGGCGGTACCTCCGGCATCGGCCTCGCCGCTGCCGTGCAAGCGAAAGCCGCTGGCGCCAAGGTCATCGTCATCGGTTCAAACGCCGCGCGTGCCGGACAAGCCGCCATCGAGCATGGTCTCGACGATTGGCGCGCGGCAGACGTGACTGACAGTCAGGCTATCGAAACAGCATTGGCAGATATCCCCCAAGTCGATCACCTCGTTCTGCTCGCCGGCACGTTTGTGGCTGGCTCCGTGCTTGCGGCGGATCTCGCTTACCTGCACCGCGCGTTCGATGAACGCATCTGGGCATCGATCAATGTGATTCGGATCCTCGGTGACAAGCTGGCAAAAGACGGCTCGATCACGTTCATTTCCGGCTCTCTGGCTGATCGCCCGAATGCCTACGGCACCGCCGTGCTGGCAGCCGCCTCGGCAGCGATGGAAGCACTGGCTCGCGGTCTGGCTCTCGAGCTGGCACCGGTGCGGGTCAACACGCTGTCGCCGGGCCCGATCAACACCCCGATTCTCGGCAAGGCACTGGGTGAGGGGCGTGAGGCATTTATCGCCTCACTTGAGCAGATTCTGCCCCTACATCGCCTCGGCACAGCAGCAGAGGCAGGCGCGGCAGCGGTGTTCCTGATGAGCAACACCTTCATGAACGGCGCCGTACTCAACATCGACGGCGGCGCACGCCTGGTTTGATCCTGCCCACCTTTTTGGAGAGCCTGAACATGACATCGTTATTTGATTCCCTGCGCCTCGGCGCGCTCGATTTGCCCAACCGTATCCTGATGGCGCCGATGACCAGAGCGCGCGGTACTCGCGAGCACGTCCCGACCGAGATGATGGTCGAGTATTACCGTCAGCGCGCCAGCGCGGGACTGATCATTTCCGAAGCGATCGGCATCAGTCAGCAAGGTTTGGGCTGGCCTTACGCAACGGGCATCTGGTCCGACGAACAGGTCGCCGGCTGGCGCAAAGTCACCGACGCAGTTCATGCTGCTGGCGGCCGGATTATCGCGCAGCTGTGGCACATGGGCCGGGTCGTGCACCCGAGTTTTCTCGGTGGCGGCCAGCCGGTTTCCGCATCGGTCACCACGGCGCCGGGCCAGGCGCATACCTACGCCGGTAAACAACCGTATACCCCGGCGCGCGCGCTACCGCTAGAAGAAATTCCTGCACTGCTGGAAGACTTCCGTCAAGCCACGCGCAACGCAATCGAGGCGGATTTTGACGGCGTACAAATTCACGCCGCCAACGGCTATCTGATCGACCAGTTCTTGCGCGACAGCGACAATTTTCGCAGTGATGCCTATGGTGGTTCGATCGATAACCGTATCCGCTTGCTAAAGGAAGTAACCGAGGCGGTTGCAGGCGTCATCGGCGCCGACCGCACCGGCGTACGCTTGACCCCAAGCAGCTATGAACAGGGTATCCGTGATAGCGATCCAGAAGCACTATTCATCCGTGCTGCCGAAGTGCTGTCATCGATCGGCATTGCTCATCTGGAAGTCCGCGAGCCACCGCTGGATGGCACCTTCGGCAAGTCAGAACGGCCGCCGCTGGCCGGGATGATTCGCGAAGTGTTCAAAGGCGTACTGATCCTCAACTCGGACTACGGGCTTGCCAAGGCGCAAGCGCACTTGGATGCAGGACTCGCCGATGCGATTGCATTTGGACGTCCGTTTATCGGCAATCCGGACCTACCGCTGAGATTCGCTCGGGGGTTGCCACTGGTGGAAAGCGAGATGAGTACCTGGTTCAGCCAGGGTCGGGAAGGCTATTTGGATTATCCGGCGTCAGGTTCCGTTTGAGTTGACGATCGGGGGAAGGACGATCGTCCGTTATTGGCCGGTTGCTGCTGGATGGCCGCTATTGGCCGATAGCTTCTCCCAGGAGAAAGGGCGACTGTTGGTCGGATGCGGTACATTCTCAACGGTGGCTCGTGTCCAATTGCTTCCTGTCACAAGCGTCCATTTTTTGCCGATAACTCCTCCTAACTGCAATCAACTTGCTACAAGTGCTGACTTCCAATACGAAACAGTTCCAGTTTCAATACGCTCAAGGTCGCTCTTTCACTCGATTTCGAAGCAGCAAGGGCTGTCTGTTCACACCGAATTGCCTGCACCACTCCAGCACCGACACCCCAAACCATCGATGAAAAGCCCGCGAGAATGTACTGACATCGGCGTAGCCCAGCAGGTGCGCTACCTGCGGCAGACTGATCGTCGGGACCTGCAGGTATTTGCGCGCCAATTGCTGGCGCGTCTCGTCCAGCAACTGCTGAAAAGAGGTCTTTTCCTCAGCCAGGTGGCGCTGCAAGGATCTCGGGGTGACGGCCATGCAATCGGCCACTCTGTCGATCGTCGCGCGTCCGCTGGGCAACAGATTACGCAGCAATTGCCTGACGTATCCCGGCATGGCGTCGGTGGACAAACGTTCAATACCTGCCAAATGTTCAGCGATGAGCTGATGCAAGGCTTCACTGGCGCAATCCAGCGGCTGCGTGAGCACACTGGCATTGAAGAGCAATCCAGTGTGCCCGGCTGAAAACGTCGGCGTGATGTTTAGCGCCTGGCGATAGAGGCCTTCATCCGCCAAAGGCGCATGGCGGAGCATGATTGCCTCGGGTTGCCATGGTGCACTGGCCAGGGTTTGCATCAGGCGCAGACCGACCCCGCACGCCAGCTCTTCGGCCTGAGCGAGGCCGTCGATCTCCTGCTCATCGGCTCGATAACCCAGTAACGCGATGCCGTCGGCCACCTCCAGATAGAGATGCGCCGCGCCGTTGTACAGGGCGAAATTGGCGCGCAGTTCGCGCAGCGCGTCGCCGACGGTACGGGTGTTGTGAATCAGGAACAACATGTCACCGAAGACGTCGACTCCCTGATGGAGGCCGAACTCCAAACCGAACAATGCGTTGTTCGAGCGCTGCCGGCACAGTGTCAACAAGCGGCAGTAATTGCGAAAGGACAGGATGTCTTCCGGGCGCTGCAGTGACGCTACGGACAGACACGCTTGGCGCAGCATCCGGTTCGGCTCCAGTCCCTGACGCCGGGCAAATGGATCGAAACCTGTCAGGCTGATGGCGCGAATGAACGGGTTGCAAGCCATGTCGATTTACCGAGGTAAGTGTTGCATGCGTTGTTTCCACTGCTGCGGGCTGACCCCGTTCCAGCGCGTGAATGCCCGGGAAAACGCGCTCAGGTCGGCGTAACCCAACAGACCCGCCACTTGCGTCAGGCTGAGCGAAGAATCGCAGAGGTAGCGCGCGGCCATCGACCGGCGTGTCTGGTCCAGCAGCGCCTGAAATCCAGAGCCCTGCGCTCGAAGATAGCGCTGCAAGGTGCGTGGACTGATCATCATGTACTCGGCCATGTCGTGCAGCGTGACCGGGCCGTGGGCCAGTTCATTGCGCAGCCTTTTTTGCAGGTAAGACGGCAATTCCTCCAGCGTCACGCGGGCCAGTTCGTCGATATGTTGCCGGGCCAATTGTTGGTATCTGGCGTCTGTCGTGCTCAGCGGTGTCGTCAGTAATGACTCATCAAACACCCAGGCATTGACCGGGCTGTCGAAACGCGGCGCTACCCCGAGCAAGGCGCGATAGGCCAGGCGGTTGGCCGGAGCACTGTGGCGCAACAGCAGCGATTTTGGTTGCCAGGCGTGCCCGAGCAGTTCGCGCAGCAGGCAACTGGCGATACCCATCGCCAGTTCCACGGTCTGGCGGACCGAAATAAAGGTGCCATCCGTGACGTCGTATAGCAGCAGGGCGTTACCGGCCTGACGCTCAAGCTGCACGAGCGCGCCGTCGCTATGGATATGGAAATAACGTGTCAGCAGGTTCAGCGCCTCGCCGACCGTGCCTGAACTGCGCATGGCGTAAAGCAGGGTGCCGAGACTTTGCGTGCCCTGGCGCAAGCCGAACTGCACGCCGAATAGCGGGTTGTGCGAGCGCTGGGCGCACAAGTCAATCAAGGCATTGAACTGCGCGCCGGACAGTCGAGCATCCAGAGGGTCTTCAGGCAGCTCAACCGCGGCCAGCGCCGAAGCCGGGTCGATGCCCTGACTGGCACAAAACGCCTTGAACCCCAACAGCGCAGTACCTCGAACCGTGGACATCCGCTCAACCCTCAGAATGACCGGCCGCCGCTGGCCGGAAAGAACTGGCACGATTTGCAAAATCGCTGGCGCGATCTGCAAAGCTTTCACCTCGCTCGGAGGGCCAGACTCGAAGCACCCATAACAATAAAACTGCGTTCGGCCCGCGGCCGGACGATGGAGGTGTTCGATGCGTCGGTTCCTGTTTGCTTTGCTCGCGGTCGCATTGGTTTCGGGTGCGCTGTATTCGCAGCACCGGCCAGCTGGCCACACCGTTGTCCATCATTCCAGTCACCCTCCGGTCGCCAGCATCAGCGATGCCTTCACCCATTTTTGAGCGTTAGAGCATTTTTTCCGGCAAGCAGGCGTCCTCGCGCAATTGACTACCAGCCAGCGCGCCATGCAGGAACATTTGCTCAAGGGTGCGTGCCGAATCGGCGTTGGCGGCTCGCCCGCGCTGTTCGGCATCCACCAGGCCATACACCAGAGTGATGAACAGCTCGGTGAAAATCGCGGCGGTGATGTCGATGCGAAACAACCCTTGTTGCTGGCCTCTCAGAAAAAATCCGTCCAGCGCCTCCAGGTAAAACTGCCAGCGTGTGTCGCCCCGTTCGAAATCGAGAAAGTCGGGGCGGTAATGTGCCATCAGAAACGCCAACAACTCGCGATGGGCGAGGTGTTCGCGGATCAATCGACGTAACGCGTCCAGCGCCTGCAAATGCTGCAAACCGGCACGGCGAATAATCAGATTGAGCGTTGCTTCGGCGTGTTCTTCCAGTCTTTGCACCAGGTTTTCCCGTGTTCCGCAATAGCGGTGCAGGGTGGCCTTGCTCACGCCTGCCAATTGCGCCAGCTCTTTCATGGTTGCCCTCGGCCGGTTGACGACAGCCACGGTCAACGATTTGAGCAGGTGTTCTTCATGGAAAATCAGGTTCATCACCAAGCCTCAAGCGATCGTAATGTAAGATTCATATATTTCTCACATGAGACATTATTGACTCATTAGGATTTGAAAAGTAGCATTCGCACCAAATTCAATCAAGCCTTGGGTGAGTTATGGGCAATTTGCGTGCAGTAGGGATGGCGGGGTCGTTGGCAGTTGCCATTGCGCTGGCCGGGTGTGGACCAGCGAATGAACAGGCGGATATGGCTGAAGTGGCGCGTCCGGTAGAGGTGCTTGCAGTGAAGACTGAGCCACTGGCACTGACGTCAGAGCTGCCGGGGCGGGTGGAACCGATGCGCGTTGCGGAAGTGCGTGCGCGGGTGCCGGGCATCGTGATGCAGAAGCGTTTTGAAGAGGGCGCTGATGTCAAAGCCGGCGACCTGCTTTTCCAGATCGACCCGGCACCGCTGAAAGCAGCCTTGTCTCGCGCCGAGGGTGAACTGGCCCGTGCGCAATCCGTTGCCCTTGAGGCTCAGGCGCGGGTCAAGCGTTATGAACCGTTGGTGAAGATCGAAGCGGTCAGCCAGCAGGACTACGACAGCGCCATGGCCGATTTGCGCAGTGCTCAGGCGGCCACGCGTTCAGTCCAGGCTGATCTGCAAAGCGCCCGGTTGAACCTGGGTTATGCCTCGGTGACCGCGCCGATTTCCGGGCGTGTCGGCCGCGCACTGGTCACAGAAGGCGCCTTGGTCGGTCAGGGTGACGCAACGTTGATGGCGCGGATTCAGCAGCTGGATCCGGTGTATGTCGACTTCACCCAATCGGCCGCTGACGCGCTGCGTCTGCGCGAATCACTCAAGGGCGGCAAACTCTCCGCCGACGACAACAAGGCGTTGTCGATTCGTGTCGACGGCACTGCTTACGAGCGTCAGGGCGCCCTGATGTTTACCGATGTCGCCGTTGACCGTGGCACCGGCCAGGTGTCGTTGCGTGGCAAGTTCGCCAACAGTGACGGCGTGTTGCTGCCAGGTATGTTCGTGCGCGTGCGCACACCTCAAGGCACCGACAATCAGGCCATTCTCGTGCCACAGCGCTCGGTGCAGCGCGGCAGCGATGGCGGGGCGCAAGTCATGGTGGTCGGCGCCGACGGCCGCGCCGAAGCGCGCACTGTGGTGACCGGTTCCATGCAGGGTTCGCGCTGGCAGATCAGTGAAGGCCTGAAGGCTGGCGATCAGGTGATTATCAGCGGCCTGAGTGGCCTGCAGGCAGGCGCCAAAGTCGCGCCTGCTCAGCCTCAAGCCCAGGCGCTGACGCCTGAGTCGAAACAGTAAGGGCGCTGTCGCCGCGAGGATATTCCGATGTCTCAGTTTTTCATCAAACGCCCGAACTTCGCCTGGGTGGTGGCGTTGTTCATCTCTCTGGCCGGTCTGCTGGTCATTCCGATGCTGCCGGTGGCGCAATACCCCAACGTCGCGCCGCCGCAGATCAAGGTGACGGCAACCTATCCCGGCGCCTCCGCGAAGGTGCTGGTGGACTCGGTCACCAGCGTGATCGAAGAGTCGCTCAACGGTGCCAAAAACCTGCTGTATTTCGAGTCGACCAACAACTCCAACGGTATCGCCGAGATCGCAGTGACGTTCCAGCCGGGCACCGACCCGCAGCTCGCTCAGGTTGACGTGCAAAACCGTCTGAAAAAAGCTGAAGCGCGGATGCCGCAAGCCGTGCTCACCCAAGGTCTGGAAGTGGAGCAGACCAGTGCCGGGTTCTTGCTGATCTATGCGCTGAACTATAAGGAGGGCACCCAGCACAGCGACACCACCGCACTGGGCGACTACGCCGCGCGCAATATCAACAACGAGCTGCGCCGGGTTCCGGGTGTCGGCAAGCTGCAGTTCTTCTCCTCCGAAGCGGCGATGCGCGTCTGGCTCGACCCACAGAAACTGGTGGGCTACGGGCTGTCCATCGACGACGTCAGCGCGGCCATCCGCGGCCAGAACGTACAAGTGCCGGCCGGCAGCTTCGGCAGTACGCCGACCAGCAGCCAGCAGGAACTGACCGCCACCCTGGCGGTGAAAGGTACGCTGGACAATCCGGAAGAATTCTCACGCATTGTCCTGCGTGCCAACGAGGACGGTTCCACGGTCAAACTGGGCGACGTCGCCCGCGTGGAAATCGGTCAGGAAAGTTACAACTTCAACTCGCGTCTCAATGGCAGACCTGCCGTGGCAGCGGCGATCCAGTTGTCGCCCGGCGCCAACGCAATCCAGACCGCAACCGCAGTCAAGCAGCGCCTGGCCGAACTGTCGGCGTACTTCCCGGATGACGTGGAATATTCCGTTCCTTACGACACCTCGCGTTTCGTTGATGTCGCGATCGAGAAGGTGATTCATACCCTGATCGAAGCGATGGTCCTGGTATTTCTGGTGATGTTCCTGTTCCTGCAGAACATCCGCTACACCCTGATTCCGTCGATCGTGGTTCCAGTGTGTCTGTTGGGCACGCTGATGATGATGTACCTGATGGGCTTCTCGGTGAACATGATGACCATGTTCGGCATGGTGCTCGCCATCGGCATTCTGGTGGACGACGCAATTGTTGTGGTGGAGAACGTCGAGCGGATCATGGCCGAGGAGGGCTTGTCGCCGGTCGATGCCACGGTGAAAGCCATGGGGCAGGTATCGGGCGCGATCATCGGTATCACCCTGGTGTTATCGGCGGTGTTCATGCCGCTGGCGTTCATGTCCGGCTCGGTCGGTGTGATCTACCAGCAGTTCTCGGTATCGCTGGCGGTGTCGATTCTGTTCTCCGGTTTCCTTGCCCTGACGTTCACCCCGGCGCTATGCGCCACGCTGCTCAAGCCGATTCCACAAGGGCACCATGAAAAGCGCGGCTTCTTCGGCGCCTTCAACCGTGGCTTCGCCAAGCTCACCGATCGCTATTCGGTGCTGAACAACGGGCTGGTGGCGCGCGCCGGCCGGATGATGTTGGTGTATTTGGGCATTATCGCCATGCTCGGCTTCTTCTACCTGCGCCTGCCGGAATCCTTCGTGCCGGTGGAGGATCAGGGCTACATGATCGTCGACGTCCAGTTGCCACCGGGCGCGACTCGCACCCGTACCGAAGCGACCGGCGAACAACTGGAGCGCTACCTGGCTACCCGCGACGGGGTTCAGTCGACGTTCCTGGTGTCCGGCTTCAGCTTTTCCGGGATGGGCGATAACGCAGCGCTGGCATTCCCGGTGTTCAAGGACTGGTCGGAGCGTGGCGAAGATCAATCGGCCATGGCGGAAGTCAATGCGCTGAACGAGCAATTCGCCGTGACCAACGACGGTGCGGTGATGGCCGTGCCACCGCCGCCGATTGACGGGCTGGGCAACTCCGGTGGTTTCGCCTTACGCCTGCAGGATCGTGCCGGTCTGGGCCGCGAAGCATTGCTCGCTGCCCGTGACCAGGTGCTCGGGCAGGCCAACGGCAACCCGAAAATCCTCTACGCGATGATGGAGGGCCTGGCCGAGTCGCCGCAATTGCGCGTGGTGATCGACCGTGACAAGGCACGCACCCTGGGGGTGAGTTTTGAATCAATCAGCAGTGCGTTGTCTGCCGCGTTCGGTTCGGAGGTGATCAACGACTTCACCAACGCCGGCCGCCAGCAGCGCGTGGTGGTGCAGGCCGAGCAGGGCGACCGGATGACTCCGGAAAGCGTGCTCAAACTTTATGTACACAACACCGCGGGCGATCTGGTGCCGCTCAGTGCTTTCGTCACCACGCATTGGGAGGAAGGTCCGGTGCAGGTGGTGCGCTACAACGGTTATCCGTCGGTGCGCATCGTCGGTGATGCGGGGCCGGGCTACAGCACCGGTGAAGCCATGGCGGAAATGGAGCGTATCGCTGCGCAATTGCCGGCCGGCTTCAGCTACGAGTGGACCGGTCTGTCCTATCAGGAGAAGGTCTCCAGCGGTCAGGCCACGCAGCTGTTCGCGCTGGCCATTCTGGTGGTGTTCCTGCTGCTGGTGGCGCTGTACGAGAGCTGGGCGATTCCGCTGACCGTAATGCTGATCGTGCCGATCGGCGCCATCGGTGCGGTGCTCGCGGTGATGGTCGCCGGCATGCCCAACGACGTGTACTTCAAGGTCGGTTTGATCACCATCATCGGTCTGGCGGCGAAAAACGCGATTCTGATCGTCGAGTTCGCCAAGGAGCTTTGGGAGAAAGGTTACAGCCTGCGCGACGCCGCGATCGAGGCCGCACGGCTGCGCTTCCGGCCAATCGTGATGACGTCTATGGCGTTCATTCTCGGCGTAGTGCCGCTGGCACTGGCGACCGGGGCAGGTGCCGCAAGTCAGCGTGCGATCGGTACCGGGGTGATCGGCGGCATGCTCAGCGCGACGCTGCTGGGGGTGTTGTTTGTACCGATCTGTTTTGTCTGGGTGCTGTCGATGCTGCGCAGTAAACCTGCGCCCATTGAACAACCCGCTTTGACTCAGGAGTGACACATGCGTATTTCAGGATTTTCTACGCTGGTGATCGCCATGCTGCTGGCCGGTTGCTCGTTGGCGCCGACCTATGAGCGGCCCGTTGCACCGGTCGCGGACAACTGGGCGGGCGAGTCGCTGAAACAAGGCGCTCCGATCAACCAATTGGCGTGGCAGGCGTTCATCGTCGATCCCGATCTGCGCCGTCTGGTGGAGGTTGCGCTGGATAACAATCGCTCATTGCGCCAGACCCTTCTGGACATCGAGCAGGCTCGGGCGCAGTACCGAATTCAGCGGGCTGATCGGGTTCCCGGGCTGAATGCAAGCGCGTCCGGCAATCGCCAGCGCTTGCCGTCGGACCTGGCCAGCGACGGCCGGGCAGGGGTGGCCAGCCAGTATCAAGTCGGCCTGTCGCTGCCCGAATACGAGCTGGATCTGTTTGGCCGGGTCAAAAGCCTCAGCGACTCTGCGCTGCAGGAATATCTGGCTACCGAAGAAGCCGCCCGCGCCGCGCAGATCGCGCTGATCGCCGAAGTCAGTCAGGCCTATCTGGTTCATGACGGCGCCCAGCGTCGTCTGGATTTGACTCAACAAACCCTGAGCAGCCGCGAATACTCGTTCGCGCTGATCAGCCAGCGCCGCTCCAGCGGCACGGCGACTGCGCTGGATTATCAGGAAGCACTGGGGCTGGTGGAGCAGGCGCGGGCCGAGCAGGAACGCAATCTGCGCGAGAAGCAGCAGGCGTTCAACGCGCTGGTTTTGCTGCTGGGGACAAAGGATGCAGGGAAAGTGATTCCCGAGCGGCTGACGACGCAGCCGATGCTGGTGCAGGACATCGCACCGGATACCACCTCGACGCTGATCGAGCGCCGACCGGACATCCTCGCCGCCGAGCACCGATTGCAGGCGCGCAATGCCGACATCGGCGCGGCACGGGCGGCGTTCTTTCCGCGCATCAGCCTGACCGGCAGCTTTGGTACTTCCAGCGCGCAGATGTCCGGTCTGTTCGACGGTGGCTCGCGCTCCTGGAGTTTCGTGCCGAACCTTTCGCTGCCGTTGTTCGATGCCGGTCGCAACAGTGCCGGGCTGAGTCTGGCCGAAGCCCGCAAGGATTCAGCCGTGGCGGCCTATGAAGGCACGATTCAGACGGCGTTCCGCGAGGTCGCCGATGCATTGGCCGCCACCGACACCTTGCGCCGGGAGGAAGCCGCGCGCCGCGCACTGGCCAACACCAGCACTGAAACCCTGAGTCTGGCCAAGGCCCGTTATGAAGGCGGTATCGACAGCCACCTGCGTTATCTCGATGCCCAGCGCACCAGTTTCGTCAACGAAACGGCGTTTATCGAAGTCAGCACTCAGCGCCAGATTGCCTTGGTCGATCTGTTCCGTTCGCTGGGTGGAGGATGGTCATCACAAACAAACGTCAGATAAATCCTGGCAAGAGCTCCTTTGGGTTGGCGCATCCAACCTTTTGCCCCGTAGACCGAGAGGTCACGGGGCTTTTTTGCAGGAGGATAGAGTGTGGATTATCGGGGTTTTACGTTAGCGGCACCGTGCAGGAACATCTGTTCCAGCACATTGGCCGAGTTGGCGCTGGCCGCGCGCCCACGGCGCTCGGCATCGACCATTCCGAAGATCATGGTCAGGAACAACTCTGTGAAAACCGCTGCCGTAATATCGATGCGAAATGCGCCCAATTGCTGGCCGCGCAGAAAAAAAGCATCCAGGGCATCGGCATAAGATTGCCAACGGTCGCCCTCACCGTTGACTGGAAAAGTGTCGGGTCGGTACTGAAAGAGCAGGAAAACCAGCATTTCACGATGCGCCAAATGCTCATTGATCAAACTGCGCAACGCCTGCACCGGCTCTCCGTGCAGCAGGTCGGTTGTGGTGGTGATCTGGTTCAGCACCGTCTCACCGTGGCTTTCCATTATCTGCACCAAGTTGTCGCGGGTGCCGCAAAAGCGATGCAGCGTAGCCTTGCTCACGCCTGCCGCTTCAGCCAGTTCCTTGAGCGTCGCACGGGGGCGATCAACGATGGCCAGGGCAAGCGCCTTGATGAGTCGTTCGTCTTGAGGAGTCAGGGACATCAGTCGGTCTCGAGTCGTATTTCAGTCCTCGGAATTGTGCAGGAAAAGCTCATTACTGCAATGAAAACCACAAAGCTTGAGCAACTTACTTCATCTGAGACGAAATAAGCTCAACGCCCGGCTCACAAAGCTGAACGGATTTCGGGGTATTTGCATGTCATGAACTGCAAAATACCTGGCGTGATCTGCCAAGCTTTTGCATCGGTCGTTATCCAGAATCGAAACCCTCAATAACAAAAGACACTGCATTTGGCTCCCGCCAGATGACGGAGGTTTGCGATGCGCCCGATTCTATTTTCCTGCCTGGCCCTGACTCTCGTCTCCCTCGCCATCTACTCGATTCATAGCTTCTACTCAGTGGGCTCATACGGTGTGTTCAGCCCGGTCAGCTGGAACCCGACAGCACAGTCGCAGCCAGCCTATCCCGTTGCCAGCATCGGTGATGTTTTCCGGAAATTTTAAAACGCCGCGGATATTCGATCTTCAATCACGCCCTCTCAACACCCTGAATACGTCAGTAAGGGACACTCCATGTGTGACCTGATCCATTACCGCGTCGTAGATGGCCTGGCGCTGATCGGTCTTGACCGTGCGCCGGTCAACGCACTCGACCAGACCCTACGTGCAGCCCTCATTGATGCCTGTGAGCGTGCCGCTACGGACATAGCGGTGGGTGCCGTCATTCTCTATGGGGTGCAGGGACTGTTCAGTGCTGGTACCGACATCAAAGAATTCGGGACCGAAGCGTGCTTCGCTGAACCTGACTTGCCTGGCATCCTGACTCGCTTGAGCGCGCTTCATAAACCACTGATTGCGGCGATCGGTACGTTTGCGTTAGGAGGAGGGCTAGAGCTGGCCCTGGCCTGCGGATACCGGATTGGTGCGCCAGATGCACGGCTAGGGTTGTCGGAAATCAATCTTGGTCTGATGCCTGGCGCCGGCGGTACGCAACGCTTGCCCAGGCTGATAGGCGCCGAATCGGCTTTGAACCTCATTCTTTCAGGTGAGCAGATCGATGCCGAGCGTGCTCGAATGCTCGGCATTCTTGACCGTATCTCCTCCAGCACCGAACAGTTGCTGGAAGAGGCGCGCGCTTATGCCAATGAGTTGATCGAATGTTGTGCTCCTGCGCGGCCAGCCGAAGCATGGCCAAACCCCGCCGAGGACTTGCCCGATGATTTCCTGGCGCGTTATCGCGTGGAGCATGAGCCGCGCTGGAAAAGTCGACTGGCGCCCAGGTTGGTGCTTTCTGCGCTGGAGGCCGCCTGTCTGTTGCCGATGGAAGAGGGATTGGTGCGGGAATTGACGCTGTTCAAGCAGGCTGAAGCATCACGTCAGTCGAAAGCATTGCGGCATGTTTTCTTCGCAGAACAAGACGCGCGGCGAACGCCCCGGATCGATACGGCTGATCCGTCGCGCAAGATCAACAAGGTTGCCGTGATCGGTGCAGGCACCTTGGGTGGAGGCATCGCGATGAGCTTTGCCGATGTCGGTATTCCCGTTGCGCTGATGGATCTTGATGGGCGCACGCTTGATCGCGGTCTCAAACGTGTTCGTGAAAACTATCAGCTCAGCGTCAAGCGCGGAAAACTCAGTGCCGTACAAATGCAGCAGCGGATGGAGCTGCTGTTTGGCACGCTCGACTACGCAGACCTTTCAGATGCCGACCTGATCATTGAGGCGGTATGCGAAAAGATGGAGAGCAAGCATCAGGTGTTCCTCGCTCTGGAGAGCGTGTGTAAGCCAGGTGCCATTCTTGCGACCAATACGTCGTCGCTGGATATCGATGCGCTCGCGAAGATGGTCTCTCGTCCGCAGGATGTCATTGGCATGCATTTCTTTAGTCCGGCCAACGTCATGCGATTGGTGGAAATTGTGCTTTGTCAGACTACAGCGCCGGACGTCGTAACCGCTGTCATGGACATCGCCAGACGTATCGGCAAACTTCCGGTCATCTCCGGTAACAGCGCCGGCTCCATCGGTAATCGCATGCTCGAACCCTATGCCCGCGAAGCTCACCGTCTGGTACTGGAGGGGGCGACGCCGGTCCAGGTTGATGCAGTGCTGACCAGTCTGGATTTGAATATGGGCGTATTCAGCATGCTGGATCTGGCAGGTATCGATGTGAGCTTTCTAATGCGCGACGCCAAGCGTGAAGCCATCGCCCATGACCAGAGCTACTGCTGCCTTGCCGAGGAACTGTATGCCTTGGGACGGTACGGGCAAAAGACCGGACGTGGCTTTTACCTCTACGAGGGACGTAGTCCAAGGGAAGACCGGGAAGTCATCATGCTGGCAGAGCAGCTTGCCCGTGAACACAACGTTACGCGTCGCAACATCGAAGATTTGGAAATTCACGATCGCTGCCTGTTTGTAATGATCAACGAAGGCATTCGCTTGCTGGACGAAGGTATTGCCCTGCGTGCCAGTGACATCGATCTGGTGTGGATCAACGGCTATGGCTTTCCCGCGCATCTCGGAGGCCCCATGCATTACGCCGAGCAGTTGGGCCTGGAAACGGTGCTCAGCCGCATCCATCACTATCGCAGCGCGCTTGGCGAATACGGTGAGATGTGGTTTCGCCCAGCGGCGCTTCTGGAACGTCTGGTAGCCGCCGGCAGATCTCGCATCGAAATATTCTGAAAATTCCCTTTCTCCGGACGAGAGCGAGTCATGAGGACGACCACGCATCTGCCTCATGCTCGCCCGATTTCGGAGAAAGGGACCTGTTACCCGTAGAGCGCGCCAGCGCGATTCATTTCGAGGTGTGTTGATGACTCAAGATTTCATTCAGAATTTTTCGCTTGCCGGCCGAACTGTATTGATCACCGGCGCCTCCAGCGGCATTGGAGCTCACCTGGCAAGGGTCGCTGGGCATGCCGGCGCCCGGGTTGTGCTGACTGCACGACGCGTCGAAAGACTCGCACAGGTGGCAAAGGACATTGAATGGGATTGCGGGCAAGCGCTGTCCGTCGAACTCGATGTGACTGACCGGAACAGTGTCGAAGCGGCGTTCGATGCGGCCGAAGCACATTTTGGCGTGGTTGACGTGGTACTCAACAACGCAGGTATCGGTAACGGCCAGCGTCCACTCGAAATCAGTGAAGAGCAGTGGCGTGAGATGCTTTCAACCAATCTGGATGGCGTCTGGCGTGTCGCCCAGGTTGCTGCACAAAGGCTGGCAAAGGCCGGACGTAAGGGCAGCATCGTCAACGTGGCCTCGATACTCGGACTGCGCGTTAGCACCGGTTACAGCCATTACTGCGCTGCAAAAGCCGGGGTGGTTCAGCTGACCAAGTCACTGGCGCTGGAGCTGGCGCGGTACAACATCAGGGTCAACGCCATCGCGCCAGGTTATTTCAAGACTGAAATGAACGAAGCTTTTTTGAGGGTGACAAGGGCAACAGCTACATCCGCGATAGGGTGCCCATGCGTCGACTGGGTCAGTTACACGAACTGGCCGGTCCCTTTTTGCTGTTAGCGAGTGACGCCGGTGCATTCATGACTGGCAGCGTACTGACCGTGGATGGAGGCCATCTGGTCAGCAGCATGTGATCGGCTCAGTGACTGGCCACCAGCAGGGCCAGTGCGGCGCAAGCCGTCTCGGTTTCGGCCCTCAATCTATGCAGGTCTCCATGGGCGGACCACGCGATAGTCAACCCGTCAACCAGTTGGACCAGAAGCCGACTTGCGGCCTTTAAAAACTTTTCCCCCAGCTCTGCGCCTACAGCTCGCTCCAGTGCCTGCTCAGTCGCTTCAATGGCTACTGAGTAAATCTTGCTTGCCATTTCGGGGTCATTGCGCAGTGCCCAAAAAAACAACTCACTCTGCGCCTTGGCCGCGTCCGGATGATCGATGAACCAAGTGATCAACTGTCGCAGGACTTCGGCAGTCGTATCAGCGGCAGTTGTCCCGGCAGGGACGTGTTCCAACGCTTGATGAGGCAGGTTAAATAGCGACTCATAGACGGCATAGAAGAGGTCGTTCTTGGTATGAAACACGTAATGCAGCGATGCCAACGGACAACCGGCCGCCGCCGCAATCCGTCGGGTCGTTGCATTGGCGACACCGTGCTCGGCAATCACTTTGATCGTTGCCTCGACGAAATCCTGCCGGCGTAATTCAGCGCCCATTCTGGCCATAGGTCAGCAATCTCCAATATTCCTGGCGCCCTTTATCGGTAAGGGCACTGTCGACGCTTGCGGATGCTACAGCAACGAATCGCCTTGCGTCAGGGAAGAAACGGTGGTCTGAAACTGTCGCACCATTATTGGTAACGACTGTTTCGCAAATTCCCGATTTGGTGCGAACCGAAGAAACACTCGGAAATGTTTAACGAAACTCTCGTGGCTCGAATCTATCCCGCGTCTCTGTAATCGATTGATTAAACGTGACTATTTCCCGCGCTTCAGACATTGGCACCAGCCTTGCTTTGATCAAGCGAATTGGTCAATTGATCAAGTCAGTTGATTAGGTTAGCGCAGGCAACGTGTTACTGCCGTCAAAGTGGCCACGGTGCCGATCAAGACCCACGAGGATCCTCCAATGAACACAGTGATTGAGCGCCCCAATAACAATGTTTCTAAAGGCGTCGTACGCAGATGTTTGATCGCGGCCGTCGCCGCATCAACCTTCATCTGCACGGCGCAGGCGGCAGATAAGGATCCTGCATTGCTCGGCACAAAACTGACCCCGCTGGGAGGTGAGGCGGCGGCCAGCGCCGATGGTGTCATTCCTGCCTGGACACCACCCGGACCACAAGGTGGCGGTTGGAGCCACGGCCAGGTGCGAGGTCAGCAGTGGAAGTTCAAGGATGACAAACCGCTGTTCAGTATCGACTCAGGCAACGTCGCGAAGTACACCGGCAAGCTTTCCCCTGGCCAAGTGGAAATGTTCAAGAAGATACCGGGGTACCGGATGGATGTGTATCCGACACGGCGCAGCTGTGGCGTACCGGATTTCGTCGCGGAAAACACGAAGAAGAATGTCGGTTTCGCGAAACTCGACGGCGACGGTCTGGCACTGCAGGAGGCTTACGTCCCCGGTATCCCATTTCCGTTTCCAACCTCGGGTGCCGAGGTTATGTGGAACATGAAAATGCGTTATCGCGGTGTCGGCTTCGATATGTCGAAAACCGTTTCCGGAATTTCGCCGCGAAAAGGGAGTGAAGACTGGCTGCGAACCTCCACTGACTGGTTCATGTACACACCATGGGGCGTGAAGGGCAGTGCGTTGTTTTCTTCATTCGATCGACTCGAAGTTGCGACCTACTTCAGCTACTCCGACCCCGCAGCCCTTGCCGGGCAGGCCGGCGTGGTGACGACCAAAGCTGGCGAGCAAGCCACTACGTTCTATTACTTCCCGGGCCAGCGCCGGGTACGTCGCATGCCGGCGTACTCCTACGACGCACCGCAAATCGGTCTGGACAATCAGTACACCATTGATGAGTCCAACGTGTTCTTTGGTCCGATGGATCGCTTCGACTGGAAGTTGGTCGGCAAGCAGGAAATGCTTGTGCCCTACAACTCGTTCGGCGCCTACGACAACTCGGCGAAGATTGAGGATGTGGCCAAGCGCGACTTCATCGCCCCCGAATCGCGTCGCTATGAGTTGCACCGCGTCTGGGTGGTAGAAGCAACCGTTCGCCAGGGCATGCGTCATCAGGCTCCGAAACGTCTGTTTTACATCGATGAGGACAGTTGGAACGCGCTGATGGCGGTGGACTACGACAAACAAGGGCAAATCTGGAAAGTCCGCGAAGGCTACACAATCCCGGTCTACGAGACTGGCACCTGCGATATGGAAGCCCAGGCGCAATACAACCTCGTTGATGGTCGCTACCTCTACGACATGACCTCCATTGGTACCGGCAAGAACGACCATCGCTGGCTCACCGATAGCGCCAACAACCCTCGTTTGAAACGCGACTTCTACACCTCAGACAATCTGCGCGCCACCAGCGAACGCTAACAGCGGCTTTCGGGAACAGACATGAAAAAAATAATCAGTAAAACCTCAGGTCTTGTCATCGCGTGTGCAACCCCATTTGCCATGGCGTTCACTTTTGAAACCGAAAACATCCGAGGCTCATTCGATTCCACTCTCGCTGTGGGCATGGGGTTACGGACCGAATCTCGCGGATGCAATCTCATCACCAGCAGTCCAGGCGGTCACAATCCTCCCAGCGGTTGTCTGGCTCCCAGCGCCAATATTGGTGACCAGGGCGACTTGAACTACGACCGGGGGGATCTGTTCACCAACTACATAAAAGGTACCCATGAACTGGTGCTTAAATTTCCCGAGGACTACACGTTCATGGCACGCGGGAGTTGGATACGCGACTTTGCCGCGACCGACACCAGCGGTGCGCTATCGGCCAACCGGCCTGAAGGTGTCGGGAGCGACGGCCTCACCAGCAGCGCCCGGGACGATCTGGAGTTCAAAGCGCGCCTGCTGGACCTGTGGGTGAGCAAGAGTTTCGATGTCGGTGAACAGCGTGTTCGTGCTCGTCTGGGTAATCAGGTCATCAACTGGGGCGAGAGCCTGTTCGCTGCCGGCGGCATCAACAATACCAACGCCTACGATGTCATGGCGTTGTCGCGTCCCGGCACCCAGCTCAAGGAAGCCCTGTTGCCAGCGCCGATGTTGAGCCTTGCGTCAGGACTGGGTGCCGGCGTCAACATCGAGGCGTACTGGCAGTTCAACTGGAACAAAAGCGAACTGCCTCCCGTGGGCAGTTATTGGTCCACCACCCATGCACTGGGCGAGGGCAGGGGAGCCTACGGTTACGACGAAAAGGACGCACGCAATGGAGGCCAATGGGGGGTGTCGCTGCGCTGGCAGCCTGACAACACCGATCTCAACCTCGGCCTGTACGTGATGCGTTATCACGACAAACTGCCGTCGTTGAGCATGCAGGTACTGGATCCGGAAACCTTCGCTTTGGCGCAAACCTGGAAGTATCCGGAGGACCGCATGATGTACGGCATCAGTGCCAACATGCCGGTCGGCGACTGGGCATTGGGTACGGAGCTTTCATATCGCCCAAAGGATGCGGTGCCGCTTAATCCAGTCATCGACGCCTGTGCCAGCAACGGTGGCAAGTGCTGGAAGGATGAAAAGAAACTGCAATGGCACCTGACCGGCATTTACAGCATGACCCCGTCCAACTCGCCGACGTTGCTCGACCTCACCGGTGCCAGCACCGGTACGCTGCTGAGCGAACTCGTGGTCGTGAAATACCCGGGGCTGCATAACGAGTACGCCGGTGAACCGATTGCCGCCGGTCTCAATACCTGGCAACTGGATCCGTCCATCCCGCCGAGCGCCAAGGGCAACAAAACCTCTTCCGGAATCAGCCTCGATTTCAGCCTGACGTATGACAACACGCTGATCCCTGGCTGGCAGGTGACGCCGGGAGTGTTCTATTCGCAATCCATCAAGGGACGCACACCCAACCTGTCGGCGACGTTCACCGAGGATGCCAGCAGTATGAACCTGTACCTCAACTTCGTGCGCAATCCTGCGAGCTGGCAGATCTCGGCCAACTACGCCAAGTTCATGGGCGGCAAGACCCCTTACGATCAACTGCTGCGTGATCGCGATTACGTCGGCCTTGTGGTCTCCCGAACCCTATGAGGCACGCCGTGAATAGTTCTCTGAAAATGAAGGAAACCAAAGTGCGCGGTGTATTGCCGCGCATCGAACAGTGGTTGTTCACTCATCGCCTGCTGACGTTGTTGAGTTTGGCGGTGTTCACAGCGGGCATGGCCTGGTTTGCCGTCCAGTTACGCATGGAAGCAGGATTCGAAAAGCAGCTACCCATTGGCCACGAGTACATCTCAACCTTTGAGACGTATCGCAACGACTTGCTCGGTGCGAACCGGCTGACCTTGGTGGTAAAGGCTCGTCAGGGGACGATCTGGAGCCAGGTAGGGCTCAAGCGCCTTTATGACGTCACTCAGGCGCTGATTTTCCTGCCGAACGTTTCGCGCAGCAGTGTGCGTTCGTTGTGGACGCCCAACGCGTTCGTCAACGAAATCACCGAAGAAGGTTTTCGTGCCGATCCGCTGGTGCCGGGTACGGTGACGCCCGAAAGTCTCGATGAAACGAGCATTGCGATGATCTCCAACTCGACGGCGCAGGGTGGCTTTATCGGAACGCTGGTCGCTCGCGACCAAAGCAGCGCAATGATCACTGTCGATCTCAACGAATTCGATGCTGACGGCCAGCGCCTCGACTATGTGGCCTACAACCATGTGCTTGAGGAGAAAATTCGCAATCAGTTCGAGGACAAGGACTTCGAGATCCAAATCATCGGTTTCGCCAAGCAGATCGGTGACATTGCGGTAGGTGCCTCGGCGGTGCTGGAGTTCTGCCTATTGGCATTGTTGCTGACGGCCGCTGCGGTGTACTGGTATTGCCATTCGCTTCGTTTCACCTTGCTGGCGGTGGGTTGCTCGCTGGTGTCACTGATCTGGCAGTTCGGCGCCTTGCGTTTGCTCGGCTATGGACTGGATCCGCTGGCAGTGTTGGTGCCCTTTCTGGTGTTTGCCATCGGGGTCTCCCATGGCGTACAGCAAATCAACTTCATCATTCGCGAGATCGCCTGCGGCAAGTCGGTGGAAGGAGCGGCACGCGCCAGTTTCAGCGGCTTGCTGATTCCCGGCACGTTGGCGTTAGTCACTGCATTTGTTTCGTTCGTAACCCTGTTGTTGATCCCGATTCCAATGGTTCGGGAGCTGGCAATCACTGCCTCGCTCGGGGTGGCGTTCAAGATCGTCACCAACCTGGTGATGCTGCCGATCGTGGCGTCAATGCTACGGGTAGATGCCGGTTACGCCGCTGCCGAGGAAATTTCTCGCCAGCGCCGGGCTCGTTGGTTACGCGGTTTTGCCCGATTGACTGAATGGCACAACGTCCGGTGGGTGCTGGGCATGGCCATGCTGATATTTGTCACCGCGGCCTGGCAAAGCCACGATCGGGTGGTTGGCTCCCTGCAGGCCGGGGCGCCCGAACTGCGCGAGGATGCGCGCTTCAATCGTGATGCGGTATCCATTGCCGGCAATTACGACATCGGGCTGGATTGGCTCAGTGTGGTCTTCGAAGCCAAAACTGACGCCGGCGCAAACGCTTGTGAAGACATTGCCCTTGGTCAGTATCAGGATCGCTTTGTATGGGCTATGCAAGGTGTACCAGGTGTGGTGTCGGTCACCTCGTTCTCTAACAGCCTGCGGCAGTTTAACGAGGGCTATAACGAGGGCAACCCGAAAATGAACGCAGTGCCCATCGACCCGGCCAACTACTCGTCGATGGCCGCCGAAGTAGCTCGAGTGCCAGGAATGATGCGTCCCGATTGCAGCATGACGGCGGTGCATCTGTTTCTCGCCGATCATAAAGCGACGACCATTCACCGCGTGATTGCCGCCGCCAAGGCATTCCGTACTCAGTTCATTCAGCCGGGCGTGAGCATACGCTTGGCTTCCGGTAACGCTGGCGTGATTGCGGCGATCAACGAAGAGGTGGAACGCAGCGAGCTGCCCATGATGCTTTATGTCTACGCAGCGATCGCTCTGTTGGTGTTTGTCGTCTATCGAGACTGGCGCGCGGTGTTGGTCTGCTGCCTACCGCTGACACTGGGCACCTTCATCGGCTACTGGTTCATGAAAGAGCTGCAAATCGGTCTGACCATCGCCACCTTGCCAGTCATGGTGCTGGCCGTCGGCATCGGCGTGGATTACGCCTTTTATATCTACAACCGTCTGCAACTGCACCAGGCTCTCGGGCAGCCAATTACCAAAGCGGTTGAGCACGCGTTGCTGGAGGTAGGCGTCGCTACGATCTTTACCGCCATCACCTTGGCGGTGGGCGTCGCCACTTGGGCGTTTTCCGATCTTAAGTTCCAGGCCGACATGGGCAAGCTGCTGGCCTTCATGTTCCTGGTCAACATGATCATGGCCATGACAGTTCTGCCTGCATTCGCCGTGTGGCTTGAACGAATGTTCCCACGGCGGCGTCCAGTGCGCTTGATTGGCTCACTGGTGCATTGAGGAGATCCCGATGCGAAATCTGATTGCTTTACTCGTTCTAATGTTATCGGCGTTATCGCAGGCTTCGCCCTTGCCGACCGTACCTGCAGCAAAAACTGCCAACGCCAGTGCCGCCACGCTGTTGAGTGTTACCTGGGCTGGGGAGCGGACCGTTGCCGTCGGCGATCACGGTGTGGTGTTGCTGTCGGACGACCGAGGCCAGCATTTCCGTCAAGCGACATCCGTACCGGTGTCCACGCCTTTGACCGGTGTGTCCTTCGTCGACGCCAG
Organism: Pseudomonas sp. GW456-12-1-14-TSB6; assembly: GCF_059424205.1. Lineage (NCBI taxonomy): Bacteria > Pseudomonadati > Pseudomonadota > Gammaproteobacteria > Pseudomonadales > Pseudomonadaceae > Pseudomonas > Pseudomonas sp. GW456-12-1-14-TSB6. The sequence goes on from NZ_JBWKZE010000001.1 coordinate 256,931, forward strand.
ACAGGGCTGGGCTGTCGGCCACTGGGGCGCAATTCTCGCCACCAGGGACGGAGGTGAGAATTGGCAAGTTCAACGCTTGTCCAGTGCAGAAGATCGGCCATTATTTGCGGTGCACTTTTTCAACCCGACCCAGGGTGTCGCGGTAGGGCTGTGGTCGCTGGTGCTGACAACCGATGACGGCGGAAAGACCTGGATCGAGCAAAAAATCGATGCGCCTTCCGGAGCGAGTCGTGCCGACTTGAATCTGATGGGACTGTTTGCCGATGGAGCAGGGCATTTGTACGCAACTGCGGAACGCGGCCAGTTATTGCGCTCCGATGACCAGGGCAAACACTGGCGCTATCTGGATACGGGCTACAGCGGCACGTTGTGGACAGGGGCCGTGCTTGGCGACGGTTCACTGCTGGTGGGCGGGCAACGCGGCACCTTGTTGCACAGCTCTGCAGACGGTTCGAACTGGCAGCGCGTGCCGTTGCAAAGCAAGAGCTCAGTCACAGCCATCGATGTTTCCGGGCGAGCAGTGATTGCGGTAGGACTCGACGGTTTGATGGTTCGCAGTGACGACGGTGGGAGCAGTTTTCACGAGCAACCCAGCAGCGACGGTGTTTCTCTCACCGCGATCCTGCTCAACGGTGACACCTCACCGATTCTGTTTTCACGGCGAGGCGTCGTCCCTCAACGCTGATGCCATCGATGTGTCGGAAGACAGGCGCCAGCCTGCTTTCCGGCATTTCAACGCGAAAAAATATCTAGAACCCTGCTGATTTTCGGCCGGATCTTCCGTGCCTGGAAGGCTGCCGTTTACGTTTCGAACAATAAACATAACAGATGTTGCGTTAAATAATTTTGCTTGTTAGAGTCGATTGCAAATAACAAGACGCAGAACGTTGCAAAGCGCAGCGACCTGCGATTTCGATGGAGGTACTCTGATGATCTCGCTCAAGTCGACACTTACCCTGCCAGCCGCCGGACTCTCCGGATTCGAAACACCGCTGACAGAAGAGGAGGCTGCAATACAGGCCTCCGTCCACCGCTTCGCCAAAGAGGTGTTACGCCCGCTGGGTCGAGAGCTGGACCGGATGACCCCGGAAGAAGTCGTTGCCCCGGGCTCGCCTTACTATTCGTTGTTCGGCGAATTCGCCAAGCTCGGTCTTGACCCGGCACTGTTGGCGCAGTTACCGCCGGAAATGGCAGTGCGGATCGAATCTCTGATAGGCGAAGAACTCGGCTGGGGCGATGCAGGCCTGGCTGTCTCGCTGGGTTGCGCCGACTTCCCTCTGCAAATGGCCATCGCCGCTGGCAATGCCGAGTTGGTCGAACTCTGCCAAGGCCGGATCGGCTGCTGGATGGCCACTCAACCTGATCGTGGCAGCGACAACCAGATCTTCGACATGGCGCGAGACTGGCCGGCAGGTAAGCTCGGCAATATCGGCAATCTGACCGCTAAAGTGGTCGGCGATGAAGTCATCCTCAATGGCCAAAGCTCCGCGTGGGTCTCCAACGGAGCCATTGCACAGGTTGCACTGGGCTTGATGTGCGCTGATTACGGCGACGGTTTCTACGATGAGAACGGCCGGCCGCACGGTATTGCGCTGATTATCCCCCTCGACCTCAAAGGCGTGTCCAAAGGCAAGCCCCTGGACAAGATCGGGCAGCGTTCCTTGCCCCAAGGCGAAATCTACTTCGACAGTGTACGAGTGCCACGTCGCTTCGCTATTGCCGAGCGCGACCAGTACTACGGTGCTGTCAGCTCCTCCTGGTCCTTCGCCGGCACCCACATGAGTCAGGTGTTCACCGGTGTCGCACGTGCCGCCTTCGAGATGGCGCTGCAGTACTGCCATGAGCGCCGCCAGGGCGGTCATCCATTGATCGATCACCAGATGACCCGTCTGCGCCTCGGCGAAATGTTGCGTCGAGTCGAGGCAGCGCGTGCGGTCGCCCGACGTTCGTTGAGCTTCGCGCGCCTGTCGCCGCAAACCCACCCGTACGCCACAGCCTCCGCCAAGGTCACGGTAACCGAAGAGGCAATGGCCGTTGTGCAAGAGGCTTTCCGTCTGTTCGGCGGCAATGGCACCACCCGCGAATACCCGATCGAAAAACTGCTGCGCGACACCCAGTCGTCATTGATCGAGGACGGCGAAAACCGGGTCCTGACCATGCGACTGGGGCTGCTTGCCCAGCAGCTGTATGCCGAAGGCTGGGCGAACAACTGACTCTGCAGATTCACCCGACATCACTCATCCAAAAACAACAAATGAGGTAAATCCCGATGGCCAAATATCCAGTAGTTGTCTACGGCGCCAGTGGTTACACCGGCATGCTGATCATGGATTGGTTGATCGACCAGCACATCCCGTTCACCGCCGTAGCTCGTAACGCTGCTCGTGCTCAGGAAATGATGGCGCAACGCGTTGTCGGTCTGGAGTCGGCGACCTACGAAATCATCGAGTGCCCACATGAGGTCGAGGCTTTGGTTTCGGTATTCAAAGGCGCGCGCGTGGTTTGCAACACAGTCGGCCCATTCATCAATTTTGGCCTGACTGCCGTTGAGGCGGCCTTGAAGGCTGGCTGCCATTATCTGGATCCGGCCGGAGAGCAGGCGCACATTCGCGCCTTGCGCGATCAGTTCGGCGAGCTGTATCGCCAGGCGGGTCTGCTGCTGTCGCCATCGCTGGCATATATGTACACCTACGCCGAAATCGCCGCCGAATTGGCCCTGGAAACTCCGGGCGTCGATTCGCTGGAAACCGCCACACTGACTCGTGGCCCACGCACCGGTGCCGCCGGGGTGACCGTCGGTTCAACGGCGACCATCTTCGAAGGCGTCCGCTATCCCGGGGCCTACCTGTGGGAAAAGGAACTCGTGCCTTATGCACCGAACGCCAGCTTCAATGTGGTTTGTCCCGATCTGCTGGAAGCGGTGTTTTGCCTGCCTTGGGGCGGCACCTCATTACCGGTGTTCTTTGAGGATGATGGCCGTGTCCGCAGTTGCATGTCCTGTGTCGGCTTCTACGACAACCCGGTAATGAAAATGGTCCACGGCCTGGGTGAGAAGTGGGAAGCGGAATACAAGCACTTGCCTAAGGAGCAGCAGGACGCGGTGATTCAGAGCCTCGTTCAATCGACCACTCCAAGCATGCCACCGCGTGAACGCAGCACCTTGCAACGCACCGTCGACTTCGCTATCGGTCGCGGTCAACTGACGGCCGTGCGTGCAACCGTGCATGGCATCACGCCTTACATCGCCACTGGCGCCTTGCACGCTGCAGCCGTGGTCAAGCTGTTGAATAACGACACCGCCAAGACAGGTTTCGCTTCGGCCTCCAAAGCCTTCGGTCATCGCTATCTGCTGGGCTTCCTCGAGCAACGTGGTCTGGCCCGCGCAACCGTTACTCAACTGTGAAGTGACTGACATGGCGATTATTGATTTCTTTGACCGTGGCTGGCGGATCAATCCGCATGGCGCGGCGTATATCCAGGACGATCGGGTGTTCACTTTTACCGAAGTCCGTAACTTGTCATGCCGGATCGCCAACGCACTGTTGGCGGCCGGTTTGCCCAGCGGCACCAAGGGCGCCATCTGGTCTGCCAATGATGCAGTGGCGTGGACCTGCACCTTGGGGTTATGGCGCGCCAACCTTTGCTGGATTCCTGTTGGTGCACGCAACAGCGCCGAAGAGAACCGTCACGTGCTCGACGCGTTCGACTGCGAAGTGCTGTTTTTCCAGAAAGAGTTCGCGCCGATCATCGACGCGTTGCGTCCTGGCCTGCCGAAAATTCGTCTGTGGATCTGTATCGACGAGCACCTGCCGGGGGCACCGTCGCTCAAGTCCTGGATCGATGGTCAGCCGGTCACGGCACCGGAGGTCGAGTATCAACTGGACGATGTCGTGGCACTCTCGCCAACCGGCGGCACCACCGGGCTGCCGAAGGGGGTGATGAACACTCATCGCAGCATCCAGACGTTCTGCGCACACTTCATGATCAATTTCCCTTACGGGGATGACCATCCGCCAGTCAACCTGGCGGCGGCGCCGATGACCCACACCGCTGGCACGCTGTCGCTGCCGTGCACCTCGCGGGGCGGCACGGTGGTGATCATTACCAAACCGGATCCGGCGCTGATGCTGGCAATGATCCCGAAGTACAAGGTCACCGAAACCTTTTTGCCGCCGACCGTGATCTATCGACTGCTGGATGTGCCGGATCTGGCGCAGAAGGTCGATTTCAGTTCGCTGAAGTATTTCCTGTACGGCGCGGCGCCGATGTCGGTGGACAAACTCAAGCAAGCCATCGAGACCTTCGGGCCGGTGATGGCCGGTGGTTACGGCCAGACTGAAGCCCCAGCCTCGATCTCCAACCTGCCGCCCGCCGAGCATCTGCACGGTGGACGCCTGGCATCGGACGAGCGTCTGTCTTCGGTGGGCCGGCCCAATCCGCTGGTGCGCGTGGAAATCCTCAGCGACGCCGGGGACATCCTCGGCCAGGGGCAAACCGGCGAAATCTGTGTGCGCGGCGATCTGGTAATGAAGGGGTACTACAAGGACCCGCAGAAAACTGCAGAAACCATCATTGATGGCTGGCTGCACACCGGCGACATCGGCCACGTGGATGCGCACGGCTACCTGCACATTACCGACCGCAAGAAAGACATGATCATCTCCGGCGGATTCAACGTTTATCCCAGCGAAGTCGAGCAAGTGCTGTGGAGTCATCCTGCGGTGCAGGACTGCGCGGTCATCGGTGTGCCGGATGAGCAATGGGGCGAGGGCGTGAAAGCCGTGGTTGAGTTGAGCGCCGGGCTTACCGTCACCGCCGAGGAGTTGATCGAGCTGTGCAAGAGCCGGCTCGGCTCGGTCAAGTCGCCGAAAACCGTGGATTTCATTGATGCATTGCCGCGCAGCCCGGTCGGCAAGGTGCTGAAGAAAGATCTGCGTGCCCATTACTGGCAAAACGTTGACCGGCGTATCTGAGGGGAACGATCTGATGGAACCTATTTACATCGCCGGCATTGCCATGACCGAGTTCGGTCGCCACCTGGAACGCAGTCTCCAGGATCTAGCGCTGGAAGCTTTGCAGGGCGCACTCGCCGACTCCGGCGCCTTGCGCGCTGATATCGGTGCGGTGTTCTACGCCGGCATCACCAACGGTCATCTGCAAGGACAACTGTCGATTCCCGGGCAGGTGCTGTGCAGCAAGATCGGCCTCGAAGGGGTGCCGGTGTACAACGTCGAAAACGCCTGCGCCTCGGGCAGTACAGCGGTTCATCTGGCAGTGCAGAGCTTGCGCTCAGGGGCTACCGACGTGGCCCTGGCGTTGGGCGCGGAGAAAATGAACGTGCCGGACAAGTCGCGGGCACTGGCCCTGTTCGAAACCGGTTGGGACGTTTCCACTGCCGAAGAGAACTACGCGACGCTGGTGAAAATGGGGGAGGGCATCATTGTTCCGCCAGGCTCGGAATCTGATCGTCCGTACAGTAAATTCATGGCCATTTATGCTGCCATGTGTCGCTGGCATATGAAGACCTATGGCACCACTCAACGGCAGATTGCGGCGGTGTGTGCCAAGAACCATCAACACTCGGTGCACAACCCCTATTCGCAATTTCGCAAGACCTTCAGCATCGAAGAAGTTCTGGCGGCGCCTCCAATTACCTATCCGATCACATTGCCCATGTGCGCGCCGTTGTCCGACGGTGCGGCCGCCGCGATCCTTTGCACCGAGGCGGGACTCAAACGCATTGGTGCCGATCCAAAACGTTGTGTGCGAATCGCCGCCAGCGTGATCCGCAGCTTCACCCTGCGCGGGCTCGACGAGCCGCACAAGCACGTCAGCCTGCTGGCGGCGCGTGAAGCCTACGAAATCGCCGGCCTCGGCCCGCAGGACATGCACGTGGCCGAGGTACACGACGCCTCGGCAATGGGGGAAATCATCCAGTCGGAAAATCTCGGACTTGCACCGCTGGGAGAGGGTGGGGTTTGTGCAGAACGGGGCGATTTCACTCTCGGTGGCCGTCTTCCGATCAATACCTCCGGCGGCCTGGAATCCAAAGGTCATCCACTTGGCGCGACGGGGATCGGGCAGTTGTACGAGTTGGTCACCCAATTGCGCGGGGAGGCCGGGCCGCGTCAAGTCCACGGCGCGCGGCATGCCATCCAGGAAAACGGTGGCGGTCTTCAAGGTGTCGAGGAAGCAGCAGTCGCTATTCACATCCTGAGTCGATAGGAGCGCATCACATGTCCATGGCCTATCAAGCACAAGAGTTGGAACGCCATTTTGCAGGCGGACATTTCCGTCGGTTGGGTGGCTGGGTCGAAAGTCCGGTTGATCTGCAGCCAGAGCTCGAAGGCGATGTAAGCGCGGACGTCATCGTGATCGGTGCCGGTTTCGCCGGGCTGTCCACCGCCCTGGAGCTTACGGCGCTGGGAGCGAAGGTAATTATTCTCGAGCAGGAGTTTGCCGGTTTCGGTGCCAGCGGTCGGAATGCCGGTTATCTGGGCGGGAGCATCGGCATTGAGTTCGAGTTGTTCCTGAAACGTGTCGGCAAGGAAAAAGCGCAAAATATCGTCAGGTTCTATGACGAAGCGGTCGCCTACGTCGAAGGTCGGTTGCGCGAACTGGGGATCGACTGCGACTACAACGCCTCGGGCATCATCAGGGCGGGGATCCATCCGTCGCAAGAAAAGAGGCTGCGCAAAAGCATGGCCGTGGGCCACGAATTGGGTTCGCAAACCGAGTTTCTGGATCAGGCACAAATGCGCGCGCGGGGGATTCCACCGGCCTTTCTGTTTGGCTGTCTGCAACGCCACGGCGGTACCCTGGACCCAGGCAAATACGTGATGGGCCTGCGCCGCGCTGCACTCCAGGCGGGGGTGAGGCTGTATGAAAACACCACGCTTGAGTCGTACTCCGACGGGCCGACGATCACCTGCCGGACGCCACGCGGGCGGGCGAGCGCGCCAATAGTGGTGCTGGCCACCAATGCCTATACGCCGCAGCTCGGTCTTTTGCGCGACAAAGTCGTACCGTTTCGGGTTTCGGCGGTCGAAACCGAGCCATTGACACCACAGCAGTTGGCATCGCTGGGCTGGGCAGGGCGGGAAGGGTTGACCACGCCGCACCTGGTGATGGAAAGCCATCGCCTGACCGCACGCAATACGCTGCTGATGACCACCAAACGGCTGGGTTATGCCTACGGCTCGAAAACCCCGAACATTCCCGATGAGGTGACCTACCGCGCGTTGCAAGACAACCTTGGCGTGCGTTTCCCGACGTTACGCGGTATCGGCATTCAAGCGTGCTGGAGTGGTTACGTCAGCATGGCCTACGACGCGTTGCCGGTGGTGGGCGAAACCGGATCCCACCACAACATTCTCTACACCGCGGGTTGCTCCGGACACGGTGTCGCCTCGCAGTCGCTGATCGGCCATTTGCTGGCAGAAAGGATCGGCGGTATCGAGCATCCGCTGCTCGCCGCGCTGCGGCATAAAACTCCGAAAACCCTGCCCGAACCGCTGCAGTGGTGCGCCGTGAATGTGGCGCTGGAGGGGGCACATCTGCTGGACGAATACACCAACCGCAAAGTTGTGCACCCTCATGCCTGACGGTTGAGGCTTATAGAACCAATACGCTGATTTTCCGTGGTGAAGCTGACCTTGGAGTCCTGGGGCCGGCAGGCGTTCGCCTGCAGAAAGACAAACGAATGTTTGCGTTCTCGTCACCACTTTTTTACTGCCGCACCCACGCTCGGCCACGGGCGTTCAATCCAACAATAACGTGATGTGAGGCATCGAACATGAGTACTGACGCCCCTCCCGATCTGAAGCGAAGACAATTACTCAAACTGGCCGGTGCAAGCGCCGCCGTAGGATCGATCGGTTTGAACCTTGGCCTGGCCAATGCCGCCGATGCGCTGCAAAAGGACAGTTCCGACGATGTATTTGATGTGGTGATCATCGGTGCCGGCCTGGCTGGTTTGACCGCCGCCCGTGATCTGCATCTGGCAGGCTGTGAGTCGCTGCTGGTGCTTGAAGCGCGTGATCGTGTCGGCGGCCGCACCCTCAATCATGACTTGGGCTCCGGCTACATCTCCGAAGCCGGAGGTCAGTGGATCGGTCCAGGACAAACCGCCGTAGCGGATCTGGCCCGTGAGCTTGAGGTCGGCACCTTTCCCAGTTTCTATGACGGGGAAACCGTGATCCTCGGGGGCGATGGACGTGTCGCTGTCGATTTGAAAGGCACCTTCGGTACCGACGAAAGCGTCTCGGCAAAACTCAGCGAGCTGTCGCGTGATGTGCCGTGCGGTGCGCCATGGAAATCCCCCAGGGTGGCCGAACTGGACAAGCTCTCGGCGGGCGACTGGCTCGCTCAGCAAAACATCAAGCCGGAAGATCGCGCAGGGTGGAATGCCAGCTTCCTCCTGACCTGCGGTGTCACGCCGGCGAAGATGGGCTTCTTGCATTTTCTGTCGATGATCAATTCGGCCGGCAGCGAATACATGCGGCTCGATTCGATCAAGGACAGCGCGCAAGGCACGCGGATCGTCGGCGGTTCACAGGTTCTCAGCAGCAAAATGGCGCAATTGTTGGGCGACAGGGTTCGCTTGTCGTGCCCAGTGCGCAAAATTGCTGACTGGAACCGCGACATCGTCAGACTGCAAACGGATCAGGGCGAGATCCGCGCCCGCCGGGTGATCATGGCGATTCATCCCGCGCTGTGCCAACGCCTGCAATTCGATCCACCGCTGCCCGAAGCTCGCGCCGCCCTGCAGCGGGCCTGGCCAGCGCACTCGCCGGCACGCAAGACCGCAATGGTTTACCCGCGGCCTTTCTGGCGTGACAAGGGCTTGAACGGCCACATCATTCAGGTCGGTGGGCCAGTCATCTGGGCCTACGACAACTCGCCGCCAAACGGCGAAATCGGCGTGATCAATGCATTCATTCTGAATGCCGCAGCCCCCACCGACCCCGAAGCCGCGAAGCGTGTGCAGACCGAAATCTATGCACGCGCCCTGGGGGACGCAGCGCTTGAGCCGGTTTCCTACCACGATCACGACTGGGCGTATTTCGACCCGTGGACCATCACGTGCGTGTCGCCGATTCCTCCCGGTTTCTGGTCGACACATGGCGAGGCACTGCGTCCGCCGTGCGGCAATCTGTTCTGGTCGGGCACCGAAACCGCCGACATCTGGGCAGGTTACATGGACGGCGCCGTGCGCGCCGGACGCCATAGTGCCTTGCAGGTGCTCAACGCGTTACGTCGGGCATAGGAGGCGGCAATGAAAAAAAACATAGCGCTTGGCGTCATCGCGCTCATTGCGGTGCTGGTGGTGGTTTTCGGCCGTGATCTGCTCGACCTGTATCGGCTGCAGACTTACATCACGACCTCCACGGAGGCCTATCAGGCCGAACGCGGAAACTGGCCACACCTGACCGATGCCTGCACCGGTTGCCATGGCAGCCACGGTAACTCGCTGAACCCGACGTATCCGAGCTTGGCCGGGCAACCCGCCGCGTACCTGTCTGCCCAGTTGCGCAACTTTGCAAGTGGGCAACGGCTCGCTCCCAACATGGGGCCGCTGGCGATGACCCTGAGCCCGGATGAAGTTGATCTGCTGGCGAAGTTCTACGCCCGGCAATCGGTCGTTGCTCATGCGGCTGTCAGCCCTGACGAGGGGCTGAAGGACCAGGGCAAACAACTGGTGCAAACCCGAGGTTGCACCGCCTGTCATGGTGCCCAACTGATGGGCCACGACACCTTCCCGCGCCTGGCTGCACAAGGTCAGGACTACCTTTTGGCCCAGCTCAACGCTTTTGCCAGCAGCGAGCGCATTGAGCCAAGTGGCGCGATGCAAGCCATGGCAGCGGCGCTGTCTGCGCAGGAGCGCCAGGCGATTGCTGCTTACCTGGCTGCACTGGTTCCTCAATCCCGTTAACCCATCAAATTTTCTGTCAGCTGTACCGAGGCTATCGTTATGGAACCGAGAAATATTGTGCTGTGCCTTGCCTGTTTCTTGCTGCTTGCCAATGGTCTGACCTTTGGCATCAGGTTTCTGAAGAAGAGAAACCTGCTACTGGCTCTGGAGTGGTTTGTGGTTGCCTTTTCCGCGACAAACTTCCTGATCTTTTTCCTGACAGGATCGGAGCATGCGTACCTGATTTCATACTTCTGCGACGCGTTCTCCAGAGCCTTCGGGATTCCACTGATTACCGTGCTCGGACTGATGGCGGTAACGCATGCCTACAAGCCCTCGATGGGCAAGGAGCTCATGATGTTTGCCGGCGCTCTGCTGGGCACGCTCGCGTTGATCTCGACCAAGGTTCTGGTCACGCTCCTGCCGTATTTCTACGTGCTGATGTGGGTGATGTTTTCGGTCTACCTGGTGTATTTCGCAGTACGCCTTGCAAATGTCGGAGAGTCGCTACACGCGATCGGTGTGATGATTGGCATGCTCGCCTCACTGACCATTGCGTGCATCTACGATTTCTACAAGATCCCCGGCGACGACAGCAATGTGCTGCTCAACTTCTACGTGCTAGCACTGACGACCTGGGCTTATCTGCTGGTGCACCTGTATTACGCGTATTGCGCGCTGGAGCGCGCGAAGGGCGCAATGGCAGTTCTGCAAACGCGCTGAGGAGGATAGTTGAAGTGCTCGAAGCCGCCGTTTTGGCGGCTTTTTTGCGTAATGCAGGGTAGGGCGGTGGGCATCCTTGCCCGGGCAGGATCAAGGGTTCAGCTTGGCCAGATACTGCGCCACGGCCTTGATGTCCTCATCTGACAGGGTGCCCGCCATGGCATTCATGGCCTGCGTCGGATCGATGCGTTGGCCACGTTTGAAAGCGCTCAGTTGATCGATCAGATAAAGCTGCCCTTGTCCGGCGATACGCGGAGCCTGGGGGCCGCCAGAGAGTTTTTCACCGTGGCAGGCTGCACACCCATTGGCGGCGACCACACGCTGACCGCGCTGGTCCAGCGCATCATCCTTGGCCGGGACTTCAGTCACGCCTGGTCGCTGTTCGGCAAAATAACTGGCCAGGCGCTTGATCTGCTCGTCGGTCAGATTGGCCGCCAGCGGCTGCATCTGGGCACTGTGGCGACGCCCTTCGGCAAACGCGCGCAACTGGTTTTCGATGTATGCCGCAGGCTGCCCTGCAAGCGCTGCGTATTGAGCGTCGCGGGGTTGACCGCTGGCGCCATGGCAAAGCGCGCAGGTGTCCTGCAACTGTGGCCACGCACCGCCGTTGGCCTGGTACGCAGCGTCGTGCTGATCCACGGCCTGCATGAAACGATAGCCCGCCCACAGTTCCGGCCCGTAAATCGCTATTGATCCGGCCAACGCCGCGCTCACGGTGATGACTCCAAACACCATAGTCCGCTTCATCAGGCGCTCCTCCGTGGTTGAAGCAACGCCTGCAGCACTTCCATTGCCGCGCGATGTCCGGCGCGGACCGCACCGTCCATTGCCCCGGCCCAGATTTCCGCAGTCTCGGTACCCGACCAGATCAGGCGACCGACCGCCGGCGTCAGGTACTCGCCCCATTGCGTCCAGAAACCGGGGGGCATAGGGGAAATACAACTCAAACTCCACGGGTCGATCTTGCCCCAGTCCAGATCATGAAACTGAATCGGGTGCAGGGCTTGTTCGCCCATAGCGCGGGCGTAAATCGCCGACAGGGTGTCCTGCGCCGTTTTCGGGTCATGGGGTAATTGGCCGGTCCTGACGAAGCCGCTGAGCACACCCAGGCTGCCGTCCGCCGGGGAGTTGTCAAAGGCCCAGATCAGCGGACCTTCCACTGGCACAATCTGCCCGTTGAGGCCTTGGTCGCGCCAGAACGGGCGCTCATAGACGTGCACGGTCTTGCGCATCGGTGCATGGGCCGGCCAATGCCGCTGCAGCTCGGCACGCCCGGACGGCAGGGGCGGATCGAAGAGGATCTGATTGCACAACGCCGGGCTCAGTGCAGCAATTACCTGCCGCGTGCGGATGATGCCCTGATCGGTGTGCAACTCGACGACATCACGATCCCATCCGACAATCTTGCGCACCGGGCACGCCAACCGGACTTTATCTCCCAGCGCCTGAGCCATCTTCAAACTGAGAATTTGCGAGCCGCCAGCCAGGCGAGATTCCTGCGCACCGCCCTGGACCCCTTCGAGCTTTTCGAGGCGGCAGTCCGACGAGTTGATCATCGCCAGGTAATGCAGGAGTCCCATGCCGGCCGGCGTGGTACCGAAGGTGAGGCTCACGGACATGTTGAAGCCGATCTTGTCGACGTTGCTGATGCCTTGACCGGCCAGCCACTGGCCGATCGACAGTTTGTCCAGCTCAGCCGCGTCCTTGGCTTTCCACGGCGCTTTGCTGGGGACGCCTTCGGCGAGCTTGTTCAGTTTTGCGACGACTTCTGTATTGGAATTCGGCCCGTCGCTGAGATCTTCCTGGATGTTGACCTCGTCCATCAGATACACCGCCTTGCCCTTGTAGTAGGTGGGGAAGGTGGCGACATCGAGCTGTCTGGCCAAGTCGGCGATCGACGTTTGCCCCGGGCCGATCCATTGGCCACCGGCTTCGGAGATCACGCCATTGCCCAGATCATGGTTCAGCGTGCGACCACCGACGCGGTCGCGGGCTTCAAGCACGGCAAAAGACTCGCAGCCAGCGGCCTGGAGGTCTCTGGCGGAGGTTAGCCCGGAAAGCCCTGCGCCAATGATCACCACATCCAGTATCGAGGTATCTACAGGTTCGATTTGCGCCATCGCACGCCCGGTGACACCCAGCCCTCCGGCGAGGGCTGCGCCTCCGATCGCTTGCAATAACAACCGTCGCTGTCGTGATTGCGTCGACAGTTGATCGAGATCCGCACTCATCTTCACCTCCGTTTTCTATTTATAATCACAGATGTTATGTGAATATATGACGGATCAGGAATTCAGCAAAGTGAAATCGGCGCGATGTCGGTTAACCGTGGGTATGAGCGTAACGCGGGCGTGACCAAGCAGGGTTCGCTGCGCAAATGAAGCGAACCTTGTTGATGCTGGAGGGCAGGGTTTAGCGAGCGGGGCTGATCAGCGTGATGACCGCATCCATCAAGGCCTTGCTGCGTTTGGCTTCAAATCGCTCTGGCTCGATTGGCAGCATCATCATCCAGCCGTCACTCAGCGCGCTGAGCTGATCGGCAAGCAGATCGGCAGCAATGTCCTTGCGGATGATGCCTTGGCTTTGTCCCTTGCGCAGAATGCTGGCGAGATCCTCGCGGAAGCGCGAATAACGTTTCTGGATCACGTCGGCAAATACCGGTTCGTGCCGAGCGTGGGCAAGCATCTGAAACAAGGCCAGCCAGCGCGCCGAGTCGTTGGCTTGAGTCAGGTTCAACCACTGCTCGATCATTGCCCTGACATCGACTTTTTCCTGACCGGCATCCAGCAAATGGTCGAACTCGTCGAACAGACTCTGCGCCGCCGCCGTGATCATTTCTTCTTTGTTGGCAAAGTAATAGGTCACGGCCCCCGTGGTGCACCCGGCATGACTGGCGACCTTGCGCAGAGACGTCCCGGCATAACCTTCCTGGGCAATGACTTCGATGGCTGCGGTCAACAGTTCACCGCGTTTTTCCAGACGATTACCTACCGGACGACCGCGACGTGGAGCGGGCGCGGAATCACTGTCAATGGAGTGCTGACTATCCGTGGAAGGCGCTTGAGCATCATGCATGAGAGAAAGTGATTCCGTTGGTTGAAGGCGTTGAGTCGACAGTGGCTGCGAACGCCATTTTGGCTTGGCACGTCGCGATCATGCAATCGTTCAGATTCGACCGCTGCCAATCACCGCGACGGCCCGGACTTCCACGCGCAAGCCCGGCATTGCCAGTTGGGAAATGCCGACAGCGGTCCAGGCTGGATAACGTTCAGGGAAATATTCGTCCTTTACTTGTCCAAAGGCGTGCACTTCGGCCTGCAGATCAGTATGAAACGTCATCAGCTCGACCACGTCGACCAGGCTTGCGCCCGCAGCTTCGAGAATGGTCCGCAAGGATTGAAATGCCAGATGGGATTGCGCCTGGATGCCGTCGGCCGGAACCATGGCCTCGTCGATACCGACCTGACCGGACACCCAGATCATGTTGCCGACGCGTGTAGCCTGGGAAAAGTGGAAGTTGTCGTAGATCGCCTGGGTGTGACCAGGGTTGAAGGACTGACGCTGCAGGTCTTGAGTGCTCATGGCGGTGCTCCTCTTATATTAATTGGCGGAACGTTGGGTGGCGGAAGGCGTCTCCCGCTTTCAGCGTCGACAGCTCTTCAGTGAACAGCACGCCTTGCTGCGGATAACCGCCGGCGCTGTGTTCTGGCAAGGGATGGAAGGTGGCGTCGTCGCCAAAGAAACGGAAAACGAAGGTGTGACGGTCCGGGAAGGCTTCATCCACCGGAGCGCCGCCATGCAGCGAACCCGGATGCAGCAGGAGGATATCGCCAGGCTCGGTGGCCCACGAAATGATCTCGAATGCCTCAGGATCGTTTTGCCGCAAAGCCTCGATGTCCGGCAGGCGTGGCAATGCATCGCCGCCATGCAGCGGTTGAGTCGGATCATTCGGATCGCGAAACGTGGTGCCGTCGTAGCGTAGTCCTTTGTGCGAACCTCGAACGACTTCCAAAGCGTTTTTCTTCGGCACTGATTCAAAGCTGATCCAGGCATTCGCCCAATGGTTTCCGGCCCAAGGCAGATAGGACGTGTCCTGATGCCAAAGCGTGCGAGAACCGCGTCCACCTGCTTTGAGAAACACTTCTTCGGCGAAGTACCACACATTCTCCGAACCCCAGAGCTCGGCAAATAGCTCGCCAAAGGGGAGGGAAGCCACCAGTTCTTCGAGACGGGCCTTTGCAACGGGATTGGCGTTGTCGACGTGCGACTGTTGCTCCGTTCCGTCGAACATTCGAGTCGCATGAGGGCCATGATTCTCAACAGCCCAGTCGTAGGCTGCACGGCACTCGGCCAATTGATCTTTGCTCAGAAAACCTTTGATCAAGACGGCCCCGTCTTCCAGGAACGCCTTTCGCACAGAGAGTTGCATGAGAGCTTTCTCCTCGAAAATGCCACTTGGCGATTTCGATGCTAGCAGGCGATAAGATTAAACACAACAGACGTTATCTTAATAATGTTATCATCAATGGAGGCCTAAGCAGATGCTCTGCGGCGGGGCCCCGGTGATCACTCGCTGATGATCGGTCGCTCAACCGCACCGTGGGTCTGAGGCTGCACACACTTAATCAAGGTCCTAATGCTGAGCTTTTATGGAAAACCCAGGTCTCGTTAAAACACTGCTAGTTGAGGACGATCAGAGGCTGGCGAAACTCATCACTAAATTCCTGGCCCGGCATGGTTTTGCGGTGCAAGTGGTTCGCCGGGGTGACCAGGCATTGGCGGCCATCGCTGAACTCAAGCCACAAATCGTCGTACTTGAGCTCCTACTGCCAGATCAGAACGGACTGCACCTGTGCCGTCGGATTCGTGATGGTTTCGATATCCCCATCATCATCTTGACTGCCAAGGGAGATGACAGGGATCAGGTTCTCGGCCTGGAATCCGGTGCCGACGACTATGTAGTCAAACCTGTCAAACCATCGGTATTCCTGGCTCGGTTGCGCGCTTTACTGCGACGCCATATCCCCACGAAGCAACCGACAGCGCTCGACATCCTCGAATTCGGTCAGCTGTCGATCGATCGCAGTGGCCGGGTAGTGAGCCTGGCCGATCAGAGAATCGATCTGACAACCATGGAGTTCGAACTACTGTCCTTGCTGGCCAGTGCGGCGGGCACACTTTTTTCTCGCGACGAAATCCTCAACCGTATCCGCGGTATTCCTTTCGACGGGATCAACCGCAGCGTCGATGTTCACATCAGTAAATTGCGCGGAAAGCTCAATGACAACCCTCGAAATCCAGAGCTCATCAAGACGATCTGGGGCAGGGGCTACCTTTTTAATCCGTTTGCTTGGGAGGCATAGATAAGTATGAAAAAGGACGTGCTGATAACAGGAGAGCCAGTTAAAACATACTTATTAAAAAATATCACACTGACTGCCAGTGATACCGCGACGTTCTCGTGCACGGTAAAAAAATTCACACGAAATAGAAACGCGGATGTATAAAATGCAGGAGGGCCGCTCTATATGTTAGGGGCAGACTGGGAATCCCGAGCCCCCGCGCTAATCTTCCCGGAAAAACGGGCGTGAGCAGCCGCGAATGGAAGCTTGATCTTCATCTGTACTCGCCCCACGGTCGAGTTACTTAATGCCGTGAAAGTTATGCCTGAAAACGCAGTTCTAATCCGGACTGAGGAGCGTAAGCGATCATTGAAAGCTCATGCGCAACGGGAAAGTTAAGCATTAATGATGTACACGAATAGTTATGTTTTAGGCAGAGAGGAAGCATGCCTCAGCTTTAATAGAAACTAACTCGACTAAATGACCGTTTAGTCGAGTTATTACAGAATGTATTGAAAATCAATGGAGCAGGCCATGAATCCGAGTCAGATCAGTGCGTCGAACCTGATTGCATCACTGGACCTTGAACCTCATGTTGAGGGCGGCTATTTCCGCAGGACATACCAGGCTGATCACCGGGACATGCTTGAAACCACGAGCGGCTCACGCTTTCTGATGACGTCGATTTACTACCTGCTGACCGAAGATTCACCGGTCGGCCAGTTTCATTTCAACCATTCGGACATCCTGCATTATTTCCATCTGGGCGATGCCATTGAGTACAGCTTGATCCTTGAAGACGGTTCACTGCAGACGTTGGTGATGGGCAGCGATGTTCTAGCCGGACAACATTTGCAATTGCACGTACCGGGCGGAATCTGGAAAGCCTCCAGACTGCTGAATGGCGAGAACGGATTTGGTTTGATCAGCGAAGCGGTTTCATCAGGATTCGATTTCGCGGATATGGAAATGGGGAACCGGCAGAAACTCACAGCGCGGTATCCGCAGCATCGAGCGCTGATTGAAAAGCTGACGCGTGCCGAGGATTGAGAGCGGCACATTTTAAATAGAGGGATCTACAGCCAACAAAGATCAGGTCGTTTGAAAGCGATGCTGGAGATCGAAATGGCGTGCGCAACCGGGCTGGCTCCGTAATACTTTGTTACGTGTAATGTATATTATGTTAAATGGTGTTTCTGACCGGAACTTCCTCGGTTCACCTTTGACGCCAGGACGCCCTGACTCCCTGGTGATATGCAGGTTGAAACCAAACCGTCGTTTGGCTCTTTGGGCTGGATGCGGCCGTTTCAGGGTCAGGTCGGTGGGAATGATCAACGTGTACAACACCGCAAGCACCAGGCCGAACGCGAGGACAAAGACCCTCAACGCCGCGAACAACGGCAGGCAATGTAAACGGCTACGAAACCCAACAGCAAAACCCGCCAGCAGTCCGCAAAGAATCGACGCAGCCGGGAAACCGACCCACGGCGATGTCAGCCGTTTGGCATATTGCGTCAGTTCGGCCATGTTGTTCATCTGCATCGCGCCATCGCCCACCAGGGCGATCATCCATGTTTAACCTCATCTTTTCATTGCGTATGACATCCAGGCGCCGGCATCAACGGCACGCACGGTAGATGTAAAGGTCTGGATCGCCCGGCAGACGGCGAAGTTTCGATTAATTGCGGATCACGACGGAGAGGCAAGACAGGGTTATATGGCGCTCTTCATTGTGAGGAGGCACGCGCCCACCACCGCCAGTCACTTCCCCCGCCTTTCATTATGAACTTACGCTCTCTGTGTGCCCTCTCCCACTTACATTCAGTGAAAGTCAGAGGTAGGACGCCATGAGAGCACTTACGTATCACGGCGCGCACAGCGTCAAAGTCGACAACGTTGCGGATCCAGTCATCCAGGACAGCGATGACATCATTCTTCGAGTGACGGCAACCGCGATTTGCGGATCTGACCTTCACCTTTATCGAGGAAAGATTCCAACCGTCGAGCATGGCGATATTTTCGGTCATGAGTTCATGGGGATCGTCGAGGAGGCAGGTTCAGCGGTCACCGCCGTGCAGCCGGGCGATCGGGTTGTCATTCCCTTCGTCATTGCCTGCGGCAGCTGTTACTTCTGCGCAATGGATCTGTTCGCGGCCTGCGAAACTACAAATACCGGGCGTGGAGCGATCTTGAATAAAAAGGCGATACCCCCGGGAGCCGCGCTGTTCGGATTCAGCCATATGTACGGCGGAGTGCCTGGCGGGCAGGCCGAATACGTGCGTGTACCGAAAGCCAACACCGGGCCGTTCAAAGTGCCAGGGACACTGCCGGATGAGAAAGTTCTTTTCCTCTCCGACATCCTCCCGACTGCGTATCAGGCTGTAACGAACGCGGGGATTGGCAACGGCTCCAGCATCGCCATTTATGGTGCGGGCCCTGTCGGTTTATTAAGTGCAGCCTGCGCGAGAATGCTCGGGGCCGACCAGATTTTCATGGTCGATCACCATCCTTACCGCTTGGCTTACGCGCAGAAAACATACGGCGTAATTCCCATCAACTTCGATGAAGACGACGACCCTGCAGATACGATCATTCGGCAAACCAAAGGAATGCGGGGAGTCGACGGCGTCGTGGACGCGGTCGGGTTTGAAGCGAAAGGCAGTACGACGGAAACGGTTCTCGCGACACTCAAGCTCGAGGGAAGTAGCGGCAAAGCTCTGCGCCAGTGTATTGCAGCTGTCAGACGTGGTGGCGTTGTGAGTGTCCCTGGAGTCTATTCTGGATTCATACATGGATTCCTTTTCGGGGACGCGTTTGACAAGGGTCTGACTTTCAAAATGGGTCAAACCCACGTGCATCGCTTCCTGCCGGAGCTGCTCCATCACATCGAGGCAGGCCGCCTCTCACCGGAGGTCATCATCAGCCATCGTATGTCGCTGGAACAGGCTCCAGAGGGCTATAAAATTTTTGATAAAAAGGAAGAGGATTGCCGCAAGGTCATTCTGACGCCGGGCGATAGCGATGTGGCTCTACCGGAACACGATGTCAACACCACGGCGTTGGCCACGTAAATGTGTGAATAAAAGAAAGGACGTGAAATATCAAAAGATTGTGAGTCATCGGTGGGTCTTTGATTCGGGCCAGGGACCGATCGGCCGGGACGAAATTTTCCCCGTCCCGACCTGTTTGTCGCCGTTATATCTGACCACCGTTGCGCGCAGCGACGGCAACGGTGGTCGGTGAATCGGAAAGTGGAACAAAGCGTCGAGTGGCTCCATCCAGCGCATCGATGCAACCCGCCTCGATGTCATAGACCCAGCCATGCAAATTCAAGCGTCCTTGCTCAAGCGCAAGCGCCACCGATGGATGAGTCCGCAGGTTTGCCAGTTGTGCGATCACGTTTTCACGAACGAGGCCATCGAGCTTGTCGCGTGGCGTATCGAACTCATGCGCCGCGTTGATCGCTTTCGCGGCATCCGCGTGACGAAGCCAGTTGGCAACTGCCGGCAGATGATCCAGACACGTGCAGCGTGAAATCGCGCCCATCGCTCCGCAATCCGAGTGGCCGCAGATCACGATGTCCCGTACGCCGAGCACTGCAACCGCATATTCGACGGTGGCCGAAACACCACCCGGTTCGGGACCATATGACGGCACAATGTTGCCGGCGTTGCGGATCACGAACAGCTCACCCGGCTCACGCTGTGTGAGCAGTTCAGGCACTACACGACTATCCGAGCACGTGACAAACAGCGCCTTTGGGTTTTGCTCTGTCGCGAGCTGCCTGAAAAGCTCGACGCGTTGTGGATACACCTCGCGCTGAAACCGCAGAAAGCCATCAATAATGTCACGCATAAAGTCCTCCAAAGCCTGATTCCGGATGCCGAGACGAGCACTTGATGCCTTCGCGCCTCACTGGGTCGTGATTATCGCAGACGTTGCAGGCGAGTGCGCGACATCACACCACTCAAGCTTCGTTTCAAAACCTGTTACGACCAAAACCCCCTGTGCGGTTCAGCCGCCTCCTCCTCCAGCATCGGCCCCAACACACTGACCTTGCGTTGCCCCTTGGCGAATACCTCGCGGCACGGCAGCGAGAACGTCGGATTCTCCGGATGGTCCCCCGTCAGTCCCAGCAAGGCATGCTCCGACAAGGCATAGACCACACGCCCGATCCCCGTCCAATACACCGCGCCGGCGCACATGCAGCATGGCTCGGCGCTGGTGTACAGCGTGCACAGTTCCAATTCCTGCGGCGACAGCAGTTTTGCCGCTGCCGCCGCTGCCACCAACTCGGCGTGCTGCGTTGGATCACCTTCCGGGGGCATCGAGTTGTTCCCCGCTTCGACAATCACCTTGCCGTTGCGGTCGGCCACCAATGCCGCGAACGGATGGCGACCGCGTTGCTTCGATGCCTCGGACAAGGCAATGGTCTGGCGCAGTAACGTCAGATCAAGCGCGCTGATGCCAGCCGGGATGAGTTCAGTCAATTGATTCATGGGTAACTCCTGGGCAGTGGAATACAAAAGTCAGTCGGCCAGTTCAGCCGATGTAGCGCCGATGGTTTCGGTTGATTTTTTTTCATCGTTGAGCAGAACGTTGAGGACGATGGCGGTGATCGCTCCGAGGAAAATCCCGCTGTCGAGCACCAGTTTCAGGGTCGGGCCGACGTGTTCGAACAGCGCCGGAAAGGACATCGGCAGCACCCCGACACTCACTGACACGGCGACGATAATGCCGTTGCGCGTGCCCTCGAATTGCACCCGTGACAGTTCCTGAATCCCCGCCACCGTGGTCATGCCGAACATCACAATCGCGCAGCCACCGAGCACCGGCGTCGGCACCGCGGCGATCAACGCGCCGAGTTTCGGAAACAGGCCCATCAACACCATGATTGCCCCGGCAGCGGCCACAACGAAGCGGCTTTTAACGTTGGAAAGCGCAATCAAGCCGGTGTTCTGAGTAAAGGCGTTGTAAGGAAAGCTGTTGAACAAGCCACCGAGCATGGTCGACAAGCCATCGGCGCGGAATGCGTTGCCGAGGGTTTGTTGCGTAGTCGGTTTGCCGGTCAATTTGCCGATCGCCAGACAGTTGCCGGTGGTCTCGGCCATGATGACCAGCATCGCCAGGGTCATGATCAGAATCGGCACCGGCGCGAATTCCGGCGCGCCGAAAGCCATCGGCGCACTCAGCTCAAACCACGCCGCTTCGCTGACCCGATTGAAGTGAGTCATGCCGCAAGCCGCTGCGATCAGGCTGCCGACAAACAGGCCAATCAACACGCTGAGGTTGCCGATGAAGCCCTTGAATCTGGCGTAGATCACCAGCGTCACACTGACCGTGGCCAAACCCAGCAACAGATTGGCGGGATTGCCAAAATCTGCCGAGTCGGGATTGCCCCCGCCCAGCCAGATCGCCGCCGCCGGCATCAGCGAGATGCCGATAATGGTGATCAGGCTGCCAATCACCACCGGCGGAAAAAACCGCAGCAATCGGCTGAACACCGGTGCCAGCGCAACGGTGATAAATCCCGCCGCGATCACCGCACCGAAAATCTGACTGAGGCCGAACTCCTTGCCGATCATGATCATCGGCGCCAAGGCAATGAACGAACAGCCCTGAATCAGCGGCAGGCGGGCGCCGAACTTCCAGAAACCGAGGGTTTGAATCAGCGTCGCCACGCCAGAGGTCAACAGGTTGGCGTTGATCAGCAACACCACCTGCGCCGAAGTCAGCCCCATCGCACTGCCAAGAATCAGCGGCACCGCCACCGCTCCCGCGTACATCACCAGAACATGCTGCAAGCCAAACGTGAACAACTGTCGCAGTGGCAAAACCTCGTCCACCGGATGAATGCGTTGTGTGGTCATTTCACACGCTCCTGAAGGTGCGGCATCTGTTGAGATTGCGGGCATGCCCAGGGCGTTTGAAAGGTGGATCCGCCCCGGAGATTGTTTGACGCGGGGCCATATTTGAACGTTTATTGCGATGAAACAAATTAGCAACCATCGCTTTTTCCGATGGCACGAATCTGGCATTCGTTAGCCGCTCCAAACCTTCATTTTCGAACCGGGAGTTCAACGCTTGCGCTTCTCACTCGATCAACTGTTGATGTTCGTCCAAGTGGTCAAAAGCGGATCGTTTTCCGCCGCCGGGCGCAAACTGGGCAAGACCCAATCGACAATCAGCGCAGCGATTGCCAACCTCGAAACCGACCTTGGCGTCGACCTGTTCGACCGCAGCAACCGCAGCCCTGCCCTCACCGCCAGCGGCCACAAATTACTGGTGCAGGCCGAAGCCGTGCTCGAACGCTGCATGACCTTCGAAGCCCACGCCGATTGTCTGTCGGACAACGTAGAACCCAGCCTGACACTGGCCATTGAAACGCCGTACGGCCCGATCATGCCGGTGCTCAAAGCCTTCGAAGCAGCCTTCCCCTTTGTCGACCTGATCATTCGTCATCCGGTCCATGGCGACGTCAGTGAACTGGTCAGCAGCGGCGAAGCGGTGCTCGGTGTGGCGTTCTCACAGCCAGGCTACCCCAAGGAGCTGGCGTTCCAGCAACTGGGCAAACTGATCATGCTGCACGTCTGCCATCCCCAGCACCCATTGGCGCAACTCGAAAACGTCACGTTCGAGGATCTGCACGTCCATCGCCGCCTGGCCTTCAGCGCCCACGCGAGTAAACTGCCGAGCAGCGAATATCTGCGTTCGACCCAGCTGTGGCAGGCCGAAAGTTATCTGGCGTTATTGGAAATGGTCCGCGCCGGACTCGGCTGGGCCACCCTGCCCCGCCAGCTCATTCAGCGTGAACTGGCCAAGGGTGAGCTGGTGGAACTGCAGCTCTCGGCGTATCCGCATACGGACTGGCAGATTGGTGTGGATTTGCTCTGGGCGCGGCAGCGGCCGCTGGGTAAGGCGGAGCGATGGCTGAAGGAGAAGTTGCAGGGCAACAAGGTGTATGAACTGGATCGCAACGGGCAGACCACCACGCTTTGAGGTCAATGCAGATGGAACAAGTCGCCTTACGCCTGCCCGAAGCTTTACCAATCCCCTCCTTCAGATTTGCGATAAACCACCATCGACCATCAGCTCCACGCCGTTCACGTATCTGGCGTCGTCCGAGGCGAGAAACAGTGCCGCGCTGGCTATTTCTTCTGGTTGTGCCATATAGCCCAGAGGCGTGATTTGCTCGACGTGCTGGCGCAGCGCGGCGATGTCGCTCTCGCTCATTTTCAGCCCGTTGTCCATCAGCGGTGTGCGGGTGAAGCCAGGGCTCAACACGTTTGCGCGGATTTTGCGGTCCTTGAGCTCATTGGCCCACGTGCGTGCAAACGATCGGACCGCCGCCTTCGACGCGTTGTACAGACTCAATCCTTCCATGCCGTTGCTGGAGCAGATTGAGGCAGTCAAGACGATGGACGAAGCGTCTTTCATCAACGGAAGAAGCGTTTGAACGCTGAAGAAAACGCCTTTCACGTTCACGTCGAACATGGCGTAGTAAGCAGCCTCGCTGGTCACTCCGAGCGGATTTTTCTCACAGATCCCGGCATTTGCGAACACTGCGTCCAGCCGATCGTCGCGCGTTTGGATTGTCGCTTTGAGCGCGTCGAGATCAGCCTGACGCGAGACATCGGAAACCACCGCGACAGCTTTGTCGCCGAGTCTGGCAACTGCCGCCTCCAGCCTGTCTGCTGCCCGTGCAGTGATGTAAACGCGTTTGGCGCCCTCGGCGATCAAGGCTTGCGCGATGGAAAACCCGATCCCTGTGGAACCGCCGGTCACGACGGCAACCTGATCACTGAATTTACCTGACATGTCTGACTCCTCGGTCGTTGATGAAGGGAATGTCTGAAACGACCTGCCCATGGTGAGCGTCATCGCAGCGGCGCGGCACTGACACGAATGAACGTTGGCCGTGCAGTTTTGTAAGGCGAAAACGCAGGAGCGATTCCCTAAATTGGGACCCGGCGACCTGACCCGGGCAGGCGCGAAGCCTTGCCTTTTAGTCGTCGTCAAACCTGAGTTCCCTACAGGATGCCTGTCATGTCTCGAATCGAAATCGAAGTGCCCGAACCCCGGCGCTGGTTGATGTTTGCCATATTGCTCGTCGGTGCGTTTCTGCCGCCCCTGGATTTTTTTATCGTCAACGTCGCCCTGCCCTCGATGCAGGAGGATCTGGGGACAGGCTCCTCTGCCGAGCAGCTGGTGATTTCTTCCTATGCAACGCTCTATGCCGTGACGCTGATTACCGGCGGACGACTCGGCGATCTGTACGGCCGCGGGCGGATGTTCTTCCTTGGCCTGTTGGGCTTCGCCGCCGCGTCGCTGATGTGCGGCCTGGCGGTTTCGCCGTGGATCCTCATCCTCGGACGCGCCTTGCAGGGTGTGACCGCCGCCGTCATGGCTCCTCAGGCACTTGCATCGGTGCAGGCGATTTTCCCAGTGTCGGAAAGACCATTGGCATTAAGCATTTACGGGGCCGTATTTGGACTGGCGTCTGTGATCGGTCAGGCACTGGGCGGCTTTTTGATTGAGGTCGACGTGTTGGGCATGGGATGGCGCGCGATCTTCCTGGTCAACCTGCCGATCGCGTTGCTGGTGATTGCGTTCGGCATCCGTGTGCTCAAAGAAACCCGTGCGCAGCACGCGAGCAAGCTGGATCTGGTGGGCACTGCGTTGTCGATGCTGACCCTGACCACCCTGGTCGTGCCATTGATTGAAGGCCGCGAGGCCGGATGGCCGTGGTGGGTATGGCTGTCGCTGGCCGCCAGCCCTGCGCTGGCGGTAGCGTTCTGGCGCTACGAGAGCTGTTTGCACCGGGCCGGAGGAACTCCCATCCTCGCCCCGGCCGTACTGAATGCACCGGGCCTGGGGCGAGCGCTTCTGGTCGCGCTTTGCTTCTATTCAATCGGTGTGTTTTTTCTGATGTTTTCGATGTACATGCAAAGCGCATTGCATATGAGCGCACTGCATGCCGGCCTGATCTTTCTGCCGTTTGGCGCGGGATTTCTGCTCGGTCCCCTGTCGGTTCCGCTCCTCAGGCGCGTCCTCGGGGGCTACGTGAATCCGCTAGGCATGGGGCTGGAAGTGGTCGGGTTACTATGGCTGGGCTGGCTCGTGTCAGTGACACCGACTACCCTCGCCCCGCCCTTCACTTCCTTGACGGTCATCCTGTTCCTGATCGGTCTGGGACAGGGGCTGGGCCTGCCGACGTTGATGCGCATGGTCACGGGCCGGGTAGCGCCGGCGTATGCCGGGATGATCGCAGGCATTACCAGCGCAACGCTGCAGATCAGCACATCGCTGAGCGTCGCACTGATTGGCGGTGTGTTTTATACCTTGCTCGGAGAACCGGCGACGGCGGTCAGCATCACTCATGCGTTCACGATCGCTGTTCTGTGCATCGCCGTCTGCCTGGCCGTAGGGGCAGCGATAAGCCTGACGTTAGCGCGCGAGCCAGCGACGGTAGCGCAAGCCTCGGCTGTACGCCCGACCTGAGGCGCGCTACCCCGCACCGATCATGCTGGAGGCAAGGTCAGCCAGTGCGCGCAGCCGGTCCATCTGGCGCATGTCCTGGTGATACCCCATCCAGATGTCCCGTCCTGGCGGTGGCTCGTCCTCATCCAGCAGTCGCAGTCCCGACACGGAGTCACCGAGGACGCGGGGCAAAACGGCAACGCCCAGCCCCTTCGCGCACATCTGTGCCTGAACCGTACGGCTGCTGCTGGTGAACACGGTGCGGGCCAGCGGATAGCGTTGCTGCAGCCATTGCACGTCCGGGTAATGGGACTGGGCGATGTTCATCAGGATCAGGCCAAGCCCCTCGCCGTCCGGCTGCGGCGTCGGGGCATGCAAAGCCGCGTATAGGCCGTACGACAGAGTTGTCAGCTTGCGGTGCACTATGTCGGGTTCGGTGAAAGGCACGATCCGGAAAGCGATGTCGGCATCCCGGCGGGCAAGGTCGAACAGTCGATGCCCGGCGATGACTTCGGGAACGATCAACGGGTAGCGGTGCACCAGTTCGCTGAGAACCGGCGACAAAACATGACAGGCGAACCAGTCGGCTGAGGATATCCGCAACAGGCCTTCAGGCTGATCACCATGCCCCGCCAGACGCCGCTCGATGGCCAACGCGCTGTGTTCCATGTCCTGCGCCAGACCGAGAATCCTCTCGCCACTGTCCGTGAGCACCAGCCCTTGAGCGGTCCGCAGGAAAAAGGCTTGCCCACTGGTTTGTTCAAGCACCTGCAAGCGCCGTCCGACCGTTGGGTGACTGACCCCCAACTCCCTGGCGGCTCCGCCCAGCGAGCCGTTGCGGGCAATCGCCAGGAAGATCCGCATGTCACTCCAGTCCATGCCCTCGCCCCGTACAAAAATGAACATTGAGTGATCAGCTTATAGTTCAAGTAGATGGCTGTTCATGAATATCGATTCAATCAGCCGATCTGATCAGCCTCGCGACAATGACTTCAAGCGCTCCACCAGCGCGGCTTCGAAAATGATGTACAGCCTCTCGGCATCGCCGGCACGCAAAGCCCCGCCGGTTTCCAGTCCCAGCACGAAACCATCCGCCCGCGCCCCTGCCTTGACAGCAATGATCATCGAGTCTGCCCGGACAATCTGCGCCAGCAGCCGGTCCGCTTCTCGCTGAATCTTGTCGCCCAACACCACGCCTTCCACATCGCCACCCAATACGTTCAATTAGACATCCAGTACATGACCGCGATAACCGCTGAAACCCAGATGATGGTCAATACAATCGAGTAACCAGCCAGTTGCTTGTCCATTTTCACCACGGCATCAATATGAATCTGAATGATGGGTCAGGATCGTCCGGCTCGCAACGGCAGCTCGTCCCCTTCATCCATCGCACTCCGGGTAAACGTCCGGACTCCGATTTGTAACAGAACCCCTTTCAGCAACAAGGGTCTGCTCTCTTAATACACCTCGGAAATCTATCCAATGTCCGCGCAACGCAGTCTCGTCATACTCGCTCGGGGCGGATACGCCGCTCGCGGAGTGCTTTATTTGATCATCGGCATATTCGCGTTATTGGCAGCCCATGATTCGACAAAACCCAAGGACAGTCACAAGAGTCTGGAAGCCTTGCTGAGCCAGCCGTTCGGCTATTTTCTGGTGGGCCTTGTGGTGGCGGGTCTGCTTGCGTTTGCAGCCTGGCGTGTCCTGCAAGCGATACGCGATGTCGATCATCACGGCACGCAGCTCAAAGGGCTGGTGATTCGTGCAGGCCTGTTTGCAGGCGGTCTGGTCAACGGTGCTCTGGCGTTTTTTGCATTGGGACTGCTTGTGAGCGGTAGCCGCCGTTCGAGCCATTCCGCAGAGCAGACCAAAGACTGGCTGGCGCATCTTTTGTCGTGGGAACACTCGAATCTATTGTTGTACCTGATTGCGCTCATTCCGCTGGGGGTTGGCGTTGCTCACATCATCAAGGGATGGAAGGCCTCGTTCGAGAAGTATTTTGAGGCCGACGAAGAGGTCATGCGCTATGTCCGTCCGGTGTCTCGCTTCGGTCTGATCGCACGCGGCGTCGTGTTTATGGAGATTGCTTTGCTGCTGGCCGTCAGCGGTTCCGCTTATCAAGCCATGGACCCGCCTGGCATGAAGGAAGCGCTGGACGCGCTGCAGAATCTGCCCGCGGGATGGCTTCTTTTGATGGTAATGGCCCTGGGGCTGATTGCCTTCTCGGTTTACAGTTTCTCGGAAGCGTGTTGGCGCAAGATCAATATGGATGTGCTTCAGTAACTGAAGTCATGCCCCAACTCACGCTGCATCCATTCCAGAAAACGCCTCACCCGTGGAAACCCCGCATGCGCCTTCGGGAAAACCAGGTGGTGTGCGGTGATCGGGGCGCTCAACCCGGGAATGACTTCGACCAACTCGCCGCGCGCCAGGTAGTCCTGCGCCAGCAGCGTGCTTTCCAATGCAAATCCAAGCCCGTGGCTGGCGGCCTCGAGGGTCATGTAGGAGCGGTCAAAGCTCAAGGTGTAGGGGCTTTCAGGGCGCGACAGCCCGTGTTGAGCAAACAGTTGCGGCCACTTGATCAGCGTCGCTTCCGACAGGATCAGGTTGCAGTCCAGCAAGTCGGCGACGGCGCGGATCGGGCGTTTTTCCAGAAGTTTGGGCGATGCGAGGACCGCGATTTTTTCGTTGCGCAGCGTACGCACTTCGAAACTTGGCCAGTTCGGCATGCCGTGGCGGATGTCCACGTCGATCTTGTCCCGACTGAAGTGCAGCGATTCATAGGAGCATGAGAGATTGAGCTGAATGTCGGGATGGCTCTCGCGAAACTGTTCCAGGCGCGGCATCAGCCACAACAGGCCGAAGCTGGGTGATGAATGCAATCGCAGACAGTCGAGGCTGACATCACTGGTCGCGCGCTCTGTTGCCACCGCCAGGCTGTGCAGGATGCCGGATATCTCGGACAGGTATTGCTCGCCCACGGGCGTCAACGTCACTCCCCTGGCCGTTCTGAGGAACAACTGCCGCCCGATCATCGCCTCGAGCTTGGCCAGTTGGTGACTGACTGCCGAGGGCGTCAGGTCCAGCACTTCGGCCGCACGCGCGACGTTGCCAAAGCGCGCAGTTTGCTCAAAGGCCTGAATGGCTTTCAGGGGTGGCAGGATTGGCGGTGCTTCGCCAGATGAACTCATGATGTGGGTTGTTCCGCTGCAAGTGGCTGAGGCCGGGCGTTCGACTATTCAAACACCGCAACCGCATGTTGGCGAGTGCTGAATTTTTTTCAGCATCCAGTGAAGTTTGCGTTATTGCTCAGGGTCGTTGCGGGAGACAAGCTGAGTCATCGGTTCTGCACGGACCGACTCAATAACAACAATCAGAGGTTTTCTCCCATGCTTCTTCAAGGCAAAGTCGCGATCATCACAGGTGCTGCCTCCGCACGTGGTATCGGCCGCGCGACAGCTACGACCTTCGCTCAACATGGCGCCCGGGTGGTGATTCTGGATCTGGACGCATCCGCTGCCCGCGATGCCGCTGCCTCTTTGGGCGAGGGTCATCTCGGCCTGGCTGCCAACGTCGCCGACGAGTCCCAGGTGCAGCAGGCTGTCGCCACCATCATCGAACACTTCGGCCGGATCGACATACTGGTCAACAATGCCGGCATCACCCAACCCCTCAAGACCCTCGATATCCGCCCCGGTGATTACGACAAGGTGCTGGACGTCAGCCTGCGCGGTACGTTGCAGATGTCCCAGGCGGTAATTCCGCTCATGCGCCAGCAAGCCAGCGGCAGCATTGTGTGCATGTCTTCGGTTTCCGCGCAGCGCGGCGGCGGCATTTTTGGCGGGCCTCATTACAGCGCCGCCAAGGCCGGTGTGCTGGGCCTGGCCAAGGCCATGGCGCGTGAGCTGGGGCCGGACAACGTGCGCGTCAACTCCATCGCCCCCGGCCTGATTCACACCGACATTACTGGCGGCCTGATGCAGGACGAGCGCCGCCACGCGATCATCGACGGCATTCCGTTGGGTCGCCTGGGCGAGGCGCAGGATGTGGCCAATGCGGCGCTGTTCCTGGCCAGCGACTTGTCCTCCTATCTGACTGGCATCACCCTGGATGTGAACGGCGGCATGCTGATTCACTGACACACGTGGCGGGCCTCGCGGCCCGTGCGGTTCTGGATCGATGATACGGCCGGGCAGACTTGCCCGGCGGTCAATAAAAACAAGAGATCAGACCATCATGACTACCCTGTCGCTCGAAGCCGTTTCGGCGGTGCGTTCCAACGCCTACCGTAAAACCGCCTGGCGCCTGATGCCGTTCCTGATGCTGTGCTACCTGTGCGCCTACCTCGATCGCGTCAACGTCGGCTTTGCCAAACTGCAAATGATGAACGATCTGGCGCTCAGCGAAACAGTCTACGGGCTGGGCGCGGGCATGTTCTTCATCGGCTACTTTCTCTGCGAAGTGCCCAGCAACATCATCCTGCACAAGGTCGGCGCGCGAGTCTGGATCGCGCGCATCATGATCACCTGGGGCATTGTCTCCGCCCTCTTCGCCTTCGTCGAAACCGCCTGGCAGTTCTACGCCCTGCGCTTTCTGCTGGGCATTGCCGAAGCCGGCCTGGCGCCGGGGCTGCTGCTGTACCTCACCTACTGGTTTCCGTCCTACCGGCGTGCGCGCATGACGGTGTTGTGGTTCATCGCTATCCCGCTGTCGGGCATGGTCGGCGGCCCGCTCTCCGGCTGGATCATGAACCACTTCGCCGGTATGCACGGCTGGGCCGGCTGGCAATGGATGTTTGTGCTGGAGGCTGTGCCTACGGTGGTCGTCGGACTGTTGGTGCTCAGCTATCTCAAGGATGGCGTGCATCAGGCCAGTTGGCTCAACGACGACGAAAAAGCCCTGATCACCCGTGAGCTGGCGGAGGATGACCAGCAGAAAGTGACGCATGCGTCCGTGGGCGAATTCATTCGTGACCGTCGCCTCTGGCTGCTCGCGGGGATCTATTTCTGTGTGGTGATGGGACAGTACGCAATTACCTTCTGGCTGCCGACCCTTGTGCGTAATGCCGGGGTCTCCGATCCGATGAAAATCGGCTTGCTGACCAGCCTGCCGTACCTCTGTGCCATCGCCGCCATGTTGCTGGTCGGACGCAGTGGCGACAAACATCGCGAACGCCGCTGGCACCTGATCGTGCCGATGATCGCCGGGGCCATCGGCCTGACCCTCGCGGCGCTGATGGGAGGCAATGTGATGCTGTCCATTCTCAGTCTGTGCCTGGCGGCTTCCGGCATCCTGTCCGCGACCTCGCTGTTCTGGATGCTCCCCACCACGCTGCTTGGTGGTGTCTCCGCTGCGGCAGGCATCGCCGCCGTCAACAGCTTCGCCAACCTTGCCGGCTTCTGCTCGCCCTACCTGATTGGCTGGATAACCACCCTCACTGGCTCCAGCGCTATCGGCATGTATCTGATCACTGGCGTATTGCTGGTCGGCGCCTCGCTGGTCCTGCGCATTCCCGCTGCCTTGGTCAATCGTTGATTCACAGGAGAATTCACCATGACTGCCAACCTTTCATTCACAACACCCCAGACGCTGGCCGAGCGCGCCCACAACATCCGCCGCCATGCCTTGCGCATGGGCCAGGTGCAAGGCCAGGGCTACGTCGGCCAGGCCCTCGGTGCCGCCGACCTGCTCGCGGTCGCCTACTTCCATGCGCTGAGCTATCGCCCCGAAGACCCGGCGTGGGAGCCGCGTGATCGTTTCTATCTGTCGATCGGTCACTATGCGATTGCGCTGTACGCTGCGCTGATCGAAGCCGAGATCATCCCGCTCGATGAGCTTGAAACCTACGGCTCGGATGACAGCCGATTGCCGATGTCGGGCATGGCCGCCTACACGCCGGGCATGGAAATCACCGGTGGTTCGCTGGGTCAGGGGCTGGGCATCGCCGTCGGTGCTTGCCTGGGTCTCAAGCGCAAGGGCTCGACATCGTTCGTCTACAACCTGCTGTCGGACGGCGAGCTGAACGAAGGCTCGACCTGGGAAGCCGTAATGTCGGCCTCGCACTGGAAGCTCGACAACCTGATCGCCATCGTCGACGTCAACAATCAGCAAGCGGACGGCCATTCCAGCGAGATCCTGTCGTTCGAACCCATCGTGGATCGCTGGAAAGCGTTTGGCTGGTTCACCCAGCGCGTCGACGGCAACGACCTGGACGCACTGGTCGAAGCCTTCGATGCCGCCCGCCACCACCCCGGCACTCAGCCACGGGTGATCATCTGCGACACCACCATGGGCAAAGGTGTGCCCTTCCTCGAAAACCGCGAAAAGACCCATTTCATCCGTGTGGACGAACACGAATGGGATCTGGCACTGACCACGCTTGAAGAAGGAAAAAACCAATGAGCAACGCCGCCAACACACCGACCTCGACTGGCGAATCGATCAAGAAGCGCCTGACCACCTCGGCGATGATTGCCTCGATTGCCTCTGAAGGCCAAGCCACCCGCTCAGCACCTTTTGGCCATGCATTGGCTGCACTGGCGGATCAGCGTCCGGACATCGTCGGCCTCTCCGCTGACCTGTCCAAGTACACCGACCTGCACATTTTCGCCAAGGCCCACCCGGATCGTTTCTATCAGATGGGCATGGCCGAACAGTTGCTCATGAGTGCGGCCGCAGGCATGGCCCGCGAAGGATTCGTGCCGTTCGCGACCACGTATGCGGTGTTCGCCTCGCGTCGCGCCTATGACTTCATCTGCATGGCCATTGCCGAGGAAAACCTCAACGTCAAAATCGTTTGCGGATTGCCCGGCCTCACCACCGGTTACGGCCCCAGCCACCAGGCCACCGATGACCTGGCGATCTTCCGGGCGATGCCCAACCTGATGATCGTCGACCCTTGTGATGCCTTGGAAATCGAACAGGCCGTGCCCGCCATTGCCGCGCATCAGGGGCCGGTCTACATGCGGCTGCTGCGCGGCAACGTGCCGCTGGTGCTGGATGAGTACGGGTATCAATTCGAGATCGGCAAGGCCAAGACCCTGCGCACCGGCAACGATGTCCTGATCATCTCGACCGGTTTGATGACCATGCGCGCATTGGAGGCCGCCAAGGCGCTGCAGACCGATGGCGTCGATGTCGCCGTGCTGCATGTGCCGACGATCAAACCGCTGGATGAACAGACCATTCTCGCCGAGGCCCGCAAGTCTGGCCGGCTGGTGGTTACCGCAGAAAACAGCTCGATTATTGGCGGGCTCGGTGAAGCGGTTGCCGGGGTACTGCTGCGCAACGGAGTGACGCCGACGTTCAGGCAGATTGCATTGCCCGACGCCTTCCTCGACGCCGGTGCATTGCCGACACTGCATGATCGCTATGGCATTTCCACCGACGCCGTCTGCGCGCAAATCAAATCCTGGCTTTGACTGCTGATCGGGGCGCTTACGGATGAGCGGCCCGATCAGATGGATTCTCCTGGCCGATCCGCCTGGCATCCCTTCGAACTGCCTGCGGCGGAACGCCAAACCCTCGCATGAATACTTCGCGCATGTGGCGACGGTCTCGAAACCCCGTTTCCTTCGCCACGCGTTCCAGGCTGTGACGACTTTGCTCGATCATCACGCGAGCGGCCTCCAGACGCAGGCTTTCAACAGCCTTGGCCGGTGACTGGCCTGTCTCGGCGGTAAACACCCGGGTGAATTGTCTGGGACTCAAGTGCACGACGTCGGCAAGTTCCTCCACGCTGAGCGGACGGTCCAGGTGCGTGCGCGCATACTCCAGCGCACTTTGAATACGGTCCGACTTTGGAGCAAGCGTAAGCAGTTCCGAATGCTGGGATTGCCCACCCGAACGCCGTTGATGCATGACCAGTTTGTGCGCCACCGACCTGGCCATGTCGGTGCCCAGATCCTTTTCCACCATGCCCAGCGCCATGTCCAGCGCGGCTGTCATGCCTGCCGACGTCCAGACGGGACCGTCGACGATGAAGATCCGGTCTTCCTCGACCTCGATTTTTGGATGCAGCTCACGGAGCTTGTTCGCATAGGCCCAGTGGGTGGTCGCCCTTCGATCGTCCAGAACCCCAGCCTGCGCCAGAACGAACGAGCCGGTGCACAGACCTGCTGTGCGTCGGGCTCCATCGACGAAGGCGCGCACGCTGGCCAACACTTCTTCATCTGGTGGATTCAACGGGGTCAGCGTACCGGTAATCATCCACGTGTCGGCCAATCCCGGGGCGCCCAGAGGGAGCGTGTCGATGTACATGCCCAACGAAGAACGCATGGTCCCACCACCGATCGAGAAGTTCTGGACCTTGTAGATCTCTTCCCCCGCAACGATGTTGGCGAACTCGAATACAGCCTGGGTTGCCAGGGACATCACCTGAAAACCTTCGGTAATCAGATAGCCGACGCGATGCATGACTGAACTCCTTTTTGAATGTCTTTAAACACTACCATATACGTCGTTTAAGACATCTACCACATCCTTCATCATGGCTCCACACCCAACCCACGGAGCTTGATCATGTCGCAACAATACAAAGGCACTGCACTCATCACCGGCGCGTCCACCGGCATCGGCTCGATTTACGCCGAACACCTTGCCCGCCGGGGTTACGACCTGGTGCTGGTGGCGCGCAACCGCGAACGTCTGAACGCACTGGCCAGCCGCCTGACCAGCGAAACCCGGCAGAACATCGAAGTGTTGCAGGCCGATCTTGGCCGCCCCGAGGACCTCGCCAAGGTAGAACGCAAGTTGCGTGAGGACGCCAGCATCACTTTGCTGGTCAACAATGCCGGCATCGGCACCCATACCGGCCTGCTGGAGAGTGATGTAGAGCGAATGGCCGAGATGATCACGCTGAACGTCACCGCCCTCACCCGCCTGACCTACGCCGCGATTCCAGGCTTTGTCGCCCGCGAACAAGGCGCCGTGATCAATATTTCCTCGATCGTCAGCCTGGCGCCGGAGTTGCTCAACGGCGTGTACGGCGGCAGTAAGGCCTACGTCACCGCGTTTACCCAATCCCTGCACAAGGAACTCTCGGATAAAGGCATCCGGATCCAGGCCGTCCTGCCCGGCGCAACCGCGACGGACTTCTGGCAAATCGGTGGATTGCCTGTCGAGCATCTGGATCCGGGCATCGTGATGTCGGCCCAGGACCTGGTCGCCGGCGCTCTGCAGGATTTCGACAACGGCGTGCTGATCTCCATCCCCTCGATGCACGACCTGCAAGGTTACGAGCGTTACGAAGCCAGCCGCCAGGCCTTGTTCTCCGAGCTCTCGAGCAACCGGCTCGCACCGCGCTACAACGCCAACTGATCGCTATCAAAAGGATATGAATCATGAAACTCAGCGCTAACACGATCTTCATCACCGGCGGCACCTCCGGCATTGGCCGCGCTTTGGCCGAGGCATTTCACCAGCGCGGCAATCAGGTCATCATCGCGGGCCGTCGACAGGCCCTGCTGGATGAGATCGCCCGGGCCAATCCCGGTATCGACACGGTCCAGCTGGACATCAATGACCCGCAGCAAATCAAGGATGTCGCCCAGGAAGTCATACGCCGCCACCCCTCGCTGAACGTGATCATCAATAACGCCGGGATCATGCCGTTCGATAATCCAGCCTCGGGTGATTACGACGACGAACAGGCGGTGAGTCTTTTGCAAACCAACCTGCTCGGCCCGGTGCGTGTCAGCGCCGCATTCGTCGAGCACCTCAAGCGTCAACCCGAAGCCTTCATCATCAACAACAGCTCCGTGCTGGCCTATCTGCCACTGGCTGCGACAGCGTTGTACTCGGCGACGAAGGCGGCCATTCACTCCTACTCGCTGTCGCAACGCTTCACCCTGCGCGACACCCGCGTAAAAGTGCTGGAGATCGCGCCGCCATGGGTCGACACCGACCTGATTCACAAAAGCGGCGATGAACGCGCCATGCCGCTCGACGAATTCATTCGGGAAACCCTGGAAAAACTCGAAACGGCGACCACGGAAGTGTTGGTGGATCGGGTCGTCCCGTTGCGAGCCAACCAAGGCATTAATGAGCATGCGCTGATCAATCAGTTCAACCAGGCACTGGAGGAGAACCCGATTCCGGTCGCCTGAGTTGAAGCCATCTGTCGTCAAGGCTGCCAGCCCTCCCTGATGGAAGGCTGGCCGTTTTGTATTTTCCGCAAAATGCGGAAAGTCTTCCTGCGATCTGCTTCTGTCTGGAGAAGGTCTTCGTGCATAGCCTGTCACTGCCTTCTCGCGCTCACTGATTTATCGCGACTCGTGCTTGAAGGCTCCTCATATCACTGGCGCTCAAGGACTTGAACATGAACAGATTATTTAAAATCGCAGGCCTGGCCTTTGCGGTATCCGTAAGCGGCGTGGTCGTAGCGCAAAGTGATACGGGCAAAGGCGCCGCCATCGAACGTGTTTACGCGTTCAACGGGGCCATGCCGACAGGCGTGACGGTGACCGAAACCGGCCGTATCTTCGTGAACTTCCCCCGCTGGGGCGATGACGTGCCCTACACCGTTGCGGAAATTTCCAACGGTCAGCTTGTGCCCTACCCTGATCTGAAAACCAATGTCGCGGATCCGCGGAACCCGGCCAAGGGATTCATCAGCGTGCAAAGTGTGGTTGCCGACGGCAAAGGCCGCGTCTGGGTGCTCGACACGGCCGCACCGAAGTTTTCCGCGCCTCAGGCGGGCGGAGCCAAGCTGGTGGCGATCGACCTGGCCTCCGACAAAATCACAAAAACGATTGTGTTCCCTGACGACGTCATCCTGCCGACCACCTATGTCAATGACGTGCGCTTTGACTTCCGTACAGGCAAGGAAGGGACCGCCTACATTACCGACTCTTCGGTCAGCGGCCCTGGCGGCATCATCGTGGTCGATCTGGCGAGTGGCCAGGCAAGCCGCAAACTGACTGGTGCCCAATCCACCTCGGCCGACCCGTCCTTTATCCCGAAGGTTGAAGGCAAGCCCGCACTGGTGACGCGCGATGCTCAAGGCAAAACCGGCCTGTTGACGGTGGCGTCTGACGGTATTGCCCTGTCCAGTGATGGCAAGACGCTTTACTTCTGCCCGTTATCGAGCAGGCATCTGTACGCCGTGCCGACTGCCCTGTTGCGTGATCCGGGTGTGAGCGATGCCGAACTGGAAAAAGCCGTCGTCGACCTCGGTGAAAAAGGTGCTTCCGACGGTCTTGAAGCCGATGCCGACGGTGCCGTGTACGCCGGTGACTACGAGCACAACGCGATTCGCAAACGCCTGCCGGACGGTCGCTGGCAGACGCTGGTCGAAGACTCACGAGTGCTTTGGCCCGATACGTTGTCGATCGGCCCGGACGGCTATTTGTATTTCACCGCCAACCAGCTGCATCGCTCGGCAGGTTTTAATGACGGACAGGACAAACGCGTCAAACCGTACAGCCTGATGCGCGTCAAGATCGGCGCCAGGCCTGCAGCGACGTACTAAAGAAACGTCAGAGCAATGAGGTGTGGCTCAAAGGCCTGAACCTGACGCGGCACCTGCAGCCTCGTCAGGTTCTCATTGAGCTACGTAACGTTCGAAGCGTTGCGCCAGGAAAGCCCTCAAGGCCTGCACGGCAGGTGTGAGCGAGGTGCGATGGGGGCAGACGAGTTGGAGCGGTGCCGGCTGCCCGACGTCTGCCGGGAAAAGCTCCACCAGTCGACCGCTGCGCAAGTCATCCAGCACATCGATTTTCGACCTGTAGACGATTCCGAAACCGGCAACCGCCCAGCGCCGGACGATATCGGCATCATCACTGACCCGGTCGCCCGTCACCTGAACGGTCCTGACACCGTCCGCCGAATGAAAGCTCCAGCGTTCGTAGGTCTGCTCCCCCATCACAAACCGAAGGCAGTTATGGTTGCCCAATTCTTCAGGTGTGGCTGGCTGGCCGTGGCGGGCCAGATAGTCCGGCGAGGCGCAGACCGTTCTTCTGTTCGACGGCGCCAGGGCCAGAGAGACGAGGCTGGAATCGGCCAGCAAACCATAACGGATACTGGCATCCAGTTGTTCGCCGACCAGGTCGGCAATCTGATCGCTGACCCGTAACTGCAACAGCACCTTCGGATGCAGTTGCTGAAACTCGTCGAGCCATCGCAACAGCACGTTTCGGCCGATATCCGACGGTATCGACAAGCGAATCGTGCCGGCGATTTCATCGCGACCTTCACTCAGCGCGATCTCGCCATTTTCGAGCGCTTCGAGTGCCTGCCGGGCATGGGAAAGATAGCGTTCGCCATCGTCCGATAATCTCAAGCGCCGGGTCGAGCGAACGAACAACCGTGCTCCAAGACTGCCTTCAAGACGCTGAACCGCTCCGCTGGCCAAGGCTGGAGAAATGTCGAGCAATCGGGCGGCGGCGGAGAAACTGCCGGCCGCAGCCGTGGTGACGAATACCTGAAGGTCATCTACGCGGACTATTTTCTTCACGATCACGAAATTCTGTAGGGTGCGGACGAAGTTTTTCAGCGTAATGGGAAAAATGATCATTGCCCAGCCGTCGCTCAGGCGCCGGCGCTGTTAGCCATTAGTCTAATCAGCCCAGGCACCGGCGTGATCACTGCGCGAACCATGTCTGTCACAAATCCCACTTCCCCTGACAGAAAAGCGACTTTCAACCGCATTTCAATATCGCTTGCAGCCTTACAGGCGCAAACCGTCCCCCGATCCGACGCTTCGCTGAGCAGCAAACTACACTTCATGCTGATTTAGTGATTTAACTAGGTAGTTACCTAACTATATAATGCACGCCTCATTTCAACGGGACATTCAACGTGAAGCAGAGTCAACGCCTCTCGGGCATATCAACATTCATTCTGGTCGGGCTGGGCGTGATCATCGCCCTGCTCGGCCTGGCACTGGCCGCTGGCGGTGTGAAATTGGTCAGCCTGGGAGGCTCCTGGTACTTCCTGGTGGGTGGTCTGGTGATGGCCGTTTCCGGTCTGCTGATCGCGCGGCGCAAGCCTGCCGGTGCCTGGCTGTTCGCGGCGTTTCTGGTTGGGACCGCCATCTGGGCCGTGATCGACGCAGGGCTGGTGTTCTGGCCGGTGTTCTCCCGCCTGTTCATGTTCAGCGCGGTGGGTCTGGTGGTCGCGCTGGTCTATCCGCTGCTCAAACGCGCCAATGGTGACGTTGCAGGTCGCGGTGCTTACGGCGTTGCGGCTGTTCTGGTCGTTGGACTGGCCGTGGCTGCCGGCAACATGTTCGTCGCGCACCCGACCGTCGCCCCTACCGGCACCGGCCCGGGCCTCACCCCGGTCGAGCCGGAAAAGGCGCAGAAAGACTGGGCCCACTACGGCAATACCGAAGGCGGCAGCCGCTTCGCCGCGCTGGACCAGATCAACCGCAGCAACGTCGACAAGCTGAAAGTGGCGTGGACCTACCACACCGGCGACATCGCCGAGAGCGATGGCAACGGTGCCGAAGACCAGCTGACCCCACTGCAGATTGGCAACAAGGTGTTCATCTGCACCCCGCACAACAACCTGATTGCGCTGGATGCCGATACCGGTAAAGAGCTCTGGAAAAACGCGATCAACGCTCAATCCAAAGTCTGGCAGCGTTGCCGTGGCATGGCGTATTTCGACGCCAGCGCCGCCGTCGCCAAACCGGCCAGCGCGCCAGTGAGCGCTCCAATCGCCAACTGCACACGTCGCTTGCTCACCAACACCATCGACGCCCGCCTGATCGCGGTCGATGCCGACACCGGCGAGTTCTGCCGGGGTTTCGGCAACAACGGCCAAGTGGATCTGAAGGCCGGTCTGGGTGATGTGCCGGACAGCTACTATCAACTGTCCTCGGCGCCGCTGATGGCCGGCACCACCGTGGTGGTTGGCGGTCGCGTGGCCGACAACGTGCAAACCGACATGCCGGGCGGCGTGATCCGTGGTTTCGACGTCATGACCGGTGCCATGCGCTGGGCGTTCGACCCGGGCAACCCGCAGGATAAACAGGCACCGGCCGATGGCAAAACCTATGTTCGCAGCACGCCGAACAGCTGGGCCCCGATGTCCTACGACCCGGCGACCAACACCGTATTCCTGCCGATGGGCAGTTCGTCCACCGACATCTATGGTGTCGAGCGCAGCAAACTGGATCACACCTACGGTGCCTCCGTCTTGGCGCTGGACGCCAACAGCGGCGAAGAAAAGTGGGTATTCCAGACCGTGCACAACGACCTCTGGGACTTCGACCTGCCGATGCAGCCAAGCCTGATCGACTTCACCAAGGACGGTAAAACCGTACCGGCGGTGGTCATCGGCACCAAGGCCGGGCAGATTTACGTGCTCGACCGCGCCACTGGCAAACCGTTGACCGACGTAAAGGAAGTGCCGGTCAAGGCCGCCAATATCCCCAACGAGCCGTACTCGCCGACCCAGCCGAAATCCGTGGGCATGCCGCAAGTCGGTGCCCAGCACTTGACTGAATCGGACATGTGGGGCGCCACCCCGTACGACCAGCTGCTGTGCCGGATCGATTTCAAGTCGATGCGTTACGACGGCTTGTACACCGCGCCGGGCACTGACAAATCCCTGAGTTTCCCGGGTTCGCTGGGCGGCATGAACTGGGGCAGCATTTCCACTGACCCGGTGCACGGTTTCATCTTCGTCAACGACATGCGTCTGGGCCTGTGGATTCAGATGATCCCGTCGCAGAACAAGGCTCAGGCCTCTTCCGGTGGCGAAGCGCTGAACACCGGCATGGGTGCCGTGCCGCTCAAGGGCACGCCTTACGCCGTGAACAAAAACCGCTTCCTGTCGGTCGCCGGCATTCCGTGCCAGGCCCCGCCGTTCGGTACGCTGACCGCCATCGACATGAAAACCCAGAAAGTCGCCTGGCAAGTGCCGGTCGGCACCGTTGAAGACACCGGTCCCTTGGGCATCCGCATGCACCTGCCGATCAAGATCGGTCTGCCAACCCTCGGCGGCACGCTGTCGACCCAGGGCGGCCTGATCTTCATCGCCGGCACCCAGGACTTCTACCTGCGCGCCTTCAACAGCGCCAATGGTGAAGAAATCTGGAAAGCGCGTCTGCCGGTCGGCAGTCAGGGTGGCCCGATGACCTATGTGTCGCCGAAAACCGGCAAGCAATACGTGGTCATCACCGCCGGTGGCGCTCGCCAGTCGACT
This sequence comes from Pseudomonas sp. GW456-12-1-14-TSB6, assembly GCF_059424205.1. Classification (NCBI taxonomy): domain Bacteria; kingdom Pseudomonadati; phylum Pseudomonadota; class Gammaproteobacteria; order Pseudomonadales; family Pseudomonadaceae; genus Pseudomonas; species Pseudomonas sp. GW456-12-1-14-TSB6. Next base: position 297,545 of record NZ_JBWKZE010000001.1, read on the forward strand.
GATCGCGGTGACTACGTGATGGCTTACGCCCTGCCGTAAACCGTCGCGTTCGCCTTCGTTTCACTTGTGCGCGGCACCTTCGGGTGCCGCGTTGTTTCATGTCCTTCGCTCTGGATTTGCGCAATGTCATTGGCTGTTCGCTTTTCTCACGCCGGGGTTTTCACCGGCATGCTGTTCGGTCTCACCTGCGGCGCTGCCCTGCCCGCCCTTGCCGATACCGATTCGAACGTATTTACCCGCAGCACCCTGACCGGCGACTGGGGCGGCCTGCGCCACCAGTTCGACGAAGACGGCATCAAGTTCACCGGTGATTACACCGGCGAAACCGCCTACAACGCCGACGGCGGCCTGCATCGCTCGGCGCGTTACTCGCAGAACATCAAGCTCGGTGCGCAGTTCGACCTGAGCAAACTGTACGGCGTCGATAACGCCGGCAAGATTCAGCTGACCATCAACGATCGACGCGGCAACAGTGCCTCCGAAGATCTGGTCGGCAACCGTCTGCCGATCCAGGAAAACTACGGCGGCCTCTACACCCGCCTGACCGAGCTGAGCTACGAGCGCAGCCTGTTCACCCCGGCACTGAACGTCAAACTCGGCTACATGGCCATGGGCAACGACCTCGGCGGCCTCGACAGCGGCATTCTCTGCAACTTCATGAACGCCGGTTTCTGCGGCCATCCGCTGAACATGTCCGGTGGCAGTGGCTGGACCAACTACCCCAACGCCCACCTGGGTGTGCGGGTGAAATACGACCTCTCCCCGGCCTGGCAACTGCGCGTGGCCGCGTTCAATGTCGATCCGGAAAGTAACGGCAATTCCAGCCGTGCCTGGCACTTGGGCCCGAAACACACCACCGGCACCGTGGTGCCGATCGAGCTGGTCTACAAGCAGGCCGGCAAACTGCCCGGCGAGTACAAGCTCGGGTATTACTACGACAGCTCCGACGTCAAACGCATCGGCAGTGACAAGGAAGTGTCCGGACGCGGCGGCCATTACGTCCTGATCGACCAGGCCGTGTGGGCTTCGGATGTCTCCGAAGGTCGCAGCCTGCACGCTTTCGGCCAATACTCGGCGGCCAGCGAAGCAGCTTCGCCGTTCAGCAAGTGGTACGGCACCGGTCTGGTTCTGTACAAGCCTTTCGAAGGCCGCCCGCGTGACACCGTGGCGCTGGGCTATGGCCGCGCAGTGCCGAACCCGCGCAGCCGCGATGTGCTGCAGGACACCGCCATGGCCAATGGCGCCGCGTTCCCCAATCTGGACAGCGCCGAGCAATTGATCGAGCTCGGTTACGGCTATCAGGCCACGCCTTGGCTGACGCTGCGCCCGAATGTGCAATACATCATTGAACCAGGCGCGTTCTCCGGCCAGGACATCGACAATGCGTTGGTGTTTGGATTGCAGGTGAAAGCCGCGCTCTGACACCATCATCTGCCGACCACAAAAAAAGCACCCGAAGGTGCTTTTTTTGTACGTGCCGCCAACCGAATCAACCCGCGAAGTTGGCCCGCGCTGCATGCAGTTTCTTGTAGCTCTCGATCAGGCGCAGATGCCGATCCAGCCCCTCCAGTTTCATGCTGGTCGGCGTCAAACCGTAGAAGCGCACGCTGCCATTGACCGAGCCGATCGCCGCGTCCATGCGCTCGTCGCCGAACATGCGGCGGAAGTTGGCTTCGTAGTCTTCCAGCTGCAGATCCTCGTCCAGCTCCATTTCCAGCACGACGTTGACCGCTTGATAGAACAAGCCGCGCTCGACGGTGTTGTCGTTGTATTGCAGGAAGGCTTCGACCAGATCCTTGGCCTGCTCGTACTTCTGCAAGGCGAGGTAGATCAGCAGGCGCAGTTCGAGAATGGTCAACTTGCCCCATGGCGTGTTGTCGTCGAACTCGATGCCGATCAGCGTGGTGATGTCGGTGTAATCGTCCAGCTCGCTGTGTTCCAGGCCTTTGACCAGGTTGCGCATGCCGACTTTGCTCAGGTTGTGCAGGTTGAGAATGTTCGCACGGAATTGCAGCGCTTTGTTGGTGTTGTCCCAGATCAGGTCTTCTACCGGATAGATCTCCGAATAGTCCGGCACCAGAATGCGGCACGCCTTGGCGCCGATGTGCTCGTAGACCGCCATGTAGACTTCCTTGCCCATGTCTTCGAGGATGCCGAACAGCGTTGCGGCCTCTTCGGCGTTGGAGTTTTCGCCATTGCCGGAGAAGTCCCACTCGACGAATTCGAAGTCGGCCTTGGCGCTGAAGAAGCGCCACGACACCACGCCGCTGGAATCGATGAAGTGCTCCACAAAGTTGTTCGGCTCGGTCACGGCCTGGCCCGAGAAGGTCGGCTGCGGCAGATCGTTGAGGCCTTCGAAGCTGCGGCCCTGCAGCAACTCGGTGAGGCTGCGCTCCAGCGCCACTTCGAAGCTCGGGTGCGCGCCGAACGAGGCGAAAACGCCACCGGTGCGGGGGTTCATCAGTGTCACGCACATCACCGGGAATTCACCGCCCAGCGACGCGTCCTTGACCAGCACCGGGAAACCCTGCTCTTCCAGCGCCTGGATCCCGGCGAGGATGCCCGGGTATTTCGCCAGCACCTCTTGCGGCACGTCCGGCAGAGCCATTTCGCCTTCGAGGATTTCGCGTTTGACCGCCCGCTCGAAGATTTCCGACAGGCACTGCACCTGCGCTTCGGCCAAGGTGTTGCCGGCGCTCATGCCGTTGCTGAGAAACAGGTTTTCGATCAGGTTGGACGGGAAGTAGACCACCTCGTTGTCCGACTGACGCACGAACGGCAGTGAGCAGATGCCGCGCTGGGTGTTGCCGGAGTTGGTGTCGTACAGGTGCGAGCCGCGCAGTTCGCCGTCGCGGTTGTAAATGCCCAGGCAATATTCGTCGAGAATTTCCGCAGGCAACTCGTCTTTGGCGCCGGGCTTGAACCAGCGCTCGTCCGGGTAATGCACGAACTCGGCATTGGCGATCTCTTCGCCCCAGAACTGATCGTTGTAGAAGAAGTTGCAGTTGAGCCGCTCGATGAACTCGCCCAGCGCCGAGGCCAGCGCGCTCTCTTTGGTCGCGCCCTTGCCGTTGGTAAAGCACATCGGCGACTGCGCATCGCGGATGTGCAGCGACCAGACGTTAGGCACGATGTTGCGCCACGATGCGATTTCGATCTTCATGCCCAGGTCGGCCAGAATCCCCGACATATTGGCGATGGTCTGTTCCAGCGGCAGGTCCTTGCCGGCAATGCAGGTGCCCGCGCCTGAGGTGGACGCCGGCATCAGCAGGGCCTGGGCATCGGCGTCGAGGTTCTCGACTTCCTCGATCACGAACTCCGGCCCGGCCTGCACCACCTTCTTCACCGTGCAACGGTCAATCGAGCGCAGGATGCCCTGGCGATCCTTCTCGGAGATGTCCGCCGGCAGCTCGACCTGGATATTGAAGATCTGGTTGTAGCGGTTTTCCGGATCGACAATGTTGTTCTGCGACAGACGAATGTTTTCGGTCGGGATGTTGCGGGTGCTGCAGTACAACTTTACGAAGTAAGCCGCGCACAAGGCCGACGACGCCAGGAAATAGTCGAACGGACCCGGTGCAGAGCCATCGCCCTTGTAACGGATCGGTTGGTCGGCCACCACCGTGAAGTCATCGAACTTGGCTTCGAGTCGGAGGTTGTCGAGAAAATTGACCTTGATTTCCATGCGGGTTACCAGAATAGCGGGCTAAACAAATTGGCCGCCATTATCCGGCTTTTGAGCGTTAAGTCTTGTGCTTTTGCGCAACGGGGCCTGAGCGGTCAGACACATTTGGCGAACTTCTGAACATCTCGAAGCTGAAGTTGTTCTAGATTGAAGAAGTACCGGATCAAGGACGAGCAAATGGACATCTCCAGCCGTGCGACGTCGTTACCCACCCTGCAGGGCTCTGTCACCCGGCGCCTGGCCATTGCGGTGGGCGCGCTGTTCATTGCCGGGGTGATGGCGGCGACCGCCGCGTTGCTCGGCATTGCCACTCAACTGGATGAGGATGACGTCAACGACGTGCGGTTCTATTCGGCCCGGGCGCTGGAAAACCGGATTACCGCATCCAAGAACTACATCACCAGTTACGCCTACTGGACGACAGCGTATGAACGTTTGAGCGGTACGGTCGACACGAACTGGGCGTACACCGAGCAGAACATGGGCAAGACCCTGTTTACCAGCGACGGCTATGACGGTCTGTTCGTGCTGGATCGGGAACGCACCAAATACGCCGTCGTTCGCGGGCAAATGCTCGATGCGCAACTGCCCCAGTTCCTTCAGCTTTCGGCGAACAGCCTGGTGGAGCAAGTGCAGAGTCAGCCCGACCTGACCAGGCCCGTCAGTACTTATTCATTGTTCGAAGACTGGCCGGCGCTGGTCACCGCGGCGGCGATCCTTCCCAACGATGAGCGCCCAGTGGGCGATCCCCAAAAGACCTCGGTACTGGTATTCGTCGACAAGCTGACGCCCACCAAGTTGCGCAAGATCGGCAGCGGGTACGGCCTGAACAATCTGACGCTGGCACCGGACGAGACCATCGATCCGGGCCAGCCTCGCGTCCCGCTGGACAGCACCGGATACAGCCTCGTTGCAGATCTGGAACGACCGGGCCAGCATCTGCTCTGGTCGTTGCTGCCAACGCTCGGCCCCGCTTTGCTCGTGTTGATGGCGCTGACGGTCTGGTTCTTTCGCCATGCGTTACGTTCCTCGCGGTATGTCGACGACAGTTTCGAAGCGATGCAGGCGTCGAATCAGGCACTGCTGGCGTCCAACCGCGCACTGGAAGCCAGCGAGGAGCGCTTTCGGGCGGTGGCCGAAGCGGCGTCCGACTGGATCTGGGAGGTGGATGAAGCGTTGTCCATCACCTATCTGTCGACCCGGTTCAGCGCGGTCACCGGCTATCCGCAGGCGCAGTGGATCGGGAAACACATCGGGCACTTGCTGGCGTGCGACACCACTCCGCTGGATCTGTGGCTGAAAAAACTGGATGAGGAGAGCAATGCCAGCGACCTGCGCTGCACCTATCGCGACCGCAAGGGGCAACAGCGCCACTGCCGTCTCTCGGCCAGGCCGATCGTGGAAAGTACGGCAGTCGTCGGCTATCGCGGCACGGCCAGCGACATCACCGATGAAGTCGCCGCCCATGCGCAGATCCAGCATCTGTCCTTGCATGACGCGCTGACGGGACTGCCCAACCGCAACAAACTGTCGCGCTATCTGGATGACGCCCTGTTGCTCAAGGAGCACGCTCCGCCTTTATCGGTGCTGATGATTGACCTGGACAATTTCAAACCGATCAACGATTCCCTCGGGCACCCGGCCGGCGATGCGGTGTTGCAAGAGGTTGCCGGCCGTCTGCGCGAATGCACGCGCGACCACGATATCGTCGCCCGTCTGGGCGGTGACGAGTTCGTCGTTGTGCTCTGCGGCATGGACACGCATCAGGAAATCGACAGGTTCTGCACACGTCTGATCGGCAGTCTGCATCAGCCCATCCACTTCGAACAGCAACCGTTGCACATCGGCGCCAGTGTCGGAATCGCCTTGAGCCGGCGTCACGGGTACGTCGCCAGTGAGCTGATCCGTTGCGCGGACATTGCGCTGTACCAGGCCAAATCCGAAGGCAAGAACACCTGGTGCTATTTCGAAGCGCACATGAGCGACCAGATCCAGACCCGCCGGCAGATGGAGGACGACCTGCGCAGGGCCCTGAAGAACAACGAGTTCGTGCTGCACTATCAACCCCGATACAAGGTCGATGGCAAGGAAATCGTTTCGGTCGAGGCTCTGGTGCGCTGGCAGCATCCGGTAAAAGGGTTGCTCGGACCGGATTTATTCATTCCGCTGGCCGAACAGACCGACCTGATTGTTCCCCTGGGTCGCTGGGTCCTGCGTGAGGCTTGCGAAACGGCACTGACCTGGCCGGCGGACATTCTCCTGTCGGTGAACCTGTCACCTGCGCAGTTTGCGATCAGCGATGTGGTCGAAGATGTACGTGAAGTGCTGGTTGGCACTCGCTTCCCGGCCAGCCGGCTGGAGCTGGAAATCACCGAGAACGTGATGCTCAACGACACGGACGGCGCGTTGACCACCATGAACGCGCTCAAGGAACTGGGCGTGCGGCTGAACATGGACGACTTCGGCACCGGATATTCCTCCCTTGGCTACCTGCGTGCCTACCCGTTCGACGGCATCAAGATCGACAAACGCTTCATCGCGTCCATCAGCACCGGCGCCAATGATCGGGCGGTGGTGCAGGCCATCATCGGACTGGGTAAAGCGATGGGGCTGACCGTGACCGCCGAAGGCGTCGAAACCGAGGAACAACTGGACATCCTGGGCAAGGATCAATGCAACGAAGTCCAGGGTTATTACATGAGTCGCCCGATCGACAAGGCGGCCTTCGCCAGTCTTCTGCAGGCATCAAGAGCCGCCGCTGTCGATCCTTCCAGGCAACGAAAAGGCCGGGTGACCTGAGGACGCTGACTCAGCACATCCGCTCAATCGCAGCACGAATGTTTGCTTCAGTATCCGGCAACTTCCCTCACGGCCGGTCACTGACACATGAAAGGTTTCATGCAACCGCGTTTCGCCCTGGCACTGTTGTATTGCGCAATGGCCGACTCGGCATTTGCCAGCGGTTTTCTCGACGACGCCAAGACCGAGGTGCTCAGCCGCAACTTCTTTCTGAGCAACGATTACCGCTCGCCCTCGCCCGCTGGAAAAAACTACAAACAGGAATGGGCTCAAGGGTTTATCGGCACTTTCGCATCCGGTTTCACTGAAGGAACCGTCGGGGTTGGTCTCGATGCCCACGCCTTTTATGGGCTGAAACTCGATGGCGGCAAGGGGCACTCCGGCACGGGATTATTACCGGTGGACAGTGATGGCCGCAGCGAAAGCGAATATTCCAGCGCCGGTGGTGCGCTGAAGTTGAAGACTTCGAAAACCACCCTCGCCTTCGGTGAAATGACCGTGGAAACGCCGGTGTTCGACACCTCGGACAAACGCCTGCAACCGGAATACGCCACGGGGTTGCTGCTCGATAGCCACGAAATCGAAAACGCACGCGTTGTGGCCGGGCGCTTCACGGCGTTCAAGAATCAGGACAGCTCTTCCGGCAAAGGCGACTTCCAGGGCTATGGCGCCAGCACCCAAGGCGAAAGCATCAGTTTTGTCGGCACCGAGCTGTTCAGCGACAGCCCGGTGGGCGGCGCGCTGTATGCGTCCGATCTGAGCGACACCTGGCGCCAGTACTACGCCAACCTGCATTTCAAACAGTCCGGTCTGTTGCTTGACGCCAACGTCTACCACACCCGCGACACCGGGCAGGCATTAGCCGGCGACATCGACAACACGGCGTTCAGCCTATCGGGCAAATACACCTTCGGCGCCCACGCGGTGATGCTCGGCTGGCAACGCATCAATGGCGACACGCCGTTCGATTTCGTCGGCGGCGACTCGATCTACCTGGCCAACTCGATCAAATACGCCGACTTCAACGGCGCCCACGAGCGCTCCTGGCAAGCGCGCTACGACCTGGATCTTGGCGCCTTCGGCATTCCCGGGCTGAACTTCATGACCCGCTACGTCGCCGGCAGCCACATCGACGGCACTCACGCGCCCAAGGGCGGCGCCTATAACCCGTTCGACGCGGATTCCGGTGAATATCAGCCTCAGCAAGGGGACGGCGGCAAACACTGGGAACGCGACATCGATCTGCGTTACATCGTCCAATCCGGCGCGGCCAAGGATCTGTCGGTGCAGCTGTCCCACGTTTCGCACCGGGCCAACAGCGCTCAGGCGGGCGACGACATTGACCGGATCTACGTGGTGATCCAGTACCCACTGGGGTTTTGAGGGGAGAAATGGCGGAAGGCAGCCGGAGTCGAACCTGCCCGGGAACGGATGCCGTCCCCAACCGGGTTTGAAGCCCGGCCGCGCCACCGGGCGCGATTGCCTTCCTTGAACTCAGTCGGCGCCGGGGTTGGCCAGCGCACTGTCGGTGCGGATTTGCCGGCCTTCGCCGACGCGCCGGGTCAGGCCCAGCCGATCGAAGTATTCAAGGATCTGAATACTGCGCTTGCGTCCCAAGCCTAGCGCATCGCGGAAGGCCGTGACTTCGATCTGCGGATTTTCTTCGGCCAGGCGCAGCAGCACCGCCACCATTTGCCGCAGCGTGATGTCGGTGACAAACAGGTCGCGCACCACTTGATGCATCACGCCAAGGCGCGCCAGTTTGCGCAGCAGCAAACGCACGATCGCGTCTTCCAGACCGACGACTTTCGCCACGTCACGTACCCACGGCGGATCGAAACCAGCCTGTTCGAACAACGGCTGCAACGCCTGCCACAGGGCTTCGTCGTCGGCGCTCAGGCGCACCTGATGGTCGGGCAAATGCAGCCACGGGCCGCTGGCGACCAGCGAGCCGGCGCCGAGCAGTTCTTCCAGCAGGCTGATGAAGGTCGCGCGTTCGAGGCTCAAACCGCTGAAACGCCGCAGACGGTCGCGGTCCGGGCCCATCTGATCGGGCTCCAGCTCATGAAAGCGCGCCAGTTGCTCCAGCAGCCTGAACTTGAGCATGCCCCAGCGCTGCGCATTGAACAGCACCGGGCCCTGACGGGTTTCGATCAGGCGGACATTGTCCGGCAGCGTCCAGCCGTCACGCGGACGGTTGAACTGTCGCTCCAGGCGTTGCGGGTCGAGGCCGCTTGCGCTGTATTCCAGTAACGTCGGCAAGGCCTGTTCCAGCTCGGAGCTGATCGCCAGTGCCCGCAGTTGTGCCAGCCGTTCCGGGCTGCGCCGCTGGCGGGCCGGGGCGAAAGGATCAAGGACGCGCCCGCCGCCAAGGGTTCGCTGGGCGCTGGCATCACGCAGGATCAGCGGATCACCGTGGACGCCGTGCACCGGGACGTTCGTCAGCACTTGCGCAAACATGCGCTCGCCGGGCGCCAGGCTCGAACCCTCCAGCAAGGCGACCCGGGCGATCACGTCCTGCGTGCCGAGATGCAGGTGCACCGGCTGGAAATGCTCGAAAACCCGCTCGCCCGGCAACAACCGGAATTCGATATCCAGCCGCTGGGTCGGCGCGTGCAGCCATTCGGCGAGCAACCATTGGCCGCGATGGATCTGCCCGAGTTCCAGGCGATCCGCGCTGATGTTCAGGGCCACGCGCTGGCCGGCGAAGGCTTGTTCGGCAGTCTGATTCTGCGCGTGCAGACCTCTGACCCGCACGGTTTTGCCCGCCGGGCCGAGGCTGAGTTTGTCACCCACGGCGACCAAGCCCGAAAGCGCCGTCCCCGTCACCACAATACCGGCGCCGGCGACACTGAACGCCCGGTCGATGGCCAGGCGAAAACCGCCTTCGCGACTGCGCTCCTCTGCGTCTATCTCCAGCAACGCCTCGCGCAGCGCGTCGACGCCCTCGCCCGTCACGCTGGAAACCGTCAGCAACGGTGCTTCGGCATAGGGTCCGGTCGCCAGCAGGCTTTCGACTTGTCGGTGAACCTCTTCCACCCTGCCCGCCTCGACCCGATCACACTTGGTGATCGCCACCAGCGCCCGTGGAATGCCCAGCAGCTCGACAATCGCCAGATGCTCGCGGGTCTGCGGCATCACCCCGTCATCCGCCGCCACCACCAGCAACACCAGATCGATGCCCTGCGCGCCGGCCAGCATGTTGTGGGTGAATTTCTCGTGGCCCGGCACGTCGATGAAACCGGTCAGCCCGGCGCCGGGTGCCAGTTCGGCGTACAGATAACCGAGGTCGATGGTCATCCCGCGCTCGCGCTCCTGCGGGCGGCGGTCGCCGGTTTGCCCGGTCAGCGCTTCGAGCAGTGACGTCTTGCCGTGGTCGATGTGCCCTGCCGTGCCGACGATCACGTTTGCAACTGCCCGAGTTGTGCCTGCCACGCCGGTTCATCGTCGAGTTGCCGCAGATCCAGCCACAACGCGTCGTCATCGATGCGCCCGAGCACCGGGATCGGCAGGGCACGCAGCGCGGCTTCCAGATTCAGCAGGCAACGTCCGCGCAGGCGTTTCGATACCTGTGGGCGCAGGCACAGCGCTGCGCTTGGCAGGCGCGCCACCGGTTGGCTGCCACTTCCGATCATGCCCAACGCGGGCTCTGCCGTGACGTTCCACTCTTCGCCCAACACTTGAGACAAGGCCGGTTGCAGGCGTTCGGCCTGGGCCAGAATGTCAGCTTGCGGCCGGGTCAGCAGGCGCAGGCTCGGCAAGCGTTCGGCCAGACGATCCGGGTCGCGATAGAGTCCGAGCACCGCTTCCAGTGCCGCCAGCGTCAGTTTGTCGACCCGCAATGCGCGTTTCAGCGGGTTCTTCTTGATCTTCGCGATCAAGTCCTTGCGCCCGACAATCAACCCCGCCTGGGGCCCGCCAAGCAGTTTATCGCCGCTGAAAGTGACGATGTCAGCGCCATCGAGCAGCGCCTGACGCACCGTCGGTTCCGCCGGCAAGCCCCAGCGGGTCAGGTCCAGCAGACTGCCGCTGCCGAGGTCTTCGAGCAGCGGCAAGTCATGTCGATGGGCCAACGCCGCCAGTTCGGAGGTCGGCACCCGGGCGGTGAAGCCTTCGATGCTGTAGTTGCTCGCGTGCACGCGCATGATCAGGCCGCTACGTGGGCCTATCGCCGCTTCGTAGTCGCGGGCATGGGTGCGGTTGGTGGTGCCGACCTCGTGCAGGCGCACGCCGGCGCGGCTCATGATGTCGGGGATGCGGAACGCGCCGCCGATCTCGATCAGCTCGCCCCGGGAAATGATGCCTTCCTTGCGCGCGCCGAGGCTGTTGAGCGTCAGCAGCACAGCGGCGGCATTGTTGTTGACCACGGTCACGGCTTCGGCGCCGGTCAGTTCGCGGATCAGGCCTTCGATCAGATCGTCGCGGTCACCGCGCTTGCCACTGGCCAGATCGAACTCCAGATTCAAGGGATAGCGCGCCGCCAGTTGCACCGCTTCAATGGCTTCTTCGGGCAACAAGGCCCGGCCGAGGTTGGTGTGCAGCACGGTCCCGGTCAGGTTGAACACCCGGCGCACCTGGCTGCGCTGCTTCAATGCCAGACGTTCGGCGACCCTTCCGGCCAGCGCTTCAGGGCTGATTTCAACGGCGGTCAGTTGCCCCGCCACCACCGCTTCGCGCAAGTCATCCAGTAATTGGCGAAACCCCGTCAACAAGGCCTCACGCCCGTAACGCTCGGCCAATGGCTGGCACGCCGGGTGGCGCAACAGGCTGTCAATCGACGGTAACCGCAGGGCAACACTTACGGACATCAGGCACTCCCGAAATCGAAATACGCCTGATGATGTTAGACCACCCTGCTTCTAGCGCAGCGCGGCCCGCTGAACCGGCACATAGGTTTGACTCAAGTCCGTCGCCCAGCCATCGAGCACGGCTTTCACGTTATCGGGCGTCATGACCTGTTTGTCGTTCTCCAGCGGCACGCCCTTGCCCTTGCGCACCACCTCGGCCACGACTTCCCCGGTCGAACCGTCCTCGAAGGACACTTCCGTGGCGATTTCACTGTCGCGGTCACGAATGCCGGTGGCGCTGCTCACCCCGGCCGCGACCAGCGTCACCGGCAGCCATTCATAAAAGCGCAGGCCCTGAGTGCTGGCGGAGACCTGGGTGATGGCCGGTTTGACGATCAGCGTGTCCGGGCCGGGCTTCGACGCCAGCGGCAGCACCTTGCCCAGTTCCAGCCTGAGGGCTGCGTCGTAGTAGTGGGTCACGCCCGACAAGGTGCTTTGGGGAATGCGCTGAGAAGGCTCGAACCGTGGATAGAACTGGCTCGGCGCCAGGTAAACCTGGGTGTAACGCCCCCTCATCAGTGTCGGGCTGACCCAGCTCAGAATCTTCTGCCCCGAAGCGGTCTGCCCTTCCTTGAGCACGCTGTAATCCCGTAGAAACCCGGCCTGCGGCTCGGTCGCAAGCTTCTTGCTGCTGCACGCCGACAGGCTGAGGGTGGCGGCAAACAACACGGCCAGTGAGCGATGGCTAGTCATCGATGGTGTTTCCTTGTTCAAGCGTGGACGTGGCTGTGCGGGGTGTTGTCGGAGCACTCGATGCGCAACTGGCCGTGGGTCATGATCCATTGGATGAATTCGGCGGTGGGAATCGAGTGGAGGTATTCGACCCAATGGGCCTCGGTCGGGCTGAACCGTTCGAAATAGCGGCGCAGGATCAACTGACTCTGATCGTTGGCCAGCCCCAGGCACGTCTCCTGGAACAGGATCGGCGTGTCCGGGCCCGGTGCGGTGGTGCGCTGGGTCAGGATCAACGGGCGCACGGCGCCATGGTCCCGGGTGATGTAGCCGCTGTTCATGTCCTTCATGTTGAGCCCCCTTGGTTGGAAGGCGTGCAGAGTGCCTGCGGATGTTTGCCCGACGATGTCCGGCTGATGTCCGCGCTGAAGGAATGTTGCAGGATTGAAATATATGACCGGCGCATCGAAATGGTTTTAGATGCGCTTCTTTTGGGTTCATGGATTGCGCAAACGTGAGCAGATTGCTGATCGTCGATGACGACGGGGAAATTCTGTCCTTGCTGAAGAAATTCTTCGTTCAGCACGGTTATCAGGTCGATGTCGCCGCCCATGGCGAGGCCATGTGGGCGGCCATTGCGCAGGCGCGACCGGACACGATCATCCTCGACCTGATGCTGCCCGGCGAGGGTGGCCTGAGCCTGTGCCAGAAGGTCCGGGCGCAGATGGGCATCCCGATCATCATGCTCACGGCCATGGCCGAGCTGAGCGACCGCATTGTCGGCCTTGAACTGGGCGCCGACGACTACCTGACCAAACCCTTCGCCCCGCAGGAACTGCTGGCCCGGGTGCGCGCCCTGCAACGGCGGGTCGGTGAGAGCACGCCGTCCGGCGCCGAGCCTTCACGGCCGGTCATGGCCTTCGCCGGTTGGCATCTGGACATCACCTGCCGTGAACTGCGCTCGCCGGAGGGCGTGATGATTCCGATGTCCGCCGGCGAATTCGACCTGCTGCTGGTATTGCTCGAACATCCGCAACGCATCCTGACCCGCGAACAACTGATCGACCTGACCCACGGTCAGGGCCACGACGCCTATGACCGCAGCATCGACGTGCAGATCAGTCGGCTGCGACGCAAGATCGAACCGGACAGCAAACGTCCGGACCTGATCCGCACGGTTCGTAACGGCGGCTACATGTTCACTGCCAAGGTCAGCCGCTCATGATCGGCCGGATGCTGCGGCGCGACACCCTCAGCCGGCGGATTGCCCTGACAATCGTCGCGGCCATGCTCGCGTCGCTGCTGCTCAATGCGCTGTTCGTTCAGGTCGCGGGGATCTGGGCTCGGCCGCCGATCGAGCGCACCGGGCTGCTGGAACAGATTGCCGCCACCACGCGCGTGATCGAGGCAGCGCCGGCGGCTCTGCGCCCGCGACTGGCCAGTGCCGCCAGCAGCCCGATTCTTGAAGTGGTGTGGAAACCCCGTCGAGCCGACTTCGGTCTGCCGGGGGACGGCGAACAGGTCGAGGCCGGAAAAGTTCCGGCGCTGCGGCAGTTGCTCGGCGATGACCGACAGATCGACGTGTTCAACCCCGACGACTGGCCCGCCGGCAGCCCTCGCGCGCATTACATGGCGCTGGTGCGGCTGGCCGATGACAGCTGGCTGTCGTTCACGCCGCCGGAGCGCAGTTGGGGCTTGAGTTTGAACGTGCGGATTGCCGTGATCGTGGCTTTGGGATTGGTTGCCACGCTGCTGGTCGCCTGGCTCGCTACACGGCAACTGGCCCAGCCGTTACAGCGCTTTGCCCATGCGGCGCGGCGTTTCGGCGGGGACCTGAAAGCGCCGCCGATCCACCTCGAAGGCCCGCACGAGATCCGTCAGGCCATCGTCGCCTTCAACACGATGCAGGCGCAGATCCAGCATTTCATCGGCGAACGCACCCACATGCTCGCCGCCATCTCCCACGACTTGCGCGCCCCGCTGACCCGAATGCGCCTGCGCAGCGAGTTCATGGAAGACCTCGACCATCAGGGCAAGCTGATCCGTGACATCGAGGAAATGCAATCGATGATCAACGCCGCTCTGGCGTTCTTCCGGGAAGACACCCACCTGGAGCAATCCACCGCGTTCGATCTGTCGGAGTTGCTGCAAACCATCGTCGATGACTACCGCGATCAGCACCTCGACATCGGTTTCACCGGCCCGGCGCATGTGGTGTACGACGGCCGGCCGCTGGGCATCAAGCGGGTCATCGTCAATCTGCTGGATAACGCGGTGAAATACGCACAGCGTCCGAGCGTGGTGCTGAGCAGCAATGACACGTCGATTCGCATCGAGGTCATTGACGAGGGGCCGGGAATTCCCGAGGACGCGCTGGAGCGGGTGTTCGATCCGTTCTTCCGTCTCGATACTTCGCGCAACCGTGACACCGGTGGCGTAGGGCTCGGTCTCTCGGCGGCACGGGGAATCATTCGTGAACAGGGCGGCGAGCTGAGTCTGCGCAACCGTCGCAGTGGCGGCTTGCGCGCCCGGGTTGAATTGCCCCATCGCTGAGGCTTATTCGTCGCCGGGCGCCAGCAACAGATTAGGCGCCAGGCGCTGATAGCCGTCCTGAGCCAGGCGCATGTCGAGCAGCAGACTGCCCAGATCTGCCGACAGCGCCTCGCCCTCCCCGTCGTTTTCCAGATACAGCAACTTCAGGTAGCTGTTGCAGCCCGGACAGACTTCGGCGCGCAACGGCGCCTGATTGGCGGCGTGACGGTCATCCTCGAGGCTCAGGTATTCAAGCCCTTTGCTCTGCTCGCAATACACGCACTTGACCCGCACCACATGCCATTCGCAGGCGCACAGCGAACACACCAGATAACGCAGGCCATTGTGCTTGCCGCGATGGCGGATCACCCCGGCCATGGCCGGCGAACCGCAGGCCGGGCACTGGCTGAGGCTGTCGCCGGGTGTCAGTTGCAGGTTCGGCGCACTGAGCAGCCAGTGACTCCACGCCGCTTGCAGCGCCGCCCCGAGAAACGGCACCAGCGCCGCCGGCACCAGCGAATACTGGCCGCTGACCAGCGCCACGGCCCACGCGCGTAACTGGCCGGGACTGGCGATGCGCAGCGTGGTCACGGCCTCGCCCACCGCCGGTTGCTCAGGGGCGACATAACGCTGGAGCAAGGCCTCGAAATACAGCTGCCAGGTGTCCTCGCGAATCAAGGTTTCGGCAGCAAACGGTGGCATGCCGTGTTGCCGGCAGACTTCCAGCCGCTGTTCATCAAGCGGCGCGGTCGAGGGCGGATCATCGAGGATTTGCTGCTGGACCCGGCACAAACCGGCAATCAAGCGCAGGTAATCGGCCAGCGGATGCGCTTCGGCCAAACGCTCCAGACGCTGGGCCCGCAGCGTGAACAGGTTGTGCGGCGGCAGGTGCAGAAACGGCGGCGAACTGGCCGCTGCTTCGATTTCTCCGGGTTCAAGGATGGTTGGCAACTGTCAGCCCTTTTTCGTGACCGGTCGCTCCGGCGGATCTTTGCTCTCCACCTCGCGATACCAGAGTGCATGGTGTTTCCTGGCCCAGGCGCGGCTGACCCAGCCGTGCATCATTGCGTCCACCGAGCCCTTGATCCAGATCCCGGCATAGATGTGAACGATGATGCTCAGGATCAGCACAAACCCCGCCAGTGCGTGCAGCAACATCGCCCAGCGGATGGTGGTGATGCCGAAGTAATGACTGAAATACGCGCGCCAGATCACCAGCCCCGTGAACAGCAATCCGAGCATGCACAGCAGTAAAGTCCAGAACAGCAGCTTTTGCCCGGCGTTGTATTTGCCCACCGCCGGCACGGTTTCTTCATCGTTGACCAGCACCCGGTCAATGCGCCGCAGCCATTTCCAGTCGTTGTCGATGAAGAAGTTCGAGCGCCAGAAGCGAAACACCAGACCCAGGAAGAACACGAACATCAGCACGCCCATGAACGGGTGCAGGATCCGTGTCCACGGCCCGCCGCCGAACAGGTGGGTCAGCCAGAACATCGACGGATGAAACAGCGCCAGCCCCGACAGCCCGGCCATGAAGAACAGGATCGCCACCAGCCAGTGATTGGTGCGTTGGTTGGCGGTGTAGCGCAGGATCGTCTTGTTGCTCATGGCCGGCCCTCCCCGCGTGGGTCGAAGGTGTGCACCGCCGGATCGACGACGTGCACCGAGGTGTCGGGCGGATCTGGATGTTCATCTTCCTCGACCCGGTTCGGGCCGATCCGCACGTAATGGAAGAACCCGGCCAGCACCGCCGCGCCCATCGCCAGCAGACCCAGCGGTTTGCTGATGCCTTTCCACAAGCCCACCAGCGGACTGATCTCGGGGTTGTCCGGCAGGCCGGCGTAGATTTTCGGGGTGTCGGCGTGGTGCAGCACGTACATGACGTGGGTGCCGCCGACGCCTTGCGGGTCATACAGGCCGGCGTTGTCGAAGCCACGGCTTTTCAGGTCGACGATGCGTTCGGCGGCATGGGTTTTCATGTCGTCCTTGGTGCCGAACACGATGGCTCCGGTCGGGCAGGTTTTTACGCAGGCCGGTTCCAGACCCACCGCCACCCGGTCCGAACAGAGCGTGCATTTGTAGGCCTTATGGTCCTTCTGCGAAATGCGCGGGATGTTGAACGGGCAACCGGTGATGCAATAACCGCAGCCGATGCAGTGGTCCTGATCGAAATCGACGATGCCGTTGGCGTGCTTGATGATCGCGCCAGGGCTGGGGCACGCCGCCAGGCAACCGGGTTCGGCGCAGTGCATGCAGCCGTCCTTGCGGATCAGCCATTCGAGGTTGCCGACGTCGGTTTCGTGCTCGGTGAAGCGCATCAGCGTCCATGAATCGGCGCTCAAGTCCTGCGGATTGTCGTAGGTGCCGTGGTTGTGGCCCACCTCGTCGCGCAGCTCGTTCCATTCCGAGCATGCGACCTGGCAGGCCTTGCAGCCGATGCACTTGGTGGTGTCGATCAGCTTGGCCACCTGTTCCTGGCCGCGTATCGAAGGCGCCGGCGTGGTGGTGGCCGAGCGGGCAATGATGTCTTGGCTGGCCATCTAAAGATTCTCCATCAGAGCTTCTCCACGTTGACCAGGAATGACTTGGATTCCGGGGTCTGTGTATTGCCATCGCCGAGAAACGGCACCAGGGTGTTGGTCAGGTAACCGTGGCGCGTCAGGCCGGTGAAACCCCAGTGCAGCGGAATGCCGATCTGGTGCACCACCTGGTTGTTGACCTGCAACGGCCGGATCCTTTTGGTCACCACCGCCACCGCTTCAATGAACCCGCGCTTGCTGCTCACGCGAACCCGATCGCCAGCGGCGATGCCCTTCTCTTTGGCCAGCACTTCGCCGATTTCCACGAACTGCTCGGGTTGAGCAATCGCGTTCAACTTGCAGTGCTTGCTCCAGAAGTGGAAATGCTCGGTCAGCCGGTAGCTGGTGGCGGCGTACGGGTAATCCTTGGCCACGCCGAGGCTGTCCCACACCGAATCGAAGATCCGCGCCGCCGGGTTGCTGGTGGCTTTCTTGTTTTCCGGGTGCAGCGGGTTGATGCCGATCGGCGTTTCGAACGGCTCGTAGTGCTCGGGGAATGGCCCTTCGTTCATCTTGTCGACGGCGAAGAACCGCGCCACGCCTTCGGGGTTCATGATGAACGGGTTCATCCCGGCTTCCGGCGGCACGTCGGCCTTGTAGTCCGGAACATCGGTGCCGCTCCAGGCTTTGCCGTTCCACCAGACCAGGCGTTTTTTCGGATCCCACGGTTTGCCTGCGACATCTGCCGAGGCCCGGTTGTACAGAATCCGCCGGTTGGCCGGCCAGGCCCATGCCCAGCCTTGATGCTGATGCATGCCGTATGGGTCGTTGTTGTCGCGGCGGGCCATCTGGTTGCCGGCTTCGGTCCAGCTGCCGCAGAAAATCCAGCAGCCGGACGCAGTGCTGCCGTCATCCTTGAGCTGGGCGAACCCGGGCAGTTGCGAATTGCCCTTGATCGCCGCGCCGGTGGCGTCGGTGAAATCGGTGGTGGCGTAGCCGTTGATCTCTTTGGCGATCTCTTCCGGCGAGGGTTCTTCGGCGATCTTGTACGGCCACGACAGCTTCAACAGCGGATCGGCGAATTTGCCGCCCTCGGCCTGATAACGCTCTCGCAGGCGCAGGAACAGCGCGCTCATGATCTGCACGTCGGTGCGCGCCTCGCCCGGGCCGTCGGCACCTTTCCAGTGCCATTGCAGCCAGCGACTGCTGTTGACCAGCGAGCCGTCCTCTTCGGCAAAACACGTCGTTGGCAGGCGTATGACTTCGGTCTGGATGTCGGCGCTCTTCACATCGTTGAATGGCCCGACATGTTCCCAGAACTGCGAGGTTTCGGTGGCCAGCGGGTCCATCACCACCAGCCATTTCAGTTTGGCCAGCGCCGCCATCACCCGGTTCTTGTCCGGCAACGCGGCAATCGGGTTGAAGCCCTGGCACATGTAGCCGTTGACCTTGCCCTGCCCCATCAGATCGAACACCTTGAGGATGTCGTAGTTGGGGATGTCGAGTTTCGGCAAGTAGTGGTAGGCCCACTGGTTCTCGGCGGTGGCATTGGCGCCATACCAGGCTTTCATCAGGCTGACGTGGAACTTGCTGTAGTTCTGCCAGTAGGACAATTGCCCCGGCCGCAATGGAACCTGGGTGCGTTTATGGATGTAGGCCGCGTAATCCTGCTCGGCGTCGGTCGGCAAGGTCAGGTAACCCGGCAGCGCGTTGGACAGCAGACCAAGGTCGGTCAGGCCCTGAATGTTCGAGTGCCCGCGCAAGGCGTTGACCCCGCCGCCCGGCATGCCGACGTTGCCCAGCAACAGTTGCACCATCGCTGCGCTGCGGATGATCTGCGAGCCGATCGAGTGCTGGGTCCAGCCCAGCGCATAGAGAATGGTCATGGTCTTGCCCGGTGCCGAGCAAGTGGCGATTTCCTCCCAGATCTTTTTCATCGCATCGACCGGCATGCCGCAGATCTGGCTCGCCAGGTCGATGTTGTAGCGGCTGTAATGCTGCTTCATCAGTTGATAGACGCAGCGCGGGTCCTGCAGGGTCGGGTCGACTTTGACGAAGCCGTCATCCCCCAGCTCGTAACCCCAGGTGGATTTGTCGGTGTAGCTGCGTTTGGCCGCGTCGTAACCGGTGAAGAGCCCGTCCTCGAAGCCGAATCCAGCTCTGACGATGAACGATACGTCGGTGTAGTTGCGCACGTATTCGTGCTGGATCTTGTCCTCGGTCAGCAGGTAATTGATCAGCCCGCCCATGAACGCGATGTCGCTGCCGGTGCGAATCGGCGCGTAGTAATCGGCCACGGACGCGGTCCGGGTAAACCTCGGATCGACCACGATCAGCCGCGCGGCATTGTGCGCCTTGGCTTCGGTCACCCATTTGAAGCCGCAAGGGTGGGCTTCTGCTGCGTTGCCGCCCATCACCAGGATCAGATTCGCATTGGCGATATCGGTCCAGGTGTTGGTCATGGCTCCACGGCCGTACGTCGGGGCAAGACTTGCCACCGTCGGGCCGTGTCAGACACGCGCCTGGTTATCGAACCCCAGCATGCCGAGACTGCGAACCACCTTGTGGGTGATGTAACCCGCTTCGTTGGACGCTGCCGACGCCGCGAGGAATCCTGTAGTCAGCCAGCGATTGACTGTCTGGCCCTGGGCGTTCTGCTCGACGAAATTGGCATCGCGGTCGGCCTTCATCAGGTCGGCGACGCGGTCGAGGGCTTCGTCCCAGGTGATCCGGGTCCATTCGCTGCTGCCGGGCTTGCGCACCTGCGGGTACTGCAAGCGGCCGGGGCTGTGAATGAAGTCCAAAAGACCCGCGCCTTTCGGGCACAGGGTGCCGCGGTTGACCGGGTGGTCGGCGTCGCCCTCGATATGGATGATGTTTTGCGCAACGTTCTTCGCCGCATCGCCCTGGCTGTACATGATCAAGCCGCAACCGACCGAGCAGTACGGGCAGGTATTGCGGGTTTCATGGGTGTGGGCAAGCTTGAAGTGGCGCACCTGCTCGGCGAAGGCCTGCGTCGGGGCCATGCCCAACGCGCCCAGGCTAGAGCCTGCAAGGCCGATACCGGCGACCTTGAAGAACTGACGACGGCTGAGATCCATCGTGCACTCCTGATCAGGTGGAACCCGGTACTGGTGCCGGGTTTGTTCTGGACAATCACGGTTGCGGCACACGAGTGCCGACTTTTTCACTGTAGACAAAGCCTCTGCCGCCTGTGTGAAAACCGACCGTCGGCCGTTTGTCGGAGCATCACCTCCCACAGGTTTTGTGTGCTCCTTCAAGGGCATGGGCTTATCATGGCGGGCACGACCCATCTCCGCTTCAGAGACCGCGCATGACTTTCGATTTTGATCAGGTATTCGACCGCCACGACACCGGCAGCACCAAGTGGAGCCGCTACCCGGCCGACGTGTTGCCAATGTGGGTCGCTGACATGGATTTCGCCGCCCCGCCGGTGGTCATTGAGGCGCTGCACCAACGCCTGCTGCACCCATTGGTGGGCTACAGCGTGGCCCAGGACAATCTGCGCCAGGCCATCGTCGCCGACCTCTGGAACAAGTTCGCCTGGCGGGTCAAACCCCAGGAACTGATTTTCCTGCCGGGTGTGGAATCCGGGTTCAATATGGCGCTCAAGGCACTGGTGCAACCGCAGCAGAACGTCGTGGTGCAAACCCCGAATTATCCGCCGCTGCGCCATGCACCGGGTCATTGGGGCCTGAACAAGGTCGAACTGGAATTCGACGCCCAGGCCGACGGCAGCTACGCCACCCCGCTGGACGCACTGCGTGAATCCCTGACCGGTGGCGGCGCCCTGCTCCTGAGCAACCCGCACAACCCGATCGGCAAGGTCTTCGGCCGTGAAGAACTGCAAGCCGTAGCAGACATCTGCGTGGCGCAGGACGCCTGGATCATCTCCGACGAGATCCACGCCGAGTTGTGCTACGACGGTCGCGTGCACATTCCGACCGCGTCCCTGAGCCCGGAAATCGCCCGCCGCACCATCACCCTGATGTCGGCGAGCAAGGCCTACAACATCGCCGGCCTCAAGACTTCGTTCATGATCATCCAGGACGCGGCCCTGCGCGAGCGCGTCAACCACGCCCGCTGCGGCATGGTCGACAGCGTCAACCCGCTGGGCATGGAAGCCACCCGCGTGGCCTACAGCGAAGCCGGTCCGTGGCTTGAGGCGCTGAAGCAGTACCTACAAGCCAACCGTGACTGGCTGGTGGACGCGGTGCGCAGCCGCTTGCCCGGCGTGACCCTCAATGTGCCGCAAGGCACGTATCTGGCCTGGCTCGATTGCTCGGCGCTGGATCTGGACGACCCGCAGAAGTTCTTCCTGGACCACGCTCGTGTCGGCCTCAGCCCGGGTCTGGACTTTGGCGACCACAGCCAGCAATTCGTGCGCCTGAACTTCGGTTGCCCGCGTTCGATGCTGGAAGAAGGCATTGCCCGGATGGAGCGAGCCCTCAAGTCCCGGTAATCACGTCAGGGCAAACCCAAGCGTCAATCCGATCGAACTCAGCGCAAACGGGCCGGGTCAACCGGCCTACTTGCCATGAGACCCGGAGATTGACGATGACCGACTATCCAAAACCCCCGTTCCCGAAACAGGCGCAACCGGTTCCCGGTTCGCAGCGCAAAATGGAGCCGTATCCTGATTGCGGCGAACAGAGCTACACCGGCTCCGGTCGGCTGGCCGGCAAGATTGCCTTGATCACCGGTGCCGACAGTGGCATCGGTCGGGCGGTGGCGATCGCCTTTGCCCGCGAAGGTGCCGATGTAGCAGTCGCCTATTTAAATGAACACGAAGACGCCAAGGAAACCGCGCGCTGGGTCGAACAGGCCGGCCGCCAGTGCCTGTTGCTGCCTGGTGACATTGCCCAGAAAGCCCAATGCCAGGCGTTGGTGGATCAAACCGTCGAGCGCTTCGGCCGTATCGACGTGCTGGTCAACAACGCGGCTTTCCAGATGACCCACGAAACCTTCGAGGAGATTCCCGACGACGAATGGGTGATGACCTTCGACGTCAACATCACCGCTATCTTCCGTCTGTGCCAGGCAGCCATCAAACACATGGGACCTGGCTCCTCCATCATCAACACCAGTTCGATCAACTCGGACATGCCCAAGCCAACCCTGCTCGCCTACGCCACCACCAAAGGCGCCATCGCCAACTTCACCGGTGGTCTGGCGCAAATGCTCGGCCCGAGGGAAATCCGCGTGAATTGCGTGGCACCGGGGCCGATCTGGACGCCGCTGATCGTCTCGACCATGCCCGATGAGGAAGTGCAGCATTTTGGCGAGCAAACCCCACTCGGGCGTCCCGGCCAGCCAGTGGAGGTCGCGCCGATCTACGTACTGCTGGCGTCTGATGAAGCCAGCTACATCACCGGCCAGCGCTATGGCGTGACCGGCGGCAAACCGATGCTCTGAGCCGCTTGCCAGAAAAAGTGAACCGCTGGACACGGCGACCTCTCCATACCTTCATGGCCCGTTCGGGTTGCAAGAGATCAGGAGGTCGTCATGTCTGCGCCTATTATCAAACTCTTCACCCAGCCGAATTTTGCCTGGACCGACATCCGCCGCGAAGAAGAGGCACATCCGCGTCATTACCTTGCTCACCTGCTGTTGCTGGCCCTCGTCCCGGCGGTGTGCCTGTTCATTGGCACCACGTATGTCGGCTGGAGCCTGGCAGTGGGTGAAACCGTGAGGCTCAGCAGTGCCAGCGCCTTGCAGCTGAGTGTCCTGCTCTACGTCACCATCGTGGTCGGCGTGGCGATCATCGGCGGATTCATTCGCTGGATGTCGCGCACCTTCGATGCCCGGCCGACGCTCAACCAGTGCATCGGTTTCGCGGCATACACCGTAACCCCGTTTTTCATCGCCGGTCTCGCCGGCCTGTATCCCAGCCGCTGGCTGGCGGTGCTGGTGCTCGGCGCAGCGTCCATCTATTCGACGTTTCTGCTGTTCGTCGGCCTGCCGACTTTCATGCACGAGCGCAAGGAACAGGGTTTGCTGTATTCGGCCAGTGTCTGGGGTGTCGCGCTGCTGGTGCTGGTGACGTTGTTGGTGTCGATGATCCTGCTGTGGTTCAACGTGCTGACGCCGGAATACCTGCGCACGACTGCGGGTTAGGCCGGTTATGTCGGGGCGGCATCGAACTGACCTTACGGGCCGCGCGTCATGAGCTTCATCATCTGGGTGGCGGTGCTCGGTGCCGTGCTGCTGACCCTGGCGCTGACGTCGTCCTATCTTCGCTGGATGCCGGTGACGACTTCCGCTGTCTGTTTGCTGCTGGGGGTTGGCATCGGGCCGTCCGGGCTCGATCTGCTGAAACTGCCGCTGGACGAAGCCTCTTTGTGGATGGAGCACCTGACCGAAGTCGCGGTGCTGTTTTCCCTGTTCGTCTGCGGTTTGAAGTTACGTTTGCCATTGCGCGACAAACGCTGGCGGATTGCATTCGGTCTGGCAGGTCCGGTGATGGTGCTGACGATCATTGGCGTCTGCCTGTTGCTGCATTTTGGCCTGAACCTGAATTGGGGCCCTTCGCTGTTGATCGGCGCGATTCTGGCTCCGACCGACCCGGTGCTCGCGGCGCTGGTGCAGGTTAACGATGCGCGGGACGTCGACAGCGTGCGTTTCGGCCTGTCCGGCGAGGCCGGGCTCAACGACGGCGTTGCATTTCCCTTCGTGATCCTCGGGCTGTTGCTGCTGCACGGTGAAGGGTTTGCCGCCGAGTGGCCCGACTGGGTACTGCGCAGCCTTTTGTGGGCGGTTCCGGCCGGGTTGCTTTGCGGCTACTGGATGGGCCGTGGCATTGGTCGACTGACCCTCTCGCTGCGTATCCGCAACGATGACAGCACCCTGAGCCCGAACGACTATCTGGCCCTGGCGTTGATTGCGCTGGCGTACGTCGTGGCTGAATCCATTGGTGGCTACGGCTTTCTGTCGGTATTCGCCGCCGGCCTCGGCTTGCGACAGGAGGAAGTCAAATCCACCGGCGCCCACCAACCACCCGCCGAGCATATGGTGCAACCGATTGTCGGTCATCAGAACGTCGAGCCGCAGCAGGCGGTGCACGGCGATACCGAGCGGCTGGAAGACAGTCAGGTGGCGGCCGGGATCATGATGGGCGACATGCTCGCGTTCGGCGGTTTGGTGGAACGGGCGATGGAGGTGTTTCTGGTCACGCTTCTGGGGGTAGTGCTGGTCAGTCACTGGGATTGGCGGGCGCTGCTGGTCGGCGGGGTATTGTTCTGTGTCATTCGCCCGGCCTGCGTAGCGTTGATGCCGTGGGGATCGCTGTTGGCCAGGCGCCAACGGTTATTGATCGGCTGGTTCGGCATTCGCGGCATCGGCAGTCTGTACTATCTCTTCTATGCGCTGAACCATGGGTTGGGCGACAGCGTGGCCACGCTGTGTACCGACCTGACCCTGTCGGTGGTGGCGCTGAGCATTCTGCTGCACGGCGTCAGCACCCAGCCGATCCTCGCCAGCTATGAGCGGCGCAAGAACAGAAACGGGCGAAAAAAGCCCGGCCATGATGACCGGGCTCGATAGCGGGGTGTCATTTATCCTCCCGGATTGGTCACCTGAATATAGAAGGCATAGCTGCCGAGCAACATCCAGAATGTGGCGAAAATCCACGGCGTACGAATGGAAAACAACAATGACTTGCGATACCCCTTGTGGCTCGACTCCATTTCGCTGAATAACGGCGATTCGTCATAAGCCAGGCCCATCAGCGGTTCGCTGCGCAGCAGTTCACTCTGCTTGAAGTGCCAATGATCAATGATGTCGTAGGCGGCGCGAATCCCCGGCCAGGCGTTGAGCGAACTGAGCAGTCCGAGTAACGCCAGAAACGGCGGCACCACCAGGGTGAACAGCTTGCCCCATTCCGGGTTGAGGTTGGCCATGCAGGACGCGAAGGCAATCACCAGAAACGATTGCGCCGCCAGGTAGGCGTCGGTGCGGTTGGCCAGGATGCTGGTTTCGTACTGGATTTCCCGACGGTAGAAATCCAGTCGCTCCTTGGGCGAACCGAACATCTTCGCGTTGTGTTCGGTCTGGATTTCTTCGGCGGTCGGTTGGGTCAGTATGCGAGGCACGGTACGAACGCTCCGAAAGGCAAAGCGTTTGGAGCCGCCCCGTCGCGGACAAGTTCAGCCGGATTCAGTCCCGGTTCGTTTCATCGTCTGGGCAATAATCGTTACAAGATTCATCTGATTGAACGGTTTCGACAGCCGTGGCAACCCCGCTGCGAAGCCTTCGAGGCGTTCGGCAAAGCCGGTGGCGAGAATGATCGGCAGATCCGGCTTGAGCAAACGCACGGCATGAGCCAGTTGCGCGCCGCTCATATGCGGCATGGCCATGTCGGTGATCATCAGGTCGATGACCTCTCCCTGGTCAAACAGCTCGAGCGCGTGGGTACCAGAGGCGGCGCTGATCACCCGATGGCCAAGGTCTTCCAGCAGCAGGACGGTGCTGGTACGCACCAGACTGTCATCATCCACCACCAGCACGCTGAGGCGCGGCACTGTAACGGTGGACACCATCGTGCCGGACGATTGGGTCGCGACTCCGTCGATGGCGACCGGTAACCAGAGCTCAGCAGTGGTGCCCTGCCCCTTGATACTTTTCAGAATGAACCGGCCGCCCAGTTGTTCGATGAAGCCATGGACCATCGACAATCCCAGGCCGGTGCCCTTGCCCAAACCCTTGGTGGTGAAAAACGGATCGGTTGCCGACGCCAGCGTATCAGCGTCCATGCCTTCCCCGGTATCGGTCACCCGCAGACAGACATAACGCCCGGCCGCGAGCGTCGAATCGTTTTGTTCGATGACCACTTCAGGTTCCGCGCTGATGGTGACGCTGCCGCCCTCGGGCATGGCGTCGCGGGCGTTGGTGGCGAGGTTGAGCACCGCCAGTTCGAGCTGATTGCTGTCGGCCAGCACCGCTTGCAGGTCTTCGGGAAACTGCGTTTCGATGCGGATCCCGGGCCCGAGTGAGCTGCGCAACAACCCGGTGATGCCCTGCACCAGTTTCGGGATATCGATCGGTTCGGTCTTGAGCTCCTGCCGCCGGGCAAAGGCCAGCATGCGTTGGGTCAGCGATACGCCGCGCAATGCTCCCTGCGTGGCGTTTTCCAGCAGGCGGCTGACTTTCGGGTCGTCGCCCATACGTTTGCGCACGATTTCCAGGTTGCCGAGGATCACCGTCAGCAAGTTGTTGAAGTCGTGGGCGATACCTCCGCTCAACTGACCGATGGCCTGCATTTTCTGCGCCTGGAACAGCGCTTCACGGGTTTTCTCCAGTGCCTGTTGCGCCTCGGTGGCTTCGGTCACGTCCCTGGTGATCTTGGCGAAACCCAGCAAGGTGCCGGTTTCACCGCGAATCGCATCGACCACCACATGCGCCAGGAATCGCGTACCGTCCTTGCGCAGACGCCAGCTCTTGTTCTCGAAACGGCCCTCGCGCGCAGCGGTTTCCAGAGCGCGCTGGGGTTCGCCGATCTCACGATCTTCAGGGGTGTAGAACATCGAAAAGTGCTGGCCGATGACCTCTTCCGGCCTGTAGCCCTTGATCCGCTGCGCACCAGGGTTCCAGTTGGACACGCGGCCGTCCGGGCTGAGCATGTAGATCGCGTAGTCGCTGACGCCCTGAACCAGCAGGCGAAACTGCTGTTCGCTCTGCTTGAGGGTTTCTTCGGCCATCTTGCGGTCGGTCAGGTCGCGGGTGATCTTGGCAAACCCGAGCAGTTGCCCGCTCGGGCTGAAAATTGGATCGATCACCACGTGGCACC
Source organism: Pseudomonas sp. GW456-12-1-14-TSB6 (assembly GCF_059424205.1). Lineage (NCBI taxonomy): Bacteria > Pseudomonadati > Pseudomonadota > Gammaproteobacteria > Pseudomonadales > Pseudomonadaceae > Pseudomonas > Pseudomonas sp. GW456-12-1-14-TSB6. Next base: position 324,404 of record NZ_JBWKZE010000001.1, read on the forward strand.
AGAAATGCGTGCCATCCTTGCGTACCCGCCAGCCCTCACCCTCGAACCGGCCTTCGCGGATCGCCGTGTCCAGCGCCCGCTGCGGCATACCGTTGGCGCGATCTTCGTCGGTGTAGAACCTTGAAAAGTGCTCGCCAAGGATCTCGGCTTCTTCGTAACCCTTGAAGCGTTTGGCGCCGGAGTTCCAGCTGGTGATGATGCCTTCGGGGTCGATCATGTAGATCGCGTAATCGACCACCGCATCGATCAGCAAACGAAAACGCATGTCTTCGATTGCAGCGGACTTCTTGTTATCGCTCATCAGGCTTGGCTCGAAACAGATCTTCAATAACCCGAGTATGCGGCAAACCAGCGGAATGGAAAGGCGCAATAGCACCTCATGTCCGAACCTCGGCTCGCTCAACGTTGAACATATTTGGCGATCCGGGCATAAAGTGCATCGAAAAGAAAGTCCGGTACCTGCATTGCATACTGCGCAGCCTTGTGCAGGGCGAGATGACTCTCCTTGATCACCTCGTGACGTTCGCTGTCGCTGTTGAGCGATTTGCCGATGATGCGCTCATAGGCGCTGTAGCTGAACGGCGTGGATGTTGAGGTAACGGAGAGCTTGTTCTGCATATCTCGAGCATACAAGCTGTGCGCACGCACGACACGCTCCCTCATGGCCCCAAAACCTCGTTCGTAAAGGAACACCTGTGAGCCGCCGACTCTTTTGGCCGCAGCGTCGAGCGCGTAGATCACTGCGTGGGCATTTCCAAAACTGGATTTCAGTTCCGAAGGTCGGACAAAACGTTCGAGCTCGCCTTTCTCCAGGCTTTTGAACCCTCTCTGGACGCCGGAAATAAATGCGAACGGATAGTTGCAGGCCACGATGTGAACCTCAAGCCTGTAACCGGCGTTGGCCATGTAGTCAGGCAGAGTCGCAAACTCGATACTGTCGAACGCGCATTCGAAAATGATGTTGAGCTTTTGCTCAAAAGCCCGTTCAAAGATTTTCCTGCTCAAATCACGAATGAAGTCATTCGTATGTTCGTAGGCGTGCAACGTGCCCAGCTTGATCATCTCCTGGTATTGCGGATGCTTCTCCCGATACTCCGGCAGATACAGACGGACGTAATTTTTATAGAGGCCGGAAGGAAGCAGTTGTTTTTCCAGCAGGTAGGTTTTCCCCGAGCTTTGCACTCCGGCTGTCACCAGGATAGTGGGTGTGAGCTGTGCAGTGATTCCGGCGAACAGGGTTGTGCTGATGTCATTGAAGGCTGAAGTGACCTGCTCGGAGGTATACGTATAAGTGTGGGTAGCGGACATATATTGATTTCCTTATCAAATATCGCGAGAGACCGAGATCCGGCTTACTGAATAAAGACTGAAGTTCGCGATTTATCAAAGGGGGTTTTTCACAAGATATGTCGCTGTTTTATAAGGAAATATGTCCTACAAGTCCAAGTAAAATCCCCTCAAGTCGCACTGACGTTATCCCGCAACATCGCCAACCGGATTCTCACTGCTCAACGACCACCAGAACGGCAATAATTGCTTGATTCGGCTTTCGGCAAAACGATCATCGATCAGCATCACCACGCCGCGATCCTGCTGGGTACGGATCACCCGCCCGGCAGCCTGCACCACTTTCTGCACGCCTGGGAAAAGATAGGTGTAGTCGTAGCCCGCACCGAAGATCGCTGCCATACGGCGCTTCATCTGTTCATTGACCGGATTGAGCTGTGCCAGCCCGAGGGTGGCGATGAACGCGCCGATCAGCCGCGCGCCGGGCAGATCGATGCCTTCACCGAAGGCGCCGCCGAGCACGGCAAAACCGACGCCCTGGCTGTCGGCGGTGAATTGATCGAGAAAGTCCTGCCGCGCGCCTTCGGTCATGCCTCGGGATTGCTGCCAGCGGGTGATGTGTGGGTGCCGCTCGGCGAGCAACTGCGCGACCTGTTGCAGGTAATCGAAGCTGCTGAAGAACGCCAGGTAGTTGCCCGGACGTTCACTGAACTGGCGGGCGATCAGCTCGACAATCGGTTCCAGCGATGCTTGCCGGTGCGTGAAACGCGTGGAAATCCGGCTGACGATCTGCACCTGCAATTGTTCGGCGCTGAACGGCGACTCGACGTCGATCCAGACCGTGTCGGCCGGGGTGCCGAGCAAATCCGCGTAATAGTGGCGCGGGCTGAGGGTGGCGGAAAACAGCACGCTGCTGCGCGCCGCCGTCAGGCGCGGGCCGATGAACGCCGCCGGCACCACGTTGCGCAGGCACAGTTGTGATAACGGGCGTTTGCGTTCGAGATCGCGTTTGCTGATGTCGAACAGATAATGCGCGTCGAACAGTTCCGCCACCCGGCCGAATTGCAGCATTTCGAAGTAGAAGTTCTGCAGTCCGCTGTCGAGCCCTTGCGGGTGATCGTTGAGGTAGTCGCCGATGCTCGCCGTGCAGGATGAGAGCGCCTGCAACAGTTTTTCCGGCGCCTTGTCGTAGGCCTGATACGGCGCGAACTGGTCATTGTGCAGCGCGTTCCATTCACGATTGACCCGTTGCAAAGACTTTTTCAGGACCTCGGGCGCGGTTTTGCGCACGCTGCCCAGTGTCGCCTGATCGAGAGTGGCGCTGTACATCTGCCGCCCGCGCTCGACCAGGTTGTGCGACTCGTCCACCAACACCGCAACGTTCCATTGATTGAACTGCGCGAGACCGAACAGCAGCGCGCTGAAATCGAAGTAATAGTTGTAGTCCGCCACCACCACGTCGGCCCAGCGGGCCATTTCCTGGCTCAGGTAATACGGACACACCCCGTGCCGCGCCGCGACGTCCCGCAGTGCGGCCTGATCCAGCAGGCGCAATTGGCTGGCAGCCTCACGGGCGGCGGGTAAACGGTCGTAAAAGCCCTGGGCCAACGGGCAGGATTCACCGTGACAGGCCTTGTCCGGGTGTTCGCAGGCCTTGTCCCGGGCGACCATTTCCAGCACCCGCAGGGGCAAGGTTTCGCTGTGCTCGAACAGCACTTGCGCCGCATCCAGCGCCAGTTTGCGTCCGGGTGTCTTGGCAGTGAGGAAGTAGACCTTGTCCAGTTGTTGCGGCGCCAATGCCTTGAGCATCGGAAACAGGGTGCCGAGGGTCTTGCCGATCCCGGTTGGGGCCTGGGCCATCAGGCAGCGCCCGGTGCTGACGGCCTTGAACACCGATTCGGCGAGGTGACGCTGGCCGGGGCGAAACGTGGCATGGGGAAAACCCAGCTGCTGCGCCGCCCGGTTGCGCGCTTCGCGGTGGGCCATTTCCTGTTCGGCCCACGCGAGGAACAAACCGCACTGCTGTTCGAAGAACTGTCGCAGCGCATCAGCGCTGAACGCCTCGACCAGGCAGGTTTCCTTTTCCGTGACGATGTCGAAATACACCAGCGCCAGATTGATCTGCTCAAGCTGCAATCGGCAGCACATCAACCAGCCGTAAATCTTCGCCTGGGCCCAATGCAACGAACGGTGATTGGCCGGTTGCTTGCCCAGGTCGCCACGGTAGGTTTTGACCTCTTCCAGGCAGTTCTGCGTCGGGTCGTAGCCGTCCGCCCTGCCCTTGACCTTCAATGGCCCGAATGCGCCCTCCAGCGCCACTTCGCTCTGGTAGGCGTCGTTGCGCCGGGACGCCACGGTGCGATGCCCGGCAATCCCCTCCAGCGCGGTCGGTGACGGGGTGAAGCGCAAGTCGAGGTCACCGGTTTTCGCGGTGAATTCGCACAGTGCCCGCACGGCGATGCTGTAGCTCAAGCGCCCTGCTCCGCCCATTGCACGTAACACACGGCGACCGGCATCCGGTGCGTGTGGCAGAACTCCAGCCAGCGCAATTGATTGTCTTGCAGCCGATCGCCCGGGCCTTTGACTTCGATCATCCGGTAGGTCCTGTGCTGCGGCCAGAACTGGATCAGGTCGGGCATGCCGGCGCGATTGGCCTTGATGTCCAGCAGCAGACGGCTGAACCAGTGCTTGAGGTGTTCGGCCGGCAGACAGGCCAAAGCCTGCTCCAGCAGTTCTTCATTGAGCGCGCCCCAGAACACGAACGGCGACTGCACGCCCCATTTGGCGGCGAACCGCGCGCGGATGGTGTCGGCATAGCGGCCATCGTCGAGTTCGGCCAGACAGGCCTGAAACAGCTCGGCGCGTCGGGGCTGGAAGTCTTCATTGAGCAGATCCACCGGCCCGCGCTGGAACGGGTGAAAGAAAGCGCCCGGCAATGGTGCGAAGATCGCCGGCCAGCACAACAGGCCGAACAGTGAATTGATCAGGCTGTTTTCCACGTAATGCACCGGGCCCGTTTCTTCGTGCAGGTGCGCCTGAACGTGATATTCCACCGACAACGCCGGATCGAGACGCGGCAGATGCAGGTCCAGCCGTTCCACCATGCCGGGCGCCGTGCGCTTGATCGGTGGGCCGCCGAGCTTGCGCCGCAAACGCGGCACCAGCCGTTGCAGGCCCTGCTGTTCGGTAGCGGTTTCCGGCGCCTGCTCGGCAATGACCGCCAGTTCCAGAGCCAACGCATATTTGGCGCTGCGCTCAAGCACGCGGATCATCCGCAATCGCGCGCCGGGATAGGCGCAGTCGCGATAGATCTTCAGCGCCAGGGCGAATTCGCCGAGGCGCTCGCAGTATTGGCCGATCTGGAACAACAGCTTGCCGCGTCGGCGTTGCAGCCACGGGTTATCGAAATGCAGCGCCGCGACTTGTTCGACGATCGGCTCCAGCGGCTCGCCGGCTTCGAAATACAGCTGGCAATCGTGCAGAAACAGGCAGGCATCGACGTCGGCACGGCTGCGCAAGCCCCGGGAATCGGCGCAGAATTCGACTTTTTCATAAGTGAAGATGCCAAGATCGGCGAGCGCGAATTCCGACCAGTCCTGATAGAGATTGCCGAAGAACATCAGGCGAAAACGGTCGCACAGGTCCATCAGCGTCAGGCTGAACAGCCGATCCGCCAGCGCCGGGCACCATTGCACGAAACTGCGGGGCTCGGGGAATTGTTCGTGCAGCTGCGGCAACCAGTCGACTTTCTTGCCTCGGGGCTGGTCGATGGCCGGGCCGAAGGCTTGCAGGATCTCGGCCTTGAGCAACACCTCGAACAGTTCCGCCATCGACAACGGCGCCTGTTCATGGAGCCAGCCATGCTCCAGCAGCGGTTGCGCCGCCTCGGCGATGTCGCCGATTTCCGTGTAATTCAGCTTGCTGGCCCGGAAATGTACACCCTTTCGCATCACCATACGCACCAGCAGGCCCTGGGACGGACGCGGCAGCGCCTTGAACTCGCGAATGAAGGCATGTTCCGTTTCGCTCATGACATCGGCATAGCGAAGCTCAAGCCAATCAAGCACCTGGCGGAAGTTGTTGAGGTAATAGAACGGATCGTCGAGGGGATTGGCAGTCACGGTAATTTCGGGGCCATGGCAAGCGAGTACTGGTTATGCGTACAGATACCAGCCTGCCCCGGCAGGCGCAAACGGAAAAAGATCAGTGGCACCTTCATTGCAGATTTTTTCAGGTGGCCATCGAACTTTTCCCGGCGTAATGGCACCAACCGCGTTAGAGGCCGACAATGGTCGAAATGAACAGGAATGCTGCTTATGAAAATCAAGACTCTCGGGATCCCGTTGGCTGTTGCGGCCCTGCTGACCCTGGCCGGTTGCTCGACCCCGACGGTGGTTACCCTGCAGAACGGCACCCAATATCTGACCGAAGACATGCCCGATACCAAAACCGAGGATGGCTTCTACGAGTTCAAGGATATTTCCGGCGCCAAAGTCCGCGTACGTGCCGACGAAGTGGCCACGGTGCGCAAAGAAGACTGACGGATAAAACATCAAAAAAGGCTGCGACCCTATGGGATCGCAGCCTTTTTTGCATTCATCAGCGTGGTAACGCCATGCCCGGGAGAGAGCCGTCGCAACTGAAAGGACGCTCGCCACGGCGAACCAGTTCTTCCTGCAAGCGCTGGCAGCGCTGACGCTCCTGTTGCGCCATGCGGTCGATGCTCAGATTTCCGGTCATTTCCGGCTCATGGTCTTCGCCGATGCGAACGGTCACGAACGGTTGTTCGGGCTGGATATGAAAGCGGTTTTTTTCTTCGACGGGTTTGGCGTCTTCGCTTTTGGCCGGCTCTGGCAGTTGATCGGGTGTCACGCCATAGCGACTCAGAATCGAGCTGTGAGGCAGATCGGCCCAGGCATTGGCCGACAGCAGCGCCAGTCCCGCGATACCGATATACCCCTTGAAACCTTTCACGTGTGAATCTCCTGTACTCGTTGGCAGCCCTTGAATGACGAACGTCGACGTCATGGCTTTAGGCCGCATTTCCTGTTGGTGCAGGGATTGGAGTCAGGGAATGGCTGGTGAGTCACTTCCTGCCCGTCTCCGTTAAGGCGACCCCCTCAACCCTGTTTATGGTTTTGTTTGATCGACGCTCCTCCAACAACGTCCTCGGCAACACAAACCCTTCAAAACTGCGTTGGGTAACCGGGTTGTTGGCCTTCTCCGCCCCAATCCGATAGCGCATCAAGCCATCGGCGACGGCAAAGGTCAGGTCCACGCTGGTGTCGGTCCTGCCATTAAGATGCCCACGGCTGAGCAGCCGGAACAACGACCACGGCCCGCGATAGCTAAGGCTGGCGGTGTTGCCGCTGCTGTGCACCAGCGTCAGTTGGCTGCCATTGGTGTTGCCCAGACTGTTGGGCCACACCAACCCCGTGCGTTGCGGCGCGCCGTGCTGGTAAGGAATCAGTTGGCCGTCGACGCTGAGCATGCTGCTCAGACGGGTCGCGCTCAGGGCCAGGGGTTCGATGGTGAGTTGCACGGCCAGGTGGCCGCGGTGGTTGAAGAAAGTGTCGCGGATGCGCTCGACCTTCTTGAGCTGTTCCAACACGTCACTGCGTACCAGGTAGCCGCCAAGGTTTTCGGAGTACAGAGCATCGAGGTTGTCCTTGAGGAACACGTTCAGGTATTGATCGTGGAACTGCTGTAGACGCCCCTGCGGGCTGAAGAAGGCTTCGAAGTCTTCCAGCGAGGCGTCCTCGCCGCTGGCCTTGAACGGGTAGCGGCTCGCCAGCCGGTCGCGGTAAAAACTGTAGATATCACTGTCCCAGCGTTTTTCCAGTTCGCGTAAGGCGGCAATCACCAGTACCTGCGAGGTCTGGTCGGCGAGCTTTTTGATTTGCTGGTTGAGTGGTTCAGGCAGGCCGACGGCGACACGTTGCAGGTTGGCAATCGGATCGGCACCGCCGAGGGAAAAACGATTGAGCACGGTTTTCAGCGCCGCTTTGCCGGGGTCGGGATTGTCGTGCACGGCTTTGGCGTAGTCGTAGACGGCGCTGACGGAACGTAGCGTTTCTTCGTAATAGGACGGCTGCTCGCCGCGCGTGGTGGTCAGTTCCGTCAGGCTGGAAAACGCGCGCCGGATACCCGCAGCTTGTTGCTGGCCGTCCGACACCTTGTCCAACGTCAGTGGTGCCTGCCCTTCGACCAAGGGCGCCGACGGGTAAATCACGCTATTGTCGCGCAAGGTTTCCAGCAAACGCCGCAGAGGGGCGGCCGGGCCAGTGACCTGCTCCAGCACGGCCACGCCGTGACTGAGGTCGTCGAAGTCGGTGATCGCGAACTGATTCAGCGCACGTCGCCAGCTGTCGACATAATCGGCGCTGTATAACGCGCGGACCCGCTGGGTCAGTACTTTGCGGTCTTCGTCGGAATAGTCCAGGCGTTGCCGCTCGCCGAGCACCCACTGGTCGATCATTGCCAGCTCGATGATGCCCTCGGTGCCAGGCTCAAAGTAGTCCCTGAAGCCCTTGGCCGTGAGCAGCGGTGCCAGCATCAGGCCGCTACCCTCTTGATCGGTGTTCAATGGACTGTAGACGATGTCGAACGCCGGACCGACCTCGGCGCGCAGGTCCAGCGGGCGGTGCAAACGCTCTTGGGCATCCTGTTTCAGGTTCATGTAGACCCGTTCAGCCATAGGCAACTGGCGCAACTGTTGTTGCACTTGGGCAACGCGCTCACGGTAGTGCGGCAAATCGGCGTCGGCGTATTTCAGGGCGTAGCCCAAGTGTCTCATCAAGTCGGCCTGCAACTGGCCCTGCCCGGGATAGGCCCTCTGCCACTGTTTGGCGACCCACTCCTCGACGATGGCCGGGCGGCGGTTTTGCCGTTCTTCAAGCATGCGGTAAACGCGCAAGGCCGCCAGTTGCTGATTACTACCGGCGGGCGCGGCATTGATGGCATCCAGCACACCGCTGGCAATCGCCGGCAGAAAGCGTTTGGACAGTAGATTCAGATAGGCCTCATCCACCGTCGGACCAATCGCTCTCCCCTGATACAACCCCATATCCGCCAGCAGCGGCCATGCCTCGCGATAGTCACCGTACACCAGCACCGCATCGCGAATCTGATCCAGCGGCACCAGCAGATTGCGCCCGGTCGTGTCGACCTTGGTGTCGATGTCCCGTTCACTGAACTCCTGACTCTTGGCCAGGACGCTCGCAGCCTTGTCGCGGTTGATGTTGAAGTAAAACTGCCAGGTTCCGATCACCACCAAAACGCCCAAGGACGCGACGCTGAAGCCAGCGATCAGCAGTCGTCGCTTGTTACGGGCCACCTTGATGTTGTCACCCGCCAGACCTGCTTCCGGGTAAATCACTCGCTGGAAAAGCTGCTGGGCAAAGTAGATCGCAGTGCCACCAGCAGGCTTGACCTCGGGAGGCGGTGGCGGCAGTTGATACGCTTGCCCTGCCTCTTTGACGAAGGCATTGCTCAAGGTGCCCTGCTGAAATACCGAGGAGAAATACAGCCCGCGCACCAGCGCAGGGGTGGTGAAACGATCACTGCCGAGCATTTCGCTCAGGAAACCCGACAGTGCCGGGCGCAGGCCCGCCATCTGACGCAACAGGCCCTGCAGTCGATCGCGCTCGGTCAGCCCACGCGACTCCTTGACACTGTCGAAGATCTGTTCACTCAGGTAGGTGACAAAGATCTGGTACTGGCGGGTCAGTTCCGTCAGCCAGGCATCGAAATCATCCACCGCGTCCAGACTGAAGGTGAAACCCAGCAGGTCTTCGCGCCCACTATGCGACAACCGGGCGAAGAACTCTTCGAAGCCTTCCAGCAGGTCGAACTTGCTCAGCGTCACGTACACCGGCAAGCGCGTACCCAATTGCCGCGTCAGCTCAAACAGCCGGGTGCGCAGCAGGTTGGCGTGGGCCTTGCGTTGTTCGGGACGTTGCGCCAACAAGGCCTGCACATCGATCACCAACACCACGCCGTTCAATGCGCGACGGCTGCGGTTGCGCGCCAGCCAGTCGATCAGGTGCCGCCATAGACGTGGGTGAGTGCCAGCGGGCAATACCGGTTTGACCTTGCCTTGGATCGCGCCCTGCTGCTCGACGCTATCAGCCGCTGGCTCCGGATGACTGAGGAATTCACCCGGCGGGTCGATCAACACCGCCTCGTCACCGATCCACCAATCCACCGGATAGGCCAGTTGTTCTTCCTGGTGCGCCCTGACCCCGGCCCTGGTCACATGGGACAAGGCAAAGCTCTGATTGGAGCGTGTGATCAGGCTGGTCTTGCCGGCATTTTCCTCGCCCAGCACCAGATACCATGGCAATTGATAGAGCGAACGGCGGCGTTCCATGTTGTTGAGCAAGTTGCCCAAGCTGCGGTCCAGTGCTCGCTCCTGCGCCTCGATGTAAGGCAGGCACGGGTCGGCCTGCACCGCGGCCTCGTGCTGGCGTTCAAGCTGCAGCCGGTGATAACGACTACGCACCCGCCATGCCCAGATCAGCAGCGGCACCACCAGCACCACAACGCTGGCCGAGACGCGCATCGCCAACTCGCTCAGCGGCCGATGTTCACGCCAGGCCCACTGCGGGCCCAGCCACCAGATAGCGATCAATAAAAACACCACGCCCAGCAGCACCAGTATCGGCAATGCCTGGTTGAACTGACGCATTACCGGCAGGCCCCAACGTTTGACGTATCCCCAGAACATCCCCATAAATCGCTCCTACTCCTTAACCGCTTTAATCAAATGACTGTCGTCGATGGGCTGCGCCACTTTCCGGTATAACTCCGGCTCCCACCCCTGCGCCGTGGTATCGCGCATCAACCGCGCAACGCTGGCGTACAGGTCGTCCGCCAGCCACGACAGGCCACGCGATGCCAGCAGGTCGGCAGCAATCACTGTGGCGTAGCTGCGCTGGCGCGGGGCGTCATGAGAGGCGTGCAGGTCCTGCAAGCGCAGCAGAACCACTTCGACGCCTTCGGTGTTGAGTTGGGTGGTCAGTTCGTCGCGCAGGCCGGCGTATTCCTGCACGGGGCTGCCGGTGGTTCGCGCCTCATCGGCGGCGGTGATCCATGCCTGGGTTTGTGCGTCCACGAACGGTGTGCCATCGCTGAAACACAACTCCAGCAGGGCCGGCAGGCGGCAGACGAAACGTTCGCAGGTCTGGCGAATGGCAGCGGCCACTTCTTCCATCGCCAGGCGCGAGGCGACTTGGGCGGCCAAGTAGCTGCCGCGCAACCAGTACGGTGAGGCGCAGACGCTTTTTTCGAGACGCGGCAGCAGGTTCGGGTCGAGCGTATTGTGGTTCAGCGCGTCCTGGTAACCGTCGACTATGTCCTTGGGCACGGCGGTCAATTCGGTTCGACGATCGCGGGTGACGGGGGGCGCGGTGCGCAAATGCGACCACAGGCCGAAGCGTCGTAATTGATAACCGGTGGGGTCGTAGGGATCTTGTTGATTGATCTGCTCGGCCATGCTCAACACGGCGCGCCGCTGTTCACGCTCGTTGCCTGGCGCCTGCAGCTTGGGGCTGGTGAAAAATGCTGAATCCAGAGCGCCGCTGGAGGTGACTGCATGGGACGCTTCAGCGGCAACGACCGGCTCACTGTATTTGCTCAACTGGCGTTGCAACGCCTCCAACGGGGCGGGATCGAACCTGGCGGTTTCCACGCATCTTTGCAGGGTAGCCATGGCCAATTCCGCAGCCGCCTGGCAAGCCGGGGTAAAGCTACTGCGATCCAGGGACGGCAACACCTGCACCAGGTTCTCCAACAGGCGCTGCACCTGCTTACGCTTGTTCAGATAGCCCGTCGGGCCGGGCTTGGGATAGGCATTGTCCCAATACAGGTCGACCATACCGGCCACCAAACCCAACGCATCCGCCCAGCGCGCCCATTGCCGGGTCCGCAGCCACACTACTTGCAGATGACCGAGGATGCGCCAGTGCTTGCACTGGGTGGCCAGGTATTCGCGGGACGCTTCGTCGATATACGGCCAATCGATGTCGCTTTCGCGCAGGCCGCCGAGCTTGACCATTTCCTGATCGATGGCCTGATAGGTTTCGTCCTCCACATCGAAATGGCCGGCGAGTTGTTCTGGGTCGATGGGGGTCAGCAGTCGCTTGACGGTATCCGCCGGAACGTCGATCACCAGCGACATACCTTGCGCTCCTGCTCTATCAGTTCGCCCAGCCCTTCAGCGTCGAACACCAGCCCGTTCAGCCGCAGGTAGTCACTCTCCAGTCGCAGGCGCTGGCCGCCGCCCATGTTGCGTAACAAGGCAATGGCCTGCAGCCCTCGACCCGCATCCACCACCAACCCGGCATCGTCCAGCACTTGCCACCGATAGGCCTCGGAAACCGGTCGGTCGTCCTTGAACAGCTGGATGCGAATTTTGTTGGGTTTGGCTGGCTCATCCAGTACCAGTTGCAGGCGGGAAATTTTCGATTCGCAACTGATAACCAGGTGAGGTCGAGGTGGCAACGCGCCCAGGGCCGGGGCGGAGATCACCAGCCGTTGTTGCCGCTCATCGTCCGGCTCTGGAAACGACGACAGCAGAAAACGCTGATCCTCGGGTGGACGCTTGACTTCGTTGCGTTGCACCAGATCGATAATCGGCAGTACCTGCCCAACGGCGCGTGGCGCCGCTGGCGCGTGATGGATGGGCGTGCCAGCGGCCAAATCAAAACACTCCAGGCGCTTCAAGGGCGAGACAATTGAGGGGCAGTCTTGTGTTGCCGCCTGCACATCCATTACGGCCACGACCGTCAGACAAAGCCCCCATTTCCATCCTTGCCCGTGCATCAACGCCTCCTGAGTATGTCTCGTCGAAATCAGAATCCGATGTTCTCAGCATCTTTAAAATCAACATGACTTATTTGAAAGTTCAACAAATTAACTTACGGAGCCTCACCAGAACTCAATGAATAAGCAAGTAGAAAACAAACAGCGCCTTGCAAAAGTCCCAACAAAAAGACACGCCCTTCAGATGTATCCGTGGAAGTTGTAGGAAAACCAGTAACGATCCGCAAGGTATTATTTCCTACATTAAAAGCCCACGAATCGCGTCCACAACGTCCTACAAGACAAACGTTGCAACAACTGTTTCTAATACGCCGACTTTATGAAAAGGATTCTTCCCATGTCGAAAAATCACGGCTCTGTCGCGCCCAAAGAGCGCATCAACATCAAGTACGTCCCGGCCACGGGCGATCAACAGGCCGAAGTTGAGTTGCCGCTGAAGTTGCTGATCACCGGTGACTTCAAAGGCCACGGCGAACTTACTGCCCTGGAAGACCGGCAAGCTGTACGCATCGACAAAGATACGTTTAATGAAGTTCTGACCAAGGCCGAAGTTGCCCTGGACATGGCGGTTCCGTCCGTTTTAAGCAAAGACTGCGACACCGATTTGAACGTACGGCTTCAATTCAAAAACATTCATGACTTCGGCCCTGATGCCGTCGCCCGACAAATTCCCGAATTGAACAAGTTGCTGGAACTTCGCGAAGCCCTCGTTGCACTCAAAGGTCCGATGGGCAACGTTCCGGCCTTTCGCAAACACCTGCAAAACCTGCTGACCGATGCAACCGCCCGCCAACGCCTGGCCAGTGAACTGGACCTGGTGCTCGACGCGCCCAACGACTGAATTGAACGCCCTTCTCAACGGAGTACTCCCCATGTCTATGGAAAGCGCCGCCACCCAAGTGTTGGTGGCTGACGAACAGCCGTCGTTGCTTGATCAACTGCTGGCCAACACCACCATGCGCCCGTCTCAGGAAGGCTACGCGGTAGCTCGCCAAGGCGTGGCTGCGTTCATCAGCGAGATTCTGCAAAGCGGCGATCACCAACAGCCGGTCAACAAGCATCGGGTCGACCAGATGATCGCCGAGATTGATCATGCCCTGAGCAAGCAGATGGACGTGATTGTGCATCAGCCGCAGTTCCAACAACTGGAGTCGTCGTGGCGTGGGCTGAAGCTGCTGGTGGATCGCACGGACTTTCGCGAGAACATCAAGCTGGAAATGCTGCATGTCACCAAAGAAGAGCTGCTGGACGACTTCGACAACGCCGGTGACATCACCCGCAGCGGCTTGTACAAGCACGTCTATACCGCCGGCTACGGCCAGTTTGGTGGTGAGCCCGTTGGTGCCATCGTCGGCAACTACACCTTTGGCCCTGGTTCGTCAGATATCAAGTTGCTCAGTTACGTGGCTTCCATCGGCGCCATGTCCCATGCGCCGTTCGTCTCGGCCGCAGGCCCAGAGTTGTTCAATCTGGAAGGTTTCCAGGGGCTGCCTGACCTTAAGGAAATCAGCGACATTTTCGACGGCCCACGCCACACCAAATGGCGCAGCCTGCGTGAATCCGAAGATGCTCGTCATCTGGCCCTGACCCTGCCACGTTTCCTGCTACGCACGCCGTACAGCACCGACGACAACACCACTCGCAGCTTCGGCTATGACGAAACCGTCGACGGTGACCACGACAATTACCTGTGGGGTAACACTGCGTTCCTCATGGCTTCGCGGATTACCGACAGCTTCGCCCGCTACCGCTGGTGCCCGAACATCATCGGTCCGCAATCCGGCGGCGCGGTGGATGATCTGCCCGTGCATCTGTACGAATCTCTCGGCCAATTACAGGCCAAGATCCCCACCGAAGTACTGATTTCCGACCGCAAGGAATTTGAACTGGCCGAAGCCGGGTTCATTCCGCTGACCATGCGTAAGGACAGCGACAATGCGGCGTTCTTTTCCGCCAACTCGGTGCAAAAGCCCAAGAGCTTCCCCAAGACCCGCGAAGGCCAGGAAGCCCAGACGAACTACAAGCTCGGCACCCAGTTGCCGTACCTGTTTATCGTCAATCGCCTGGCCCACTACATCAAGGTGCTGCAACGCGAGCAGATCGGCAGTTGGAAAGAACGCCAGGACCTGGAACGCGAGCTGAACATGTGGCTCAAGCAGTACATCGCCGACCAGGAAAACCCTTCGAGTGACGTACGCAGCCGTCGCCCCTTGCGTGCCGCGAAAATTGAAGTTCAGGACGTGGCCGGGAATCCGGGCTGGTACCAAGTGTCGCTGTCGGTAAGACCACACTTCAAGTACATGGGCGCCAACTTCGAGATCTCGCTGGTCGGTCGACTGGATACGCAATAAGTGGGCGGCAGCCTGTTTGAACGTCTCGAGCCCGACGCACCGCGCTACCGCCCGGGCAGCGCGGATGAACAGGCCCGCCAGCGTGTCGAGGCGATAAAACACCACTTGGAACAGGTGCTCAACTCTCGCCAGGGCTGCTCGCAAAGCAGCCCTGAACTGGGCCTGCGCGACTTCAATGGGGTCACCCAGGCCAGCAGTGATCTGGTGGTCGCCATCAGCACCGACATCCGGCGCTCGGTGGAGGCATTTGAACCACGTATCAAGGTAACGGGCGTGCGATATCAACCCGACCCGGACTTGCCGTTGGAACTGAACTTTCGCCTGGATTGCCAGGTGCGGGTCAGCCACAAGGAAGAACAGGTGCAGATCGAAGTGGCCATGCATGGCCGCGACGGCTACACCCGCGTGAGATGAGGAAGCAATGGACCTGAAACAACGCTTTGCCGAGGAGCTGCGCTACCTGCGCGAACTCGGGCGAGAGTTCGCCGAAGACAATCCGCAACTCGCGCAGTTTCTCGGCGATCAGGCCGGCGACCCGGACGTGGAGCGGCTGTTGGAGGGCTTCGCGTTCCTCACCGCCAAGCTGGGGATGAAGATCGATGACGATTTGCCGGAGCTGACCCATCCGCTATTGCAGATGCTCTGGCCCAACTACCTGCGGCCTCTGCCCAGTGCGACCATCATTCGCTTTACACCCTTGCCCGATGCGATCAGCCAGTGCCAGGTGATTCCCAAGGGCACGCCGTTGTTCGCCAAACCGGTGGATGGCATCTCCTGCCAGTTTCGCACGTGCACCGACGTCAATCTGTACCCGCTCGCCTTGCAGGAGGTCAGCGATGCCCACAGTCGTGAGGCCTCGGTGATGCGTATCGATCTCAAGGTGTTGACGGAGCAACCGCTCACCAGCATGGCCTGTAACCAGCTGGAATTTCATCTGGGCGGCGATAGCGCCACTGCGTTGACCTTGTACCTATGGCTTGCCCATTACCTGGACAGCGTCACGCTGCACATCAATGGCCAACGCTATCGCCTGTCGGCCAAGGATATTGGCTTCCCCGGTTTCACCGCCGAAGAGGCACTGCTGCCCTACCCGCGCAACGTGTTCGATGGCTATCGCATCCTGCAGGAATATTTTGTATTCCCGCAGCGCTTCCACTTTTTCAGCCTGACCGACTTGGCTCACGTCTGGCCGGATGTCAGCGCCCCCACCCTGCGCTTCGAGTTTCAGTTCACCCGGCCCATGCCACCGGACATCCGCCTGCGTACCAGCGACCTGCACTTGTACTGCGCACCGGCGGTGAACCTGTTCCGCCACGATGCCAATCCAGTCTCCCTGGACGGACGCAGCCAGGAGCGGCGCATCAGCCCCAGCGGCAGTCAGCCCGAGGCTTACGAGATTTTCAGCGTCGACAATGTCGCCGGCTGGGACGCCGCCGACAAGGAGCGCAAGGGCGATCCGCTGCGCACGTTTACCCCGTTCGAATCGTTTCAGCATGAGATCGAACATGCGCGCGGCCGCACGGCCTTGTACTTCCGCACACATATCGAAGAGTCCCACGGCCGCGAAGGCCTGCGCCATCGCATCGCCTTCGTGCGTGGCGATGAGAGCCTGTATATCGGCGAGCATGAAACGGCGTCCATCGAGCTGACCTGCACCAATCGCGACCTGCCGCAGTTGCTTGGCGTGGGGGATGTGTCGCGATCAACTGAAGTCACGCCATCGTTTGCCACTTACACCAACCTGATCGCACCGACGCGCAGCTACCGACCAGTACTGGACAGCAGCCTGCACTGGACGCTGATTTCCAACCTGTCGCTGAACTACCTGTCGCTGCTCTCGGCCGAGCCGCTCAAGGCGGTAATCCGCGCCTATGATTTCGCTGCGTTGCACGATCTGCAACAGGCCCGCGCCACCCGCAAACGCCTCAATGGCATCCACGAGGCGGTGACCACCCCCATCGACTGGCTGATGAAAGGCCAGCCGGTGCGTGGCCTGCAGACCCAACTGAAACTGGACCAGAACGCCTTTCTCTGCGAGGGCGAGTTGTACCTGTTTGCCAGCGTGCTTTCGCACTTCTTCGCCCTGTACGCAAGCATCAATTCCTTCCATCGCCTGGAAGTGATCAATACCACCAACAACGAGCGTTATGAATGGCCACTGTTGACCGGCAGACAGCCCGTGATCTAGCCGACGTGCTGTTGGCCGACGCGCGGAACTATTCGTTTCACCGTCTGCTGGAGCATCTGCACGCCTTGCATGGCGATGACCTGGAAGCACAGCCATTGAGTGCGGCGGCGCGGCGGCGTGTGCGGCTGCAAAGCCACGCGGGGTTGGGATTTCCGGCTTCCGATGTGGTCGTGGCAGCACGTCTGGAAGAAGATTGCGCAGAAGTGCGTTATCGCCTGCAGACGAGCTTCTTTGGCCTGCACGGCACCGACTCGCCGCTGCCCGGTTATTACCTGGATCGTCTGGCCTACGAGCAAGCCCAGGAACGCGGTATTCGCCCGGCGTTCATGGACTTTTTCAATCATCGCTTGCTGACCCTGCTGCACCACAGTTGGCGTAAATACCGCTACTACATCCGCTTTCAGGCCGAGGCCAGCGATCGTTTTTCGCGTTATGTGTTTTCACTGATCGGCTTGAACGATAACGACCTGCGCGGCGCCACGCCGCTGCCATGGGGTCGTCTGTTGAGCTTTGCCGGGTTGATCGCCAGTCGCAGTCGCTCGCCCTCGATGGTGTCCGGAATTGTCGAGCATTGCTTTGATCTGCACGGCGTGCACATCCGTGAATTCGAGGTGCGCTCGGTGAGCTTTCCACAATGTCAGCGCATGACGCTGGGCAGGGCCAATGGCACGTTGGGTAGCGATTTTGTAGTGGGTGATCGCAGCAAGACCCGCGCCAGCAAGTTCACTCTGGTGATTCCCAACCTGACCCAGGCGCGCTTCCGGCAGTTTTTGCCCAGTGGAGAGCAGTTCGGGCGACTGCGTCAGTTGATGGATTTTTTGCTGCGCGACGTCACTGCCTATGACCTGGAGCTCGGGTTGCGCGAAGAGGATGTACCGCCGTTCAACCTGCAACGCGACAGCGGCACCCACTTGGGCTGGACCAGCTTTATCGAGCATCAGCACCGCCATCGCGCCGTGGTACGGATTCGGGGGCGCGCATGAAACTGAGCCTGGTTATCAATAATCCTGCGCAATTGCTGCATGGGTATCTGCCCAGTCATCGGTTTGGTTTGCGGGGTGGCAACATCGGCAGTGCCTCGGCGGACTGGTGTCTGGTGGATCGCCTAAACAGCGTCCACCCGAACCATTGCGAAATCCGGGTCGTCGAAGGACGTTTCTGCGTGATCGATCGCAGTGGCAGCACCTATGCCAATGGTCATGATTTGCCGCTGGCCCGTAATGTGGCAGTGAGCCTCAACGATGGCGACCTGCTGCAGATTGGCGCGTATCGGGTCGCGGTGCAGCTGGGTGAGTACGCTCCAGGCCAGCGTTCGCTCGATGAGCTGTTTACCGGCCAGTCGCAAGGCCTGCAAGCCTGGCACCTGGAGGAACGACCGAGTCTTCCCCTGCCCTGCCCACGACCTGTCACTTGCCCGGACTTCGAGCGCCTTTGCCAATCTGTGGACTTTGCAGAGCAAGGTGATCCGTTGCGAGCACTGCAAGCAGCGCCGCCCTCAAAGCAGCCGCCTGAAGTTCACCCATTGACTCCAAAACGCCCTGGCACGCCACTCAGCAACTTGCGCCTGGGAGTCTTGTTGCTCGCCTGCCTGACTCTCGGCGGGTGCACCATGCTCGACAAAGTCGGCCAAGTGATCCGGGATCCTGCGATACCGGTCGGCGGCCCCGACGATCAGCCCAGCCGCTACTCCCTGAGCCTGCATGCCAGCGACCACGTCAATCCACGCCTGATCAGCACCGGCACCGCACCGGATGAGGATGCGAGCCGCGCGCCCTACACCCTCAACGTTCAGGCGAGCAGCCCGCAGGCACTGACCGACAAAGTGCAGACCCTGCTCAGCCACCTTTACGAAAGCATGCCCGCCCAGTCGCCGCTGACTGTTGACCCCGAACCCGAGGTACCGATGTCGCCTCTCGAGGATGCGCTGCTGGGTGAATATGACGCCCAGGGTGTCAGCCTGACCACGCCCTGGGGCGACCCGACGCTGCAGCACGTCGCTACGCCGATCACCTTCAAGGTTTTGCAACTGACCGATGACTCACTGTTGGTCAACGCCAGTCCCCAGGCCCTGACCGAGGACCTGAAAAAGACCCTGGGCAGCACCTACATCCGCGCCGACGACTATCTGCTCCAACCCGGCCAATTCAAGTTCGTCGACCTGCGCCCCCTGGATGAAGACACCCGGTTTATCGCGGTAATCGCCAACTACCACAACGACGAAGTCGGCCAGTGGAAACAGCGCCTGCGGGTCGAGCCAAAAGGCCGGCAGTACGCCGTGCTGGTGCAGTTGGACGCCACCCAGGTCAGCCTCAAAGGAGAAACCCGATGACGCCCTTTTCAGCCGCTTTTGCCCCGAGTAATCACCGATGAGTTCACGCAATCCCGTCATCTGGCATGAAGGTTTGTTCGTCAAACCCCAGCACTTCCAGCAACAGGCTCGCGCCGCCGAAGCTGCCGTGCATCAGCGCATGCATAGCCTGAACGACGCTCTCTATGGCTTCAGCGAGCTGGAGTTGAACAGCGAATATCTGAGTTTCGGCAAGGTCTCTCTTACCAAGGCGTGTGGAATCATGCCAGACGGCAGTGTCTTCGATATTCCCCACGACCTGGCGTCGCCTCCTCCTCTGGAGATCGCCGACAGCAGCGCAGTGAACCAGATCGTCTACCTGGCCCTGCCGCTGCGCTCCAGCGGCGCCCCCGAAGTGCGCTGGCCCGACCAGTACGGTAACAGTCGCTACATCGCCCGCCGCGAAGCAGTCCGTGACACTCACAGCGATGACGGCGATCAAGTCGGCATGGACGTGGCCGTGCCCAATTTTCAACTGATGCTCGAACGCAGTGACCGCAGCGCCTTCACCGGCATCGCCATCGGCAGGATCAAAGACAAGCGCCCGGATGGCAGCCTGGTGATGGACGAGCACTTCTACCCCACCAGCCTCTCCTTGCAGGCCGTGCCGGCGCTGCACCGCTACCTGGGTGAAGTGGCCGGACTGATGCGCGAGCGCGCCAAGAATCTGGCCCAGCGCATCGGCTCGCCGGGGCAGTCGGGCGTGGCGGATGTCACCGATTTCAACCTGCTGCAAACCCTCAACCGCTTGTTCCCGCTGTTTCAGCACCTGGCCCGCCAACGCCAGGTTCACCCGGAGCGGCTGTACATCGCACTGGCCCAGGCCTGCGGCGAACTGGTGACCTTTACCGACGAAGGCCACCTGCCCCAGGAATACCCGCCCTACCAGCACGACAATCTGCGCGAATCCTTCGAGCTCCTGGAGCACACCCTGCGCCGCGCCTTGGGCACCGTGCTGCAACCGCGGGCGGTGTCGCTGCCGATTGTCGTGCAGCAATACGGCGTGCGCACCGCTGCCTTGAACGACAAACGCCTGCTGGACAACGCCGAATTCATCCTCGCCGTGCGGGCCGAACTGCCCGCGGAGACGCTGCGTCAGCAACTGCCCAAGCAGATCAAGATCAGCTCTACCGAAGGTTTGGAACAGCTGGTCAGCCTGCAACTGCCGGGCATCCCGCTGCTGCCGTTGCCGGTGGCACCACGGCACCTGCCGTTCCATGCCGGCTTCAGCTACTTCGAACTCGACCGTCATCACCCTGCGTGGCAAGGCCTGAGCAGCGGCAGCGGGTTTGGTTTCCACATTGCCGGTGAATTCCCGGAGCTGGAACTGCAGTTCTGGGCGATCAGGAGTGAGAAAGATGACTAAGCCAACACCAGATGCATGGCTTCACGAGGAAGTCTCCGGCGCCATCAACTTTGATGGCGAAACGATCACGGTTAGCAACTCAACCCATTTGGCTGATCCAGAGTTCGACATGCGAGGCCTGGCCTGGAACCCGCTCTGCGATGCCGCCACGCCCCTGATCGGCCTGGTCATCCGCCTGCGCCGTCTGGACCA